>NZ_JBVJLD010000122.1:0-1025 GCF_055584905.1 Kitasatospora sp. NPDC088742 | reverse complement strand
TGCTTAATCGCTTGTACTTCCTCAGCTCCTAACTTATGGATCGCATGCTCCAATAATGCCTCGTAGCGTAAGACCTTTACCTTGCCCACACCCTGCACATTTTCGCGTGTACAAATGTCCTGATAGTGCGCATTGCAAGCAGCCATTGCCTGTAACGCAACTTCCTCAAAAATAGCCATCACCTCAGCCGCTGTACGTTTTAACAAAAAGACATTGTAAAGCGCCGCCGCACGGTATGGTGTTTGTGTAGAATACTCCATTTTTAAATCTTTTAATTGTAGAGAGACGGGTAGTGGTGTGCTTTCGCCTAAATCTGTTTCACGGAAAAGGGGATTCCACTCCATATGCTGTGTCATATAGGAAGCGATAAAGGGAGCCGTCATCCCTTTTAATGGCTCACCAACATGTGTCTCTTTTCCGTAGAACAAAGCAGCAGGCATGATTTTACCAATTGTACCTGAATAAATATATTCATTCGTATCCGAAGGCCCTTGTGAAAACGATGGCTCACTATTTAAAAATAATTTATAGGTTAAGCCATGCTGTTCCCGCAGTCTCACCAGTTCCACAACAGCCGCTCTCATACCAGCAGAGTTGACTTCCTCATCAGGAACCGTTGTTAAAATTAAATTAATCGGCCATTGCTCAAAGCTTGCCTTTTCAATCAACTGCATGTGTAAGGCAAGACCCATTTTCATATCCATTGTGCCGCGTCCAAATAAATAATTCCCAGACGCCAAATCAATGCGAGCTGCCTCTGGTAAATCTTTTAGGTATTTAGGTTCCATTAGCTTTTTCGTTAGTTCTTCTGGAGAAAAGGCTAACGGCTCTAGTTCACCATATTCCTCTGTATGCACGGTATCGAAGTGACTGATTAACACAACGGTTTCAGTTGCGGTTGGATGCTTATAGAAGGCTGTCACTGCATTTCTGCCAAGTCCTGCATCATGTAATTCAATCAAGTCTGGGTGCTTCTCAAAATATGGAAGCGTTAACAATTTATCTTTTAGTCGAAAGGCAAATTT
>NZ_JBVJLD010000121.1:0-1063 GCF_055584905.1 Kitasatospora sp. NPDC088742 | reverse complement strand
CGGGGTGGGGTCGTTGTTTCAGAACAACACAGTGGACGCGAGCAACTGAGGACAAGCCCTCGGCCTATTAGTACCGGTCAGCTCCACCCCTTACAGGGCTTCCACATCCGGCCTATCAACCCAGTCGTCTACTGGGAGCCTTACCCTCTCAAGGAGGTGGGAGTGCTCATCTCGAAGCAGGCTTCCCGCTTAGATGCTTTCAGCGGTTATCCCTCCCGAACGTAGCCAACCAGCCATGCCCTTGGCAGGACAACTGGCACACCAGAGGTTCGTCCGTCCCGGTCCTCTCGTACTAGGGACAGCCCTTCTCAACACTCCTACGCGCACAGCGGATAGGGACCGAACTGTCTCACGACGTTCTAAACCCAGCTCGCGTACCGCTTTAATGGGCGAACAGCCCAACCCTTGGGACCTACTCCAGCCCCAGGATGCGACGAGCCGACATCGAGGTGCCAAACCATCCCGTCGATATGGACTCTTGGGGAAGATCAGCCTGTTATCCCCGGGGTACCTTTTATCCGTTGAGCGACGGCGCTTCCACAAGCCACCGCCGGATCACTAGTCCCGACTTTCGTCCCTGCTCGACCCGTCGGTCTCACAGTCAAGCTCCCTTGTGCACTTACACTCAACACCTGATTGCCAACCAGGCTGAGGGAACCTTTGGGCGCCTCCGTTACTCTTTAGGAGGCAACCGCCCCAGTTAAACTACCCACCAGACACTGTCCCTGATCCGGATCACGGACCCAGGTTAGACATCCAGCACGACCAGAGTGGTATTTCAACGACGACTCCACCATGACTGGCGTCACAGCTTCAAAGTCTCCCACCTATCCTACACAAGCCGAACCGAACACCAATATCAAGCTATAGTAAAGGTCCCGGGGTCTTTCCGTCCTGCTGCGCGAAACGAGCATCTTTACTCGTAATGCAATTTCACCGGGCCTATGGTTGAGACAGTCGAGAAGTCGTTACGCCATTCGTGCAGGTCGGAACTTACCCGACAAGGAATTTCGCTACCTTAGGATGGTTATAGTTACCACCGCCGTTTACTGGCGCTTAAGTT
>NZ_JBVJLD010000120.1:0-1243 GCF_055584905.1 Kitasatospora sp. NPDC088742 | reverse complement strand
CCCCAGGTAGGTGTACCGGGTCGCCGACATACCGCCTCCGAACGCATCGCAACAGCCAGACCGACCCACCATAGCCAGTCCCACCACCCCCCACCGCCCCGTCCGCCGACTGGTCACCGCGCAGGTGCACCGGCTTGCGCCCCGCAGGGGCGCAAGGCTCTGCTGATCTGCGGCTCCGCCGCGCGGGCGCGAATCGGAAGGCGGCCCAGCGTGAGATCGGGGCAAGTGAGCCAGTTGCACGCGCTGCCGTTCCCCAGCGCGCAGTTCCCCGCGCCCCCGCAGGGGCGCAACCACGTCCGGGGGTTATCCCCACCCGAGGGACGCCAGGGGACTCCATGGTCCCGAGGCCGCGGCGTTCCTAGGTTGGTAAGCGCCGAAGATCCCGCCCCGGAAGGACCCCGATGGCCACCCACCACGACCACCCCGCCGCCGTCGAACTACGCGGCGTCCAACGCCGCTTCGGCTCCGTGCAGGCCCTGCGCGGCATCGACCTGGTGCTGCCCCGGGGCGGTTTCACCGCGGTGATGGGCCCGTCCGGCTCCGGCAAGAGCACCTTCCTCCAGTGCGCCGCCGGCCTCGACCGCCCGGACGCCGGCCAGGTGCTGCTCGGCGGCACCGACCTGGCCACCCTCGGCGAGAACAAGCTGACCAGGCTGCGCCGCACCCGCATCGGCTTCGTCTTCCAGTCCTTCAACCTCCTCCCCTCCCTGACCGTCCGTCAGAACGTCCTCCTCCCGCAGCGCCTGGCCGGTGCCCGCCAGGACCGCCGCCGCGCCGACGAACTCCTCGCCAGGGTCGGCCTGCCGGAGCACGGCGGCCGCCGCCCGCACCAGCTCTCCGGCGGCCAGCAGCAGCGGGTGGCCATCGCCCGCGCCCTGGTCACCGACCCGGAGGTGGTCTTCGCGGACGAGCCGACCGGCGCACTGGACGCCCGGACCGCGCACGAGGTGCTGGGCCTGCTCCGCCGGGCGGTGGACGAGCTGGGCGCCACGGTGGTGATGGTCACCCACGACCCGGTGGCGGCCTCGCACGCGGACCGGGTGCTCTTCCTCGCCGACGGCCTGCTGGTCTCCGCGCTGGAGCGCCCCGACCCGCAGACCGTCTCCGACCACCTGCTGCGCCTCACCGCCCGTGCCGCCGCCACCGGTTCGGCGGTGGCGGCATGAGCAGCCTCGGCCTGGCCGTCGCCTCGGTGCGGGCCCGCCCGGCGGCCTTCGTCGGCAGTTTCGTCGCGCTGCTCTTC
>NZ_JBVJLD010000119.1:0-1412 GCF_055584905.1 Kitasatospora sp. NPDC088742 | reverse complement strand
CTAGTACTGCAACGGTGCTTACCGTGACTGCTGTTGGGTTTGCTCGTTGGACTGTTCATGGGTGGGGACATATCTGACGTCGATGCTCGTCGCTGGTCGGACGGGTTGGCCGGGTTGCATGAGCGGTTTGCGCACCGGTTCGCGCGGAGCGAGTCACGGGAGTCGGCTCTGGCGTACATGCGGGGTCTGTTGGCGCCGTTGGAGCGCAAGAACGGCTGGACCGTGGCTGAGGAAGCCGGTCATGACGGACCGGACCGGATCCAACGCCTGCTGAATCGCATCGACTGGGACGCGGAGGCGGTGCTCGACGACGTACGCCAGTACGCCGTCGAGCACCTGGCCGATCCCGGCGGCGTGCTGATCGTGGACGACACCGGCTTCCTGAAGAAGGGCGTTCGGTCGGCCGGCGTCCAGCGGCAGTACTCCGGAACCGCGGGCCGCACCGAGAACTGCCAGGTCGGGGTCTTCCTCGCCTACTCGAGCAGGCTGGGCCGAACGTTGATCGACCGGGCGCTCTACTTGCCGAGGTCCTGGACGGATGACCGCGAACGCTGCCGGTCGGCGGGGATCGACGACGAGGTCGAGTTCGCCACCAAGGTCCAGCTCGCGAGGGCGATGGTCCGCCGCGCGATCGACGACGAGATCCCGTTCCGGTGGGTGACGGCGGATGCCGGCTACGGCTACAGCAAGGGCTGGCGCTACGAGTTGGAGCAGGCCGACGTCTTCCACGTCGTGGCCACCACCCGCCACGACACCGTGGTCACCTGGCAGGCTATGGACCATCGGCTGCACGACCTGGTCGCGGACCTGCCACGGCAGAAGTGGAAGCGCCGATCCTGCGGCGACGGCGCCCACGGCCCGCGGGTCTACGACTGGGCCCGCATCGAGGTCCGGCCCTGGCATCGCCCCGACCGCAGGCACTGGGTCCTGGCCCGCCGCGGCATCACCGATCCCACGAGGATCGCCTACTACATCGCCTACGCACCCGCCGACGCCACACTCAACGAGCTGATCGCCGTCGCGGGCGCCCGCTGGGCGATCGAGGAATGCTTCCAGAGCGCGAAGGGCCAGTGCGGCCTGGACGACTACCAGGTCCGCCGCCATCAGGGCTGGTACCGGCACATCACTCTCGCCATGGCCGCCCATGCCTACCTCACCGTCATGCGCGCCCAGCACCTCGAAAGGGGGCCGGACCTGCTCGAACGCCAGACCTGATACCCCTCACCGTCCCCGAGATCCGCCGGCTGATCACGCACCTCACCCGGCCTGTCCGCCGCAGCATCGACCATGTCCTGCACTGGTCCCGATGGCGCCGCCGACGCCAGCATCAGGCCCGGACCAGCCACTACAAGAGACGAGGCCACAGCCCAAGAGCTGAAGCCTCGTCACAATAAGCACCGTTGCAGTACTAG
>NZ_JBVJLD010000117.1:0-1462 GCF_055584905.1 Kitasatospora sp. NPDC088742 | reverse complement strand
TCGACAAACTCGCCGTCCGCTACGAAGCGACCGTGCTGGTCGCAGCCATCAACGAGTGGCTGTGACCAGCACTTTCGAAACAGGCCCTAGTGCCGGTTGCCCAGGGCGAAGAGCAGGATCACGAACCCGGCGAACAGGTGGGTCCCGGCGATGTAGAAGCTGGCCCGCAGCCACATCTGCTTGCGGCGGCTCTTCTCGTCCTGCACGGCGGCGCTGTGCACGGCCTGGCTCATCGCTGGGTGCTCCCTCCGGTCGCGGTCGGCGGGTCTGCCGACAGGGCTCAGACACCGAGTGTACGGGCGCGCAGTTCGGCCCTTCCGAGCACGCGGTGGACGTCCGCGAGCCTCGTACCAGGGGCGTCGTTGAACTCGTCGGGGGAGCTGACGCAGTGTCCGTCGGAGTGCAGCACCTCCATCACCTGGACCCGGCCGCGCCGCGCCTCGGCCGCCGTGCCGAAGCCGTGCGCGAGCACCGCCGCCTGCGCGCCGAGCAGGCAGACCCGGCCCCGGTCGTCCCACATGGTGCCCTGCACCCAGCCGGCCGTGGTCAGGTAACGGGCGGTCAGGGCGAGGTGGTCGGCGACGCTGACGGGGGCCGGTCGCGCGGGCCTGCGGAGCAGCCGGTCGAGCAGGGTGGGGGCGGGGAGCGGGAAGCCCGCGTGCCAGGGGCGCAGCACGCTGCCGAGCGGGCAGACGTACGGGACGGCCAGGCGGGCGGGGGCCGGGAGGGAGCGGAGGTACGCCTCGATCTCGGCGATCAGGGCGGAGCTGCCGGCGGTGAGCATCGGTGGTGGGGTGAGGACCGGCATGCGGCTGCTCCTTATATACCGATTTGATGGCCTTTCTCTTGATACCTGGTGGTGCCGGGCGGCGCCGCGCAACGCGCGGGGGCGTGGGGAGCGGGTGCCTGGGGAGAAGCGCTGACGGGGCGGGGCCGCGAGAGGTACCGTGCGGGCATGTCGATCTCCTGGGTGACCGTGCCGACGCCGTTGCCGAGCGGGCCCGTCCGGCTGGCCGTCAGCGACCAGGGGGTGGCCGCGGTCTCGTACCACGGTGACGCGGTGGCGGGGCTGCCCGCCGGGCTGCCGGAGTGCGCGGACCAGGACCGGGTGGCGCTGGTGCGCTCCCGGGTCGACGAGTACTTCGCGGGGAACCGGCGGGACTTGGAGCTGCCGCTCGACTGGCGCCTCGCGACCGGCCCGCACCGGGTGGTGCTGGAGACCCTCAAGCGCGAGGTCCCGTTCGGGAAGACCGTCACCTACGGCGAACTCGCCACCCGCAGCGGGGCGTTCGACGAACTGGACGAGGGCGACTGGGCCGCCGCCCGCACCGTCGGCAAGATGATGGGGGCCAACCCGCTCTGCCTACTGGTGCCCTGCCACCGGGTGGTGGCCTCGGACGGGATCGGCGGCTTCGGCGGCGGCCAGGTCGGCGTGGAGGTGAAGCGCTGGCTGCTCACCCTG
>NZ_JBVJLD010000116.1:0-1520 GCF_055584905.1 Kitasatospora sp. NPDC088742 | reverse complement strand
ACGCTCCTATAGTTGTCAACTCGCGGCGGAGACTGTTCGTGGGGCCGGTCGGAGCAGGTGGTAGACCTCGCGGATGACATAGCGTTTGAGGCAGCGGATGATCTCCCGTTTGGTCTTGCCCTCGGTGGTGCGGCGGGCGACGTAGTCGATCGTGGGCTGGTGGAACCGCATGCGGACGATGACGGTTCGGTAGATCGCCGCGTTGAGCTGGCGGTGGCCGCCGTGGTTGATGCGATGCCTGCCGCTGGTCATGCCGGAACCGGTGGGCACGGGGGCGATGCCGGCGAGCTTGGCGAGGGCGGCCTCGGACTTGATCCGCTCTGGGTTGTCGCTCGTCACGACGAGGATCTCCGCGGCGGTGTCCACGCCGATGCCGAAGGACTCGAGCAGCTGTGGGGCAGTCCGTTGGACCAGGTCGGCGATCATCTTCGTCAGTTCTTTGGCCTCGGCGTCCAGGTACTGCCACCGCTTGGCGAGCGTGCGCAGGGTGTGGCGAAGCGCGTCCTCGGGGGTGTCCAGGTGGCGGGGGCGCAGGCCGGCGAGGTGTCGTGCCAGGGTGATCTGCGTCTTACCCGCGGTCTCACGGCGTAGGGCGTCCGGGGCGTGGACGAGCATCGCCTTGATCGTGACTATCGCCGCGGCGCGTTGTTCGACTGCCTGGTCGTGGGCGATTTTGAGCTGGCGGATCATCTCGGATTCGCCGTCGGCGGTCTTCGGGGTGGCCGTCGCGAAGCCGGCCAGGACGGCGCGGGCGGCGTTCTCGGCGTCCAGGGTGTCGGACTTGCCGTTCATGCGCCGCAGCCGCCGATCCGGGCGGCCGGCCTCGACCACCTTGTGGCCGGCCCTGCGCAGAAACGAGGCCAACGTGGCGCCGTAGGAGCCGGTGCCCTCGATCCCGAAGGCCAGGATCGTACCGAACGAGGCGGCCCAGTCCGCCAGTTGCTGGAAGCCGCCGGTGTCGGTGGGGATGGTCAGAGTGGCCAGGATCCCGCCGATGGTGTCCATCACAGCGGCGACGTGCACGTGCTTGTGCGTGTCGACGCCGATCACGACATGCCCGGATCTGGGTTGCTCGCTGATGTGCACGGTGTTCCTTCCGGTCGGTAGCGTGGGATGCACGCTGTCGCCGGTCGGACGGACAGGACTGTCACGGGGACGCTTTGGTGAGTCGGCTCCAGGCTCCTATCAGGTCACGTCCGTCCGGCGGCAGCGCTTGCTGCGTGCCCGGCCGGGCGGTCGACAGATCAACGCTAGGACACCCATGGGGTCAGTCATAAGCAAGAGTCAGACCGCCTCAGCCGGGGCTACCCAATCCTTGCGGGATCCGGTGAGAACAGACTGACAGTCGTAGGCGTCGCCGACGGATCCGATCGAGGCGGCGATGCCGACGGTGTCCAGGTGCTCGGCGGGCCGGAACGACGTGTCCTGCGAACCGGCATCGGAGTGATGTATCAACTTCCCTGGCTGGATGGGGTGTTGGTCACGGTCGCGCTGCCAGATCGCCATCTCCGGGGCGTCGA
>NZ_JBVJLD010000114.1:0-1776 GCF_055584905.1 Kitasatospora sp. NPDC088742 | reverse complement strand
AGCACCAAGGCCGCGCCGAAGAACGACACCACCGCGGCCTCGCGCGGCACCGAGCGCAAGCCCGTCGAGAAGAGCGCCCCGGCCGCCCCGGCCGCGCCGGCGGCGCCGGTCGCCTCCGCGCAGCAGAGCACCGGTGGCGGCTACACCGTCAAGAGCGGTGACACCCTGGGCGCCATCGCCGCCGCCCACGGCGTGGACCTCAACACCCTCTACACCACCAACGCCGCCGTCATCGGTGGCGACATCGACATGATCCTGCCCGGCCAGGTGCTGAGCATCTGACCTCTACGGCCGGTACCGGCCAGCCGACGAAGCCTCTCTTCACCGACCCCGGTCGGCGAAGAGAGGCTTCGTCGTATCCCTGACGCGCACCCAGGCGCGTGACGGCGGCCAGCTTAAGCTGGCTCTGGCGCGAGTTCCGTGAAGGGGCGCTTGCTGGTCCCGAAGGCCACCTGTCTTGTCTGCCTGGGAACATGTCGGCATGACGATCTCTGCTGTGCTCTTCGACGTGGACGGAGTCCTGTTGGACTCCGCCGCCGCTCACCGGAAAGTCTGGGACTCCTGGTCGTTGGCGCGAGGACTGGACCCTGAGAAGGTGTGGCAGCTCACCTTCGGGCGGCGTCCCGAGGACACTGTCCAAGACGCAGCCGCCCATCTGGACCCGGCCGTCGAGCGGAAGGTACTCGACAGCCTGTTGGCCGGGGAACGCGACAGCATCGGGCCGGTCGACGGCGCCGGTGATCTGCTGGCAGCACTGTCCGACAGCCCGTGGGCGATCGTGACCTCCGGCGACCAGGCCTTCGTCGAATCCCGTTTCATGGCGACAGGCCTCCCCCTCCCAACGGTGCAGGTCTATGGCAGCGATGTGGAACGCGCCAAGCCCGCGCCGGACTGCTTCGCCCTCGCCGCGTCTCGGCTCGGCGTCGCCGCCTCGGCGTGCGTGGTCGTCGAGGACGCCCCCGCTGGAGTAGCCGCTGCGGTGGCAGCCGGCTGCACGGTGATCGGCTTGACGACAACCCACCGGGAAGAAGCACTGCGGCAGGCGCACATGCGTGCCGGGTCCTTGGCGGAGGTACGCAGCCTGCTGATCGCAGAACGGTTTCTGGTAGAGCATTGACCTGTGGGGGACCGTCCGCGGCGGTTCGGCGATGTTGATCGTCAGATGGTGAGGAGTACTCGCTTTCGCAGGAGGTCGAGCTTCGCGCGGCCGAACATCTGACGCTTGATCATCTTGATCCGGTTGACGTAGCCCTCGACCGGGCCGGAGTTCCAGCGGAGCGTGAGGCCGGCCATGACCGCGTCCCAGTCCTTGCGCAGGCCAGTGGCGAAGCCTCGCAGCTCGGGCAGACCGCTGGCCTCGGCATCCGCACTCCACTCTTCGAGTTCCTCCTGGCCGCGGCGGTTGACGAGGATCGAGGCGAACCGCGCGATGAGGTTGCACGCATCGTCCAACTCCCGGCAACGGAGGCGTACGTCCTTCAGGAGGACTTGCTGTGCCTCGGATCGGTGGTCGGGGTGGGTGAGGATCAGCCTGGTCACCTCGCGGACCTTGGGGACCGGCGGGCGGGTGGTCGGCTTGGCGTTCTCGCGTAGCCGGTGCACGAAGCGGCGGACGGTCCGCTCACTGACGGCGAGGCCACGCTCGGAGAGTTCACGGTGGAGCCGAACTGCGCTGTGACATACGCTCCTATAGTTGTCAACTCGCGGCGGAGACTGTTCGTGGGGCCGGTCGGAGCAGGTGGTAGACCTCGCGGATGACATAGCGTTTGAGGCAGC
>NZ_JBVJLD010000113.1:0-2101 GCF_055584905.1 Kitasatospora sp. NPDC088742 | reverse complement strand
ACCCGTTCCCATACCGAACACGGAAGTTAAGCTCTTTAGCGCCGATGGTAGTTGGGGGCTTCCCCCTGTGAGAGTAGGACGTCGCTAGGCAAAAAACAGTCAGCTGTGCGCTGACTGTTTTTTTATTGTATATTTAAAAAACCCCTTGCTATGTGAGGGGTTCCAAAGAGCTTCTAGCTATGGACAAGAAAAAAACAGCCGAGCAATCAGGTATGTTGGTGAGTATTCGAGCAAAAATAATTGTTTCATCTTTTGTGGTTTATTTGAAAGGGAAGAGTAGCTTAATGATATTCGATCGGCATGCCAACCTGAATACAAATATGGAAACAGGAAGTTTTGAGTGTGTCTTTTGACACGGACCAGTACCCCAGCGTTTCACGCGAGAGCAAACCACCAGTTAGACTGGTGGTTCTGATTCATTGTAATCTTAGCGAGATATAGAAGGGGTTAGTAAGCTATTAACTAAGTCGGCTAAAATTTTCAAGCCTTCAGTGAAAGAATAAAATTAGAAGTTATGAAAACCCCAGCATTAGTGGATAGCTAAACATTCTGTAACTTTTTTTAAAATTAAATAATATCAATCACCATCAGTACGTTCTTATAAGACATAGTTAATATAGATAAGGGCTGTGATTTAAATTAAATATTGTTGGGGGCTTAGGCCCTTTATTTTTGTTGTTAAAAATATGTTCTACACTAAAAATTTCCGGAACTAAAATTATAGTTGAAACTACATTAGAATTTAAGTAGCTCTTTACATTTCTTAGAATAACGATATTTCGCCGCATATTCTTATATGATACTGTAATCGAATTTTAGCTAGACACTTGGTTAAAGTTTGCTGCTATGTACATAAGTATCGTCAATAAAGTAGAAAATTTAGTTCTATTCGTCATTCTTCATCCTTATACTATAAAGATTACATCAAAAAGGAGAGGGAATTTTGTGGATTGATGGCGTGTTTTCTGGTGGCGGTTTGAAGGGCTTTGCATTAGTAGGGGCATATCAAGTACTAGAAGCTGAACATTTTCGATTTAAACGTGTAGCTGGTACAAGTGCGGGGGCCATTTTAGCTGCCTTTATTGCTGCGGGTTATAGTGGAAAAGAGATAGAAATGATGCTAGAAGAGTTAGATGTTCCTTCATTACTTGATCCAAGAAGAACAATTTTCCCTTTTCCTTTTATGAAATGGGTAAATGTTTATAATCATTTAGGTCTCTATAAAGGAAAGGCGTTAGAAAAATGGTTTTTCCAAAAGCTAGCTGCAAAAGGAGTATATACTTTTGGTGATCTGCCTAAAGATTCTCTTAAATTAGTAGCTTCAGATTTAACGAATGGTAGAATGATTGTTTTACCAGATGATTTGCATAAATATCAAATTGAAGCAAAGAATTTTTCAGTAGCTTGTGCGTTACGCATGAGTTGCGGTATACCTTTTTTCTTTGAACCAGTTACATTAAAGACTGGGAAGGGTGAATCGGTTATAGTGGATGGTGGTGTTTTAAGTAATTTTCCACTATGGATATTCGATGATAAAGAAGGTCGGAAAGTACGTCCGATTTTAGGTCTGAAACTGAGTAGAAGAAGAGAAGAACAATGTCCTCAAGAAATTAAGAATGGTCTAAATTTATTTGAGGCACTATTTTCAACTATGAAAGATGCACATGATGAAAGGTATATATCAAGACGACACGAAAGAGACATTATTTTTATTCCTGTAGAAGATTATAGTGCAACCCAATTTGATTTAAATGAAGAAACAAAAGAAACTCTATTAGATATAGGAAGAAACCGTACAATTCAATTTTTACGAAATTGGCCAAGATTGAGGTTGTAATTTTTAAAAAAAATAATTATAAAACTATTGACCAATGACAAATAGGGTGTTATTATATAAAAGTTGCTGTTGAGATATGCAGCTACTAAAATATAAAATAAAATAACTGTTTGACATTAAATATAAAACATGTTATTATATAAAAGTTAACTCTTACAGAAGAGTTAACAAAATGAACCTTGAAAACTGAACAAGCAAAACGTAATCAATAAAGTTTTAAGTAGCTAGTTTTGCTAGTGAACGAAACACAATTTTGGACATCAA
>NZ_JBVJLD010000112.1:0-2230 GCF_055584905.1 Kitasatospora sp. NPDC088742 | reverse complement strand
TTTTGGTTAAGTCCTCGATCGATTAGTATTCGTCAGCTCCATGTGTCACCACACTTCCACCTCGAACCTATCTACCTCATCGTCTTTGAGGGATCTTACTTACTTGCGTAATGGGAAATCTCATCTTGAGGGGGGCTTCATGCTTAGATGCTTTCAGCACTTATCCCGTCCACACATAGCTACCCAGCGATGCCTTTGGCAAGACAACTGGTACACCAGCGGTGTGTCCATCCCGGTCCTCTCGTACTAAGGACAGCTCCTCTCAAATTTCCTACGCCCACGACGGATAGGGACCGAACTGTCTCACGACGTTCTGAACCCAGCTCGCGTACCGCTTTAATGGGCGAACAGCCCAACCCTTGGGACCGACTACAGCCCCAGGATGCGATGAGCCGACATCGAGGTGCCAAACCTCCCCGTCGATGTGGACTCTTGGGGGAGATAAGCCTGTTATCCCCGGGGTAGCTTTTATCCGTTGAGCGATGGCCCTTCCATGCGGAACCACCGGATCACTAAGCCCGTCTTTCGACCCTGCTCGACTTGTAGGTCTCGCAGTCAAGCTCCCTTGTGCCTTTACACTCTACGAATGATTTCCAACCATTCTGAGGGAACCTTTGGGCGCCTCCGTTACCTTTTAGGAGGCGACCGCCCCAGTCAAACTGTCCGCCTGACACTGTCTCCTGCCCCGCTAAGGGGCATGGGTTAGAATTTCAATACAACCAGGGTAGTATCCCACCGACGCCTCCTTCGAAGCTGGCGCTCCGAGATCTCTGGCTCCTACCTATCCTGTACAAGTTGTACCAAAATTCAATATCAGGCTACAGTAAAGCTCCACGGGGTCTTTCCGTCCTGTCGCGGGTAACCTGCATCTTCACAGGTACTATAATTTCACCGAGTCTCTCGTTGAGACAGTGCCCAGATCGTTACGCCTTTCGTGCGGGTCGGAACTTACCCGACAAGGAATTTCGCTACCTTAGGACCGTTATAGTTACGGCCGCCGTTTACTGGGGCTTCAATTCGCAGCTTCGCTTGCGCTAACCACTCCTCTTAACCTTCCAGCACCGGGCAGGCGTCAGCCCCTATACGTCACCTTACGGTTTTGCAGAGACCTGTGTTTTTGCTAAACAGTCGCCTGGGCCTATTCACTGCGGCTCTCATGCGCTTGCACGCTCAAGAGCACCCCTTCTCCCGAAGTTACGGGGTCATTTTGCCGAGTTCCTTAACGAGAGTTCTCTCGCACACCTTAGGATTCTCTCCTCGACTACCTGTGTCGGTTTGCGGTACGGGCACCTCTCACCTCGATAGAGGCTTTTCTTGGCAGTGTGAAATCAGGAACTTCGTCCATACGGACTCGCCATCACAGCTCAACGTTACAGTGTGCGGATTTGCCTACACACACGCCTTACTGCTTGGACGCGCACAACCAACGGCGCGCTTACCCTATCCTACTGCGTCCCCCCATTTCTCAAACGGTGAGGAGGTGGTACAGGAATATCAACCTGTTGTCCATCGCCTACGCCTATCGGCCTCGGCTTAGGTCCCGACTAACCCTGAGCGGACGAGCCTTCCTCAGGAAACCTTAGTCATACGGTGGACGGGATTCTCACCCGTCTTTCGCTACTCATACCGGCATTCTCACTTCTAAGCGCTCCACCAGTCCTTCCGATCTGACTTCAACGCACTTAGAACGCTCTCCTACCACTGACATCGTAGATGTCAATCCACAGCTTCGGTGAATCGTTTAGCCCCGATACATTTTCGGCGCAGCGTCACTCGACCAGTGAGCTATTACGCACTCTTTAAATGATGGCTGCTTCTAAGCCAACATCCTGGTTGTCTGTGCAACGCCACATCCTTTTCCACTTAACGATTACTTTGGGACCTTAGCTGGTGGTCTGGGCTGTTTCCCTTTTGACTACGGATCTTATCACTCGCAGTCTGACTCCCGTGTATAAATATCTGGCATTCGGAGTTTGTCTGAATTCGGTAAACCGGGATGGCCCCCTAGTCCAAACAGTGCTCTACCTCCAGTATTCTCATCACGAGGCTAGCCCTAAAGCTATTTCGGAGAGAACCAGCTATCTCCAAGTTCGATTGGAATTTCTCCGCTACCCACACCTCATCCCCGCACTTTTCAACGTGCGTGGGTTCGGGCCTCCAGTAAGTGTTACCTCACCTTCACCCTGGACATGGGTAGATCACCTGGTTTCGGGTCTACGACCACGTACTA
>NZ_JBVJLD010000111.1:0-3168 GCF_055584905.1 Kitasatospora sp. NPDC088742 | reverse complement strand
AGATCAGAAGAGGTGTTCCAAGGATTGGCCGCCCCGGGACCGTCCACACAGAACGCGTGTCCGGTGCTCCCTGCCGAGCGACTAGAGAACACTACCCCCGTCACCGAGCGAAGGCAAACATCCCACCTCGACGGCCTGCGTGCAGGCGGCCAGGCCCTCCTTCACGTAGGCGCCGTTGGGGTCGTCGTTGCCGGCGATCCACTGCCGGGCCGCCTCCGGGGTGCGCCCGCCGGTCATGTGACGGTGCATCAGGCGCTCGTCCCGGACGGAGTCGGCCGTGGCGACGTACCAGAGTTCGTGGAGGAGGGGGCGGACATCGGACCAGGGGGCCTCGGTGTTGGCGAGGTAGTTGCCCTCGGTGACGACCAGGCGGGTGTGGGGGTGGATGACGTGGCGGCCGGCCACCGCCTCGTCGAGGGTGCGGTCGAAGCCGGGGGCGTAGACCTCGGTGAAGCGTTCGGTGTGGACGCGGCGGAGGAGGGCGACGTAGCCGTGGGCGTCGAAGCTCGGCGGGGAGCCCTTGCGGTGGCGGAGGCCGAGGCGGTCGAGTTGGGCGTTGGAGAGGTGGAAGCCGTCGAGGGGGAGGTAGGCGGCGGTGCCGGGGCCTTGCGACCGGTTGATCTCGGTGACCAGGTGAAGGGCCAGGGTGGACTTGCCGGCGCCGGGTGGGCCGGTGAGGCCGAGGACGGAGCGGCCCTTGTGGACCGTCCGGCCGTCGAGGAGACGGGTGGCGAGGGCGACCAGGCTCTCGGCGGTCGCGGGCGCGGTGGCTACGGGCCCGGTGGCTGTGGGCACGGTGGCTGCGGTGGCGTTGCTCTCCGGCGGCATGGGGCGCACGCTACTCGGCCTCGGCCGGGTGCGCGGTGAGGACGGGCACGTCGAAGGTGAGGGTGCCGGCTGCGGCGTCCAGGGTGGCGGGCAGGCCCAGCGGGACGGTGAGGGTGGAGGGGCAGTGGCCGAAGCCGAACTCCCAGGCCACCGGGACGCCCAGCGGAGCGAGCCGGTCGTACATGGTCGCCCGGACCTGGTCGAGGGGGCCGCAGTCCTCCCAGGAGCCGAGGGCGATGCCGGCCACGCCGGCCAGGGCGCCGGAGCGGATCAGCTGGGTGAGGATGCGGTCGAGTTGGTAGGGGTGCTCGCCGACGTCCTCCAGCAGCAGGATGGTGCCGGCGAAGGAGGGGCGGGCGGTGGGGGTGCCGCGTTCGGCGGCGAGCAGGGCGGCGCAGCCGCCGGCCGTGGTGCCGTGGGCGGTGCCGGGGAGGAGGGGGGTGCCGGTGGAGCCGACGACCAGGGTGGTGTCGGGTTCGAACAGGGTGCGGCGCAGGTGTTCGGCGGTGGGCGGGTCGGCGATGAAGGTGGCGCCGGTGCCGAGCGGGCCGTAGAGGGTGGGGACGCCGAGCCGCTGGGCGACGGCCTCGTGCAGGACGGTGATGTCGCTGAAGCCGACCAGGGCCTTGGGCGGGGCGGCGCGCAGCGCGTCCCAGTCGAGCAGGTCGACCATCCGCTGGACGCCGTAACCGCCCCGGGCGCAGATCACGGCGGCGATGGTGGGGTCGAGCCAGGCCTGCTGGAAGTCGGCGGCGCGGTCGGCGTCGGTACCGGCCAGGTAGCCGAGGTGGTTGTCGCGGTGGTGGGCGCCGGGGACGACCTCCAGGCCCCAGGAGCGCAGGATCGCGGTGCCGGCCGCGATCTGTTCGGCTTCGAGCGGTCCGCTGGTGGCCACCAGGGCGACCCGGTCGCCGGGCACCAGGCGGCGGGCCCGGCGCAGCGGCAGGCCGGTGGCGGGCGTGGTGGTGATCGTCTGGGACATCGTCAGGTACCCCTCGGAGCAGCGGAGGACGGAGCGGGCGCGGTACCGGCCGGACGGGTGCCCGGCCGGTACCGCGCGGTCCCTCCCAGTCCTACCGCATGCCCATCGCGTGGCGGACCTCGGCCAGGGTGGCGTCGGCGACGGCGTTGGCCCGCTCGGCGCCCTCGGTGAGGACGGCGCGCAGCAGGGCCCGGTCCTCGGCGAGCTCGGCGCGGCGGGCGCGGATCGGGCGGAGGAACTCGTTGACCACCTCGGTGACGTGCTTCTTGAGGGCGGCCGCTCCGCCGTCGCCGATCTCGGCCGCGACGTCCGCCGGGTCGCGGCCCTCGCAGAGGGCGGCGAGCTGGAGCAGGCCGGAGACGCCCGGGCGGGCTTCGGGGTCGTAGCTGATGTGGCGTGAGGCGTCGGTGGTGGCGCTGCGGACGAGCTTGGCGGTGCGGTCCTCGGTGGCGCCGAGCGGGATGGCGTTGCCGCGGCTCTTGCTCATCTTGCCGCCGTCGGTGCCGGGGAGCAGCGGGGCGTCGGAGAGCAGTGGACGGGGGACGGGGAAGAGTTCGGTGCCGTACCGCTCGTTGAAGCGGCGGGCGATGGTGCGGGTGACTTCCAGGTGCGGGAGCTGGTCGCGGCCGACGGGGACCAGGGTGGACTTGCAGAAGAGGATGTCGGCGGCCTGGTGGACGGGGTAGGTGAACATCAGTCCGCTGACGGCGGCCTGGCTGGAGTGGGCGATCTCGTCCTTGACGGTGGGGTTGCGGCTGAGCTCGGCGACGCTGACCAGGCTGAGGAAGGGGAGCATCAGCTGGTTCAGGGCGGGGACGGAGCTGTGGGTGAAGATCGTGGCCCGGGCCGGGTCGACCCCGGCGGCGAGGTAGTCGAGCACCAGGTCCTCGGCGGCCTCGGCCGGGCGCTCGGCGCGGTCCCGGTCGGTGAGGGTCTGGTAGTCGGCGACCACCAGCAGGAGTTCGACGCCGGCGGCCTGGAGGTCGACGCGGTTCTTGAGGGTGCCGAAGTAGTGGCCGAGGTGGAGCGGGCCGGTGGGGCGGTCGCCGGTGAGGATGCGGTGGCCCTCGGGGTGGCGGAGCACCTCGTCGAGGGTGGTGTGGCCGGCGGCCGGGGCGGTGGCGGTCGTGGTGACGTCGGTCTGCATCGGTGGCTCCTGGGAGGTGACGGTGGGTCGGACCGTCCGCCAGGAGGTGCCGCGTGCGGACACGCCGCAGGGCCGCCCTTGCGGACGGCCCTGCGGTCATGCGTGCGGGGTGGCCGTCCTAGGGCCTGTTTCGAAAGTGCTGGTCACAGCCACTCGTTGATGGCTGCGACCAGCACGGTCGCTTCGTAGCGGACGGCGAGTTTGTCGAATC
>NZ_JBVJLD010000110.1:0-3869 GCF_055584905.1 Kitasatospora sp. NPDC088742 | reverse complement strand
GGCGGCGGGGGGCAGCCGCCGCAGCCTCCCTTCGGGGGTGGTGGGCAGCCGTATCCGCCGCAGGCGCCGTACCAGCAGCCCCCGCAGCAGTACCAGCAGCCGCCGCAGCAGGGTGGCGGCGGCAACCCGTACCGCTGACACGCCCACGAACGGCGCACAATCCGAGCGCGATGAACGGCCCTTCGGGTACTGATGACCAGTCAAGTCGTCGGTAGACCGAAGGGCCGTTCCATGATCAGGGTGTTCAGCAACTCTCGTGCCACCACCTCCCGCCGCCTGCTTCCCGCCGTGCTGTTCGCCGCGGCGCTGACAGCCGCCACCGCCACCGCCTTCGGCGCGAGCGGTGCGGCGGTGGCGGCGGAGAACCACGGGCCGGCCAACGCCGAGGAGGCGAAGGTCTGTTCGGATCTGCTCGGGTGGGCGCAGGGGATCGTCGGGCTGCCGGCGACCTCGGTGGATTCCAGCTGTACCGTGCGGAACGGCTGAACGGCGGGTCAGGTGGTGGCCGCCCGCCAGTCGGGGGCTAGTGCCGTGCCCGGCAAGGTTTGCCCCGTCACGCCGCCCGGCACGCACTCTCGCCGCACCGGCCAAAAGCCCGGGTAGCTCCGCTACGACGGGCCTTCGCCCGGCACGCCGACACCTGCCACCGCGACATACCCACACCGATACGGACCTGACCAAGCCCTACTAGGGCGGCCATCAGGTCGAGGCGGTCGGGCTGGTCGGCGCGGGTGGGCTCGTGGCGGCGTGCCTCGTCGTTGATCACCTCTCCGTTGTGGTCAGCGGGGCCCTGTTCCGCCACGGGATTACCGCGGTGGGTGGCGTAGGCCCGCCAAATCGCTTGCGGCGCTGCGGAGAATGGCCCCATGAACCGCACGAGCGACAACATCACCTCCACCTCGTCGGGGCCGCAGGGCTGGAGCATCGCGCCGGTGCCGGTCCACGACCCGGTCGCCGCAGCGGTGTTGAACGAGTACATGGACGAGCTGGTCAGCCGTTACTACGGGCGTCCCTCCGAGCCGGAGGAGATCGCGATGGGTCTCGGGGACGGTGAGGACCTGGTGGAGCCGCGCGGGGTGCTGCTGGTGGGGTGGGACGGGGCGGAGCCGGTGGGGTGTGCGGGGCTGCGCTGGTTGGGCGGTGGGGAGGCGGAGTTGACCCGGGTGTTCGTCCGGAGGGTGGCTCGGCGGGGCGGCGGCGGGGCCCGGTTGGTGGGTGCGGCGGAGGAGTTCGCCCGGGGGCGCGGGGCGACCCTGGTCCGGTTGAACACCCGCAAGGACCTGACCGAGGCGATCGCGCTCTACCGGCACCTCGGCTACCTGCCGACCGACCCGTACGGCGACGACCCGTACGCGGAGGTCTGGTTCGCCAAGTCCCTGTAGCAATCCGCAGGGCCGGGGAGGGCCGGGGAGGGCCGGGAAAACCGGTGGTCGGGGCCGTGCGGCCGGGGCAGACTGGCGGGATGATCATTCGTGAGGCGACGGCCGCCGACTGGCCGGCCATCTGGCGGTTCCTGCACCGGATCGTGGCGGCGGGCGACACCTTCACCTGGCCGCGGGACATCGGCGAGGACGACGCCCGGGCGATCTGGATGAAGCGGGCCCCGGGGCGGACGGTGGTCGCGGTGGACCGGGACGGCACGGTGCTCGGCACCGCCGAGACGCACCCCAACCAGATGGGGCCCGGTGCGCACGTGGCCAACGCCGGGTTCATGGTGGCCGCCGAGCACGGCGGCCGGGGCGTCGGGCGGGCGCTGGCCGAGCACGTGATCGCGCAGGCCAGGGCGGACGGGTACCGCGCGATGCAGTACAACGCCGTGGTGGCGACCAACACCCGGGCGGTGGAGCTGTGGAAGTCGCTCGGCTTCACGGTGATCGGCACCGTCCCGGAGGGCTTCCGGCACGCCGAACTCGGTTACGTGGACCTGCTGGTGATGTACCTTCCGCTGGTCTGACCCGGGGCGGAGCGGAGGGTGGGGCCGGCAGGATCTTGGCGGCCGTCGGCGTCTGCGCCCCTGGCCGGGGTCGGGCGGCCCGGGCCATGCTGGAGCCATGATCACACCTGACACCAAGGACTGGACCTGGGTCCTGGAACGCGCCTGCCCCGACTGCGGCTTCGACACCCCGGCGGTGGACGCCGGTCGGGTCGCCGGACTGGTCCGGGCCAACGCCGCCGCCTGGGTGGCGCTGCTCGCCGAGCGGCCGGAGGCCGAGCTGCGCGCCCGCCCCGGGCCGGGGGTCTGGTCGGACCTGGAGTACGCCTGCCACGTCCGGGACGTGTTCCGGCTGTTCCGGGTCCGGCTGCGGCTGATGCTGGAGGAGCAGGACCCGCTCTTCCCCAACTGGGACCAGGACGAGACCGCCGTGGCCGACCGCTACGGCGAGCAGGATCTGGCCCTGGTCTCGGCCGAACTCGCCGAGGCCGCAGATGAGTTGGCCGCCGCCTTCGACCAGGTCGAGGGGGACAGGTGGCAGCGCCCGGGGCGCCGGAGTGATGGTGCCCGGTTCACCGTGGCGTCCTTCGCCCGGTACCTGGTGCACGACCCGGTGCACCACCTGTACGACGTCACCGAGGGGCGGCCCGTCAGCTGAACGACCAGGCCGGCAGGCCGTGCGGGAGCGCCTCGGCGAGGACGGTCTCGGCGGCCCGCCCGGTGCGGACGGTGAGCAGGAAGCGGTGCTCCCGCCAGTCCGGGGCGCGGCGTGGCTCGAAGGAGACGTGGGCGAACGGCGCGGTGGGGCTGGACTCGGCGGCCAGGCGCTCCAACTCGGCCTCCACCAGGGCCCATTCGGCCGCCGGGACGTACTGGCGCATCACCGAGTGCCAGACCACGGTGAGCGCGCCGCCGGCGACCGAGACCCCGCGGAGGAACTCGGCCGCGCCCAGGGGCTCGACGGTGGTGGGCACCCGGTCCGCCAGCCGGAGGGCGCCGGTGAGCCGGGCGGCCCGCTGGGGCTGGTCCGCCCAGACGTAGGAGCGCAGCGCGAGCGCGCCCTCGGGGGAGCGCGGGTCGATCGGGTCGAGGTCGCAGCCGTGCCGTTCGGTGAAGCGCAGCGGCGGGGGTGCGGTGGCCGCGCCCAGCGGGAGTGGCGGGGTGCCGTGCCAGGCGTCGGCCAGCAGGACGGGGGAGTCGGCGGGGCCGAAGGCACCGGTGCCGGGAACAGCGCCGGACCACTCGCAGCGGAAGTGGTCGGCGAGCAGGTTGAGCCCGGCGCTGGAGCCGAGTTCGAACAGCCGGACCGGCAGGTCGGCCCCGTCGAGGGCGTGCAGCGCACCGGCGATCAGCAGGTTGGCCCGGCCGGTCTCGTTGGTCTGCGGGGGCCTGGTCAGCCACTCCTTGAGCCAGTCGGGGTGGTCCGCGACGGTGGCCCGGAAGTCGTCCCAGACGGACTCCGGGACGGGCGAGGGGCAGCTGCCGCCGGCGCTCGGGTAGTGGGCGGCCAGGGCGGGTGCCCGTCCGCTGAGCACCAGGGCGTGCACTCCGCCCATCAGCCGGAGCGCGATGGCGTCCGGACCGGGGGCGTCCTCGTGGCCGCTGACCGCAGCCGCGCACGGGCCGCCCTCCAGCAGGTCCCGGGCGGCCCGGCGGATCAGGAAGGCGTAGAGCGGGGAGCCGAGCTCGGCGCAGGCGTCGGCCTGCCGCTCGAACATCGCGGCGGTGCGGGCGAGGGACACGGGCGCCTCCCTGGAACTCTGCGGTACGGCTGACCGCCCGTCAGGAGGGCGTCCCTCCACATCATTCGCCCGCGGAGCCCGGCCTGAGAAGGACCCGCAGGGGTGATGGTGATCACCGGACGGCGCCACCGGACGGCACCGTGGTCACCAGTCGGCGGCCGCGCGCAGGGCGTGGCGGAGCTGGCTGGCCACGT
>NZ_JBVJLD010000109.1:0-4183 GCF_055584905.1 Kitasatospora sp. NPDC088742 | reverse complement strand
CATGTTTTTCAAATGGTCTATACACAAATAAACCTCCTGTTAATCCATGATAGGTGATTATTTCTGAATTCTTTAGAATAGTGAACTTTTTCACTTGAAAACGCTAACAATACACATTAAAAAGTGTATATGAATTTAAACCTTTTCTGTTAGTAAAGCTCGTGTTAAAGCAAAATAAGCACCTACGAAAATGAATTTTGTATTGAAACATATTATTCCTCCGTATAGGAACGATAAATGACATTTAAATGACAAAGATTTATTTTATATACAAATTATGTATAATTTGGTATTGTATTAATATGCATAAAAGGTATCATGACAATTTTGCATAAATATAAATTAATGGTGCTAGTATCATGTGATTAGAAAGGAAGGTGGTTCAATGGTTGTGTGATATTTTTATAGAACATTTTACCTTATGTTGAATTTTTTGATTGGATGAAAAATTTTTTAGAAAGAAGGAATCTTAATGAAAATTAGACGGTCTTTAATATCTGGCCTAGCTGTTACCATGCTGTTTAGCGTAGGTTCAGTATCTTATGCTTCAAATGATACTCAATTATCTAATACTGAAGTAAGTGAGTATACAAACGACACCGACATGACCTTAGAAAATGGGCTACAAGGCACAGATACTATTAAGGGTATTGATTTGAGTAATGTTGTTGAGAACGCTCTTCAAGTGGAAAATATAACTGCATTAGAAAACGAGTTATCAACAGAAGCAACTAATACTACTCCTGTTACAAAATCAACAATGAACCACGAAGCAGTTGCAGATGATTATGTTCTTCCTAAGTCTTTTTTAGAAAACATTGACGCTGGTAAGGCTATGACTACATTCAAGGGTGACACTATTAAAAACAACGATACTGCGGGAATGAGCCGTGCTGTTGGCAACAATTCACCTGATACAGCTATATTTTTAGATGAAACATACTATGACCAACCTTTAAACGACTACATTATCGGGGACGGAGTGCCAAATTGGTATTATGTTTATGCGCCTACTACTTCAAAAATCAACTTTTATTTATCACAGGCTACAAACCAAGATACTGATGTATATGTATATAATCTGAATTTAACTACGGGCGTACTTTCGTTGGTAGATTATTCGATAAATGATGGGCAATTGTCCGAATCAATCGGTTATATGGCAGACGAGGGTTATTATTTCTTCCGTGTGGAGCCAAACGGTACAACAAATAGTAATGCTTACACTTTTTTGACAAATCTAAACAATACTTACGATCAGTATGAGAAAAACGACAGTCCAAATGACAATTTAACACTTTTCACTGGCAAAATGGATGTCAATGCAAATATTGACTTTATGTTTGATTCTGATTGGTACTTATTCAAACCATCAAGTGCAGGCAAACATTATGTTAGTTTAAACAATGTTCCGTCCGACGCTCAATATGCTTTTTACATTTATAATGAAAATTTGGGTAGTATGGGTAGTTTTTTAAGTAGCGGTAACGAATCCAGATGGTTAGAATTGGAATCGAATAAGAACTACTACATAAGAGTGGAATCCTATGATGGTAAATATACTCCACAATCTCCATATAATGTTACTGTAGTAAAAGCACCTCCTGCACCTCCGTCTATTTCAGCTGATACCTATGATGTTTATGTAAACGGACAAGCCATTGATATTAAATGGGAATATCAATTTGCTTCAAAACCTAATAATGGATATTATTCAAGAAATGAAAGTACCTTGTTAAACAGGAACGGCACGTCAACAATTGGTAATGTATATAAAGGTACATTTAAAGGTTTCAACAAAACCATTCAAAATGCTTTGTTGATAGAAGCGAATTACGTTGGGTTTTACGATTACATGTATCGATTTGGCAATATTACTGCCCCATCAGGCGAGCCTACAAGAAATCAGTGGCACTATTCGGATGGGACATATGCTAATATCGGCACTTTTATTTACAATATCGACACGGGTAAAATCGAAGATAACTTAGGAAGTTACCCTTATTCATATCGTGGGGTAGATTGGAGCTTCAATGCAACCCAACAAATAAAAAGTCGGTAAGGGTTTTTTTGTAACGGATCGCACTATATAACAGAAATATGCAATAACATGTTGTATAAGTATTGAGCGTACGTTAGAATGACATCCTATAAGAAAAATTTTAAAGACTTCACAAAAAGGTGATCCCAAACCATTTATTTTAAATGGTTTGGGATTTTTAAATTTGTTTTAAACGATTATATGTCTGTGTATTGGATTTTAAAAAGCAAACATTTAATTTTTTATGTTGCTATAAGCTTTTCAAACAAAGTGAAATTTTATTAGTACTTTGCGACTCATTTCACACAAAACATTACAGATTTAAGTAATAGGACAAATCTTATTATTCATAATATACTTAGAACCAAATTTTACATCCAAGAATTTGATTGTTGTTTAACCCTTTTGAAATTAAAGGAGGGATGAATATGAAAAACAACAAAGTAACAAAAGTGCCAGAAATTATTATCACTAAAGCAAAAAATCCGAATTATAAAGCAGTAGCCCAAGCACTAATTAAATATGCTTCAAAAAAATAAAGACACATTCCCTTACATGGATGTGTCTTTTTCTATTAATTCAATTGAAAATTTATCGTCAGTATTAATTAAAACAACTTTTTCAAAAAGTAGACTAAACTGTCTATTTTGCTCTTCAGTTTCAATACCTTCGTATGTTTTTAAAAAATCTAAAGCTTTTTTCTTCAGATCAACGGTGCTTTCTTCACTCATTGTTTCTAATCTATTATTTGTTTCTATAAGTAAAGAATTTAGTTCTTTCAATTCTTGTTCTAATTGTGGCATTATCTTCACATATTTAGTTTCTTTTAGAATACCTTTAATCAGATACATATCAGTATTTTCGATTTCTTCTTCTTTTTCTTTTATCTTGCGATCTAACCTTTTTATATCTTGTAGGATAGCAATTTTTTTATCATTAGTATTATAAATTGTAGCGTTTAAAATTTCTTCTCTAATAGCCTCTTTATATTTATTAATAGCTTTATAAAAATAGGGCAATAAGAAGTTCAAACTAACAGATTTATGAGGACATTTATGTTCAAAGTTCTCACCATATGAATTTTTACAATTACTTATTTGATAAGAAATGATACCTTCCTTATTTTCATATGATTTATGAATGGGCAAGCGATGCCCACAAATACCACAATATATCAACCTGTCTAAAGGTGTGTTTATTTTTGTGTAACGTATGCCTTGTTTATTTCTTGAACGAGAATCTATCATCTTTTTAATTTTATGATACTCTTCTATAGTCATCAAAGGTTCGTGTGTTTCTGTTATAATAACGTCTTCACCAAACATTAGACTATTGTAATGTGATTCGCCTAAATACACTCTATTTTCAAAGAGTCGAGTAATTGTAGTAGCAGCTTTGAATTTTTTTCCCTGCTTTGTAGTATATCCTCTTAAATTTAATTCGAGTATAACTTCGTTAATTGTATAACCCTCAATAACCTTTTCAACAATCAATCTAAAGGCTTTACTTTCAACTGGGTGTGGTAGTAATTTATTTTTCACTTTTATATAACCAAATGGAGTTTTATTTACATATGAACCATTTTTAGCGGTTTGAAGTTTTGTTTGATTCATACGGTGGGCATAGTTATGTAATTCGTGTTCATTAACTGCACCTCGTACAATATTTGCCAAAAATTGAGTTCTATCATTGGGGTTAATAATGCCTTCTCTATCAGAAAAAATCACTATGTCAGTGCCCTTTAAATCCTCATATACGTTCGTTTGTTCATATACAGTACGATACAGTCGTGATTCTTCTAAAACTACAATCATATCATGCTGCCCTTGTAAGCAAGCATTTAACATTTTTCTATATTCTATACGGTCTAGTTTAGTTGATTTAGCAACGAAATCATTATAAATGACATAATCATTAATTTCGTTTTTTTTACAAAATTCCAATAATCTTTGCATATTGGATTCTAAAGTTTCTTCTTCTGTTTTACCTTTTTTCTTTTTAGACTTTCTTAAATACAACGCTTTAGGCTTATTAGATTGAAGTATGACATGTTTTTCAAATGGTCTATACACAAATAAACCTCCTGTTAATCCATGATAGGTGATTATTTCTGAATTCTTTAGAATAGTGAACTTTTTCACT
>NZ_JBVJLD010000108.1:2341-4976 GCF_055584905.1 Kitasatospora sp. NPDC088742 | reverse complement strand
GGGGCCCGGTCACCGCCGCCCCGGCACCACTCCCCGCAGACACGCGAGACGCGAGAAGAGATTCACACCATGGCGAACATCTCCGCCGCGGACGTCAAGAAGCTCCGTGAGCTCACCGGCGCCGGCATGATGGACTGCAAGAAGGCTCTGGACGAGGCCGAGGGCAACGTCGAGAAGGCCGTCGAGCTGCTCCGCATCAAGGGTCAGAAGGGCGTTGCCAAGCGCGAGGGCCGCGACGCCTCCAACGGCGCCGTCGCCTCCCTGATCGCCGAGGACGGCAAGTCCGGCGTTCTGGTCGAGCTGAACTGCGAGACCGACTTCGTCGCCAAGGGTGGCAAGTTCGTCGAGGTCGCCAACGCGATCGCCGCCCACGTCGCCGCCACCTCCCCGGCCGACCTGGACGCCGCCCTGGCCTCCGAGATCAACGCCGGCCAGACCGTCCAGCAGTACGTGGACGAGGCCAACGCGTCGCTGGGCGAGAAGATCGTCTTCCGTCGCTTCGCCCAGTTCGACGGTGACGGCTTCGTCGCGGTCTACCAGCACAAGTCCGACCCGGACCTGCCGCCCACCATCGGCGTCCTGGTCGAGCTGGACAAGCCGAACGCCGAGGTCGCCAAGGACGTCGCGCAGCACATCGCCGCCTTCGCGCCGAAGTACCTCTCCCGCGAGGAGATCCCGGCCGAGGACCTCGAGAACGAGCGCCGCGTCGCCGAGGCCACCGCTCGCGAGGAGGGCAAGCCCGAGGCTGCCCTGCCGAAGATCGTCGAGGGTCGCGTCACCGGCTTCGTCAAGGAGAACTCCGTTCTCGAGCAGGCCTTCGCGAAGGACAACAAGAAGTCCGTCGCCAAGGTCCTCGAGGAGAACGGCGTCACCCTCAAGCGCTTCGCCCGCTTCCGCGTCGGCGCCTGAGACCCGTTCCGAGCGCTTCCCGCCTAAGGTAGGAACCGCCCGGCCGCCCACCACAGGTGCGGCCAGGAACGCGCCGAACTGGCTCGACCAGCGCCACGAAGTCAACGGGCGGGCCACGTCGGCACCATGAACGACGAGGAGGCCATTGCCGTGCAGGAGACCGTACCGGTTCCCGCGGCAGTGGCCTCCTCGCGTGTACGCGCAGGACGAGGGGCCCGGCAGCGCCCGCCGGTGGCCCCGCCTGCGGACCAGTAGGTGGAGAAGGAGAAGTCGATGACGGAGACGCAGGAGACCGGGCAGGACGGCGGCCGCCGCCGGGTACTGCTCAAGCTGTCCGGTGAGGCGTTCGCCGGTGGCGGAGGCCTCGGCGTCGACCCGGACGTCGTGCACAAGATCGCCCGCGAGATCGCCACGGTGGTCCGGGGCGGCACCGAGGTGGCGGTCGTGATCGGCGGCGGCAACTTCTTCCGGGGCGCCGAGCTCCAGGTCCGCGGCATGGACCGGGCCCGCTCCGACTACATGGGCATGCTCGGCACCGTGATGAACTGCCTGGCGCTCCAGGACTTCCTGATCAAGGAAGGCATCGAGACCCGGGTCCAGACCGCCATCACCATGGGCCAGGTCGCCGAGCCCTACCTCCCGCTGCGGGCCGTCCGGCACCTGGAGAAGGGCCGCGTGGTCATCTTCGGCGCGGGGATGGGCATGCCGTACTTCTCCACCGACACCACCGCCGTGCAGCGCGCCCTGGAGATCCACGCCGAGGTGCTGCTGATGGGCAAGAACGGCGTCGACGGCGTGTACGACGCCGACCCCCGCACCAACCCCGGGGCGGTCAAGTTCGACTCGCTCGACTACACCGAGGTCATCTCGCGCGACCTCAAGGTGGCTGACCTGACCGCCATCACGCTGTGCAAGGACAACGACCTGCCGATCCTGGTCTTCGAGCTGCTGGCGGAGGGCAATATCGCCCGCGCGGTGAAGAGTGAGAAGATCGGCACACTCATCAGCCAGGACTCCGCCCGGGCCTGAGCGGTCGGCAGCCGACAGTCCGTCAGCCGGCGGGCCGTCAGCCGACAGCCCGTCAGTCGGCGGGCCGTCACCTGAGCAGCAACCAGCCGTCCGGGGCACCTACCGGCACGGGACAACAGCAGATGTACGGGACAGGGAGCAGACAGTGACCGACGAGATCCTCTTCGAGGCCGAGGAGAAGATGGAGAAGGCCGTCCAGGTCGCCAAGGACGACTTCGCGGCCATCCGGACCGGCCGGGCGCACCCGGCGATGTTCGCCAAGATCTTCGCCGACTACTACGGCGCGCTGACGCCGATCAACCAGCTGGCCTCCTTCTCGGTGCCGGAGCCGCGGATGGCGGTCGTCTCGCCGTTCGACAAGACCGCGCTCAAGAGCATCGAGACCGCGATCCGTGACTCCGACCTGGGCGTGAACCCGTCCAACGACGGCTCGATCATCCGCGTGGTGCTGCCGGTCCTCACCGAGGAGCGCCGCCGCGAGTACATCAAGCAGGCCCGTGGCAAGGGCGAGGACGCCAAGGTCTCGATCCGTTCCATCCGCCGCAAGGCCAAGGACGGCATCGACAAGCTGGTGAAGGACGGCGAGATCGGCGAGGACGACGGCCGCCGCGCCGAGAAGGAGCTCGACGACGTCACCGCCCGCCACGTGGCGCAGATCGACGAGCTGCTGAAGCACAAGGAAGCCGAGCTGCTCGAG
>NZ_JBVJLD010000108.1:0-2244 GCF_055584905.1 Kitasatospora sp. NPDC088742 | reverse complement strand
TCGGCGCCCGACCGCTCTGCTGCGACCGCCCCCGGGCCGGGATCCTCCGGTCCGGGGGTCGGTGCACCCCAAACGGGTCACGCGCGGCAGCGCCCGGTGTACCGACCGGGCACCTCGGCACAGACTCCTGTCATGCCGCACCATCCCACCCCGACGTCCGCCCCAGGGCAGGAGACAGCCGTGGCCCAGCCCGACCAGCAGCCCCGCAAGCAGCGGGGCGGCCGCAACCTCCAGGCTGCGATAGGAGTCGGGGTCGGCCTCGGTGCGGTCATCGTGGCCTCGCTGTTCGTGGTGAAGGTGCTCTTCCTCTTCGTGGTGATGGCCGCGGTCGGGGTCGGCATCTGGGAGCTGACCAGCCGGCTGACGGAGCGCAAGCAGGTCAGCGTCCCGCTGGTCCCGCTGGTGGCGGGCGGCGTGGCGATGCTGGCCGCCGGCTACTGGGCCGGTCCGGAGTGGGCCGCCGCCGCGCTGGCGCTGACCGGGCTCGCGGTGATGGTCTGGCGGATGTCCCAGCCGCCGGAGAACTACCTGCGCGACATAACGGCAGGCATCTTCACCGCCTTCTACGTGCCGTTCCTGGCCACCTTCGTGGTGATGATGCTGGCGGCCGAGGACGGTCCGTGGCGCATCCTGCTCTTCCTGGTCGTCACCATCTGCAGCGACACCGGTGCCTACGCGGTCGGGTACAAGTTCGGCAAGAACAAGCTGGCCCCGGCCATCAGCCCGGGCAAGACCCGGGAGGGTCTGGCCGGCGGCATCGGGCTGTCGATGATCGCGGGCGCGCTGCTGATGCAGTACGTGATCGACGACGGCGTCTGGTGGCAGGGCCTGATCCTGGGCGCCTGCGCGGCCGTGGTCGCCACCCTGGGCGACCTGGCCGAGTCGATGATCAAGCGCGACCTCGGCATCAAGGACATGGGCACCCTGCTCCCCGGCCACGGCGGCATCATGGACCGCCTGGACTCCCTGCTCCCGACCGCCCCGGTGGTCTGGCTCCTGCTGGCCGCCTTCGTCGGCGGCTGACCGGCCCCGCCGGCGAGCAGCGCCGACACGAGCCTCAGAAGGGCCCCGGACGCCGTAGCGTCCGGGGCCTTTTCGATCTGAGACACTGGATGAATCATGCCTAAGCCCGGAGAACTCACCTTCGTCGCGCCGCGCGGCGCCAAGCCCCCGCGACACCTCGCCGACCTCTCGGCCGCCGAGCGCAAGGCGGCCGTCGCGGAGCTGGGCGAGCAGCCCTTCCGCGCCAAGCAGCTGTCGAACCACTACTTCGGCCGGCTCTCGGACGACCCCTCGCAGTGGACGGACATCCCGGCCACCAGCCGGGAGAAGCTGGCCGAGGCGCTGCTGCCCGACCTGATGTCGGTGGTGCGGCACGTCTCGTGCGACGACGACGAGACCCGCAAGACGCTGTGGAAGCTGTTCGACGGCGTGCTGGTCGAGTCGGTGCTGATGCGCTACCCGGACCGGGTGACGATGTGCATCAGCTCGCAGGCCGGCTGCGGGATGAACTGCCCGTTCTGCGCGACCGGCCAGGCCGGTCTGACCCGGAACCTCTCCACCGCCGAGATCGTGGAGCAGATCGCCGCCGGGATGCGCTCGCTGCGCTCGGGGGAGATCCCGGGCGGCGAGGCGCGGCTGTCAAACGTGGTCTTCATGGGGATGGGCGAGCCGCTCGCCAACTACAACCGGGTGCTGGCCTCGATCCGCCGGCTGACCGACCCGGCGCCGGACGGCTTCGGTCTCTCCCAGCGCGGCATCACGGTCTCGACCGTCGGTCTGGTCCCGGCCATGTACCGGTTCGCGGACGAGGGCCTGTCCTGCCGCCTCGCGCTCTCGTTGCACGCGCCGGACGACGAGCTCCGCGACGAGCTGGTGCCGGTGAACACCCGGTGGAAGGTCGAGGAGGTGCTGGACGCCGCGTGGAACTACGCGGAGAAGTCCGGTCGCCGGATCTCCATCGAGTACGCGTTGATCAAGGACATCAACGACCAGGCGTGGCGGGCGGACCTGCTCGGCCGCCTGATCAAGAACCACCGGGTGCACGTGAACCTGATCCCGCTGAACCCGACGCCGGGTTCGAAGTGGACCGCCTCGCGGCCGGAGGACGAGCGGGAGTTCGTCCGCCGTCTCCAGGCGCACGGCGTGCCGACCACGGTCCGGGACACCCGCGGCCAGGAGATCGACGGCGCCTGCGGCCAGCTGGCGGCGGCCGGCTGACGACCGCTCAGGCAGCAACGGCGA
>NZ_JBVJLD010000107.1:0-5012 GCF_055584905.1 Kitasatospora sp. NPDC088742 | reverse complement strand
CCCATCATCACCCTCGACGCACGCCGCCGAGACAGCGCCAAGAGCGCCCTCATCACCCTCGTCGAACACGCCCTCCTCGCCCGACTCCGCTGATGAAGCGCTGATGAAGAGCCTGGGCGGGCCGGTAACGGTTCGATAGGCATTTAAAGATCGAAAGTAACTCTCGGTGACGGCCGGGCTGCATGCCGCAGCATTCAGCCCGGAAATGCCACTGAATGTCGGATTTGCACGTACCAAAACGTGCGTAGATGCCTGTTTGTCCCGCATCCACGCACGTGCTCCAATGCCAGCTACCCCGTAGTCACCCTGGCAGTTCCACCCAGCAGCGGGCTGCGGCGAGCGGGGATGTAGAGAGGTTGTTGTCGAGTGAGGCGTAACCAGCCAGTCACCGAGCAGCGGCGCTCCGAGCCCCGCCAGAACGAGCCGGGCGGTTTCTCGGCGTTCGCGCCGAGTGCCGAGGAGCGGCCCGCCACCGCACCCGCGCCGAAGGTGTCCAACGAGAAGGAAGAGCGCCGGAGTTCCGGCCGCTACGAGTTCCTGGCACCGCGGAACTGGCGGGTGCCCACCCGCCTGATAGCGATCCTGCTCATCCCGGTCGTGATCTCCCTGGTCTTCGGCGGGCTCCGGGTCAACAGCTCCTTCGACGACTTCGTCAAGGCGACCCACGCCGAGAAGACCGCGCTGCTCGCCAAGGCCGCCACCGAGCTGGCCGACTCCCTGGAGTCCGAGCGCGACCTGACCGCGATCCCGCTGATGGTCGGCCAGGACCCGCAGGGTGAGGTGGCCAAGCGCCGCACCAAGACCGACCAGGCGCTGGCCGCGTACCGCGCAGCCTTCGCCGAGGTCTCCGACGACCCCCTGCTGGCTCGCCGCAACGAGGCCTTCCAGCAGCTCGCGGTGCACCTGCCGCACCTGCGCGAGAACGCCTACAAGCGCGAGCTCTACATCACCGCGACCCAGGCCGCCTACTCGAACCTGATGGCCCCGCTGATGGCCTTCGACAACTCGGTCGGCTTCGGCTCCTCCACGGTCACCAGCAAGGGCCGCGCGATCTACGCCATGTCGCTGGCCAAGGCCTCCGCCTCGACCCAGCGCGTGCTGATGCTCAACCTGCTGGTCGGCACCAGCCAGCACATCCTGACCAAGCAGGAGACCTCCGAGCTCCTCCAGCAGCTGGCCGTGGCCAACAAGCTGGAGCAGGTCTCGCTCAACGAGTTCTCCACCGGCAGCGCGCCGGAGGACGCCCGGGCCTACTCGGACGCCCAGGTCGCCCAGGCCTCCGCCGACCAGCGCGCCGCGCTGAAGATGCCCAACTCCGACGTCGCGCCCACCATGAGCGGCCTGCTGGTGCTCGGCCTGTCCTTCATGAGCAGCAGCTCCAGCCTCAGCGACGGCGCCGCCGAGGCGGCCGCCGCGGCCGGCCTCAACCCGCCGAACTGGCAGCAGGCCACCGCGAGCCACGTCAGCTCGCTGCGCAACACCGAGTCCAAGCTCCTCGACGAGGTCGTCGACGCCGCCGCGAACATCAAGAACCGCGCGCAGAACGACATGATCCTCAACTCGGTCATCGTCGTGGTGTCGCTGGCGCTGGCCGGTCTGCTCACCGGCCTGATCGCCCGCTCGATGATCCTCGGCATGCGCACCCTGAACGCCGCCGCGCTGGACATCGCCAACCACCGTCTGCCGGACCTGGTCGAGAAGCTCTCCAAGACCGACCCGGACCGGGTGGACACCGACGTCAAGCCCATCCCGCTGCACGGCAAGGACGAGATCGGCGAGGTCGCCCGCGCCTTCGACCAGGTCCACCAGCAGGCGGTCTCGCTCGCCGCCGAGCAGGCCCTGCTGCGAGGGAACGTCAACGCGATCTTCACCAACCTGTCGCGCCGCAGCCAGAGCCTGATCCAGCGTCAGCTCGCGCTGATCACCGACCTGGAGAACAACGAGGCCGACCCGGACCAGCTGGAGAACCTCTTCAAGCTGGACCACCTCGCCACCCGCATGCGCCGCAACGGCGAGAACCTCCTCGTCCTCGCGGGCGAGGAGGCCGGCCGCCGCTGGAACACCCCGGTGCCGCTGGTCGACGTGCTCCGCGCCGCCGCCTCCGAGGTGGAGCAGTACGAGCGCGTGGAGCTGGCCGGCATCCCCGAGGCCGAGGTGATAGGCGCCGCCGTGACCGACCTCGTCCACCTGCTGGCCGAGCTGCTGGAGAACGCCACCACCTTCTCCAGCCCGCAGACCCGGGTGCTGGTCAACGCCACCCGCCTGCCGGACGGCCGGGTGCTGGTCGAGATCCACGACAAGGGCATCGGCCTCACCGCCGAGGACTTCGCCGAGATCAACGAGAAGCTGGCCGAGCCGCCCACGGTCGACGCCACCATCTCCCGCCGGATGGGCCTGTTCGTGGTCGGCCGGCTGTCCCAGCGGCACGACATCCGCGTCCAGCTGCGCCCCTCGGGCGAGTCGGCGGGCACCACCTCGCTGGTGATGCTCCCGCAGCACCTGACCAGCATGGCCGCCGCCCCGGAGCCGGAGGAGCAGTTCACCGTCTCCCGGATCTTCGCGGAGCAGGACGGCCAGGTCGGCTGGGCCGAGAACGGCGAGGGCCGCAGCGCGGCCGAGCTCGGCTTCGACGACCACCTGACCGGCCACGGCGGCAGCAGCGGCTTCAGCCCGGCGCTGGAGGCCATGCAGCGCTCGCAGCGGCTCGACCAGCAGCGCCGCCGGGCCGCCCTGGAGTCGGGCCCCGAGGACGCCGCTCAGGTCATCGACGCCGAGGTCGAGGAGACCCCGTACGCCGACGACGCCTACGGCTACCAGGGGCAGTACGGCCAGGGGCAGTACGCCCAGGAGCCCTACGGCCAGGACCGGTACGGCCAGGAGGCCTACGGCCAGCCGTACGCCCCGGCCGACTCCTACGGCTACCAGGAGCCGCACTACCAGGACTCACCGTACGGCGGCCAGGAGTTCGGCCGGACCGAGTACGCCGAGCCCGAGTACGCGGAGGCGGCCGCGGCCGACTACCAGCCGTACGGGCAGGACTACGGCTACGGACAGCAGAACGGCTTCCAGCAGGCCCAGGAGCGCTACGAGGAGCCCTCGGGCCACCCGTACGGTGCCGAGCCCGCCGCGCTGCCCCCGGCCGCCCCGGCGGCCCCTACGAGCCCGCTGCTCGGCTCCGGCCTCCCGCAGCGGCGTCCGGGCCAGCAGCTGGCCGGTGGCGGCTTCCCGTCCACCCGTCAGGAGGAGGCTCCGGCCGTCGGCGACAAGCCGAACTGGTTCACCGGTGCGAGGGACACCTCCGCCCCGGTGGAGGAGGACCGCGGCCACGACGTGTCGGCGCTGGGCGGCTACGGCCCCACCGGCCCGACCGCCGCTCCGCAGCAGGAGTGGCAGTCGCCCAACGACGGTGACTGGCAGCGCGCGGGCCAGCTCCGCGAGCCGGCCGCCGCCGGCACCACCGACTCCGGCCTGCCCCGCCGGGTGCCCAAGCAGAACCTGGTGGCGGGCAACGCCAAGCCCACCGCCCAGGACGGCCCGCAGGTCTCCCGCAGCCCCGAGGAGGTGCGCGGCCGGCTGACCAACCTGCGCCGCGGCGTCGAGCAGGGCCGCAGCGCGGGCGGCGACCCGGGCGCCACCGGTAGTTTCCGGATCGACCCCCAGCAGCACGACAGCACCACCGATCTCTTCGGCGGCTCGAACCAGCAGGAGCGTTGAGTTGACCCAGATGAGCCAGGCCGCACAGAACCTGAACTGGCTGATCACCAATTTCGTGGACAACACCCCTGGGGTGTCCCACACCGTGGTGGTCTCCGCCGACGGGCTCCTGCTCGCCATGTCCGAGGGCTTCCCCCGCGACCGTGCCGACCAGCTCGCCGCCGTCGCCTCCGGCCTCACCTCCCTCACCTCCGGCGCCAGCCGGATCTTCGAGGGCGGCGAGGTCAACCAGACCGTGGTCGAGATGGAGCGCGGCTTCCTCTTCCTGATGGCCGTCAGCGACGGATCCTCGCTGGCCGTACTGGCTTCGCCGGACTCCGACATCGGCCTCGTGGGCTACGAGATGGCCCTCCTCGTGGACCGCGCCGGAGCAGTTCTCACCCCCGCGCTGCGCGCGGAACTCCAGGGCAGTCTCCTGCACTGACGGTTCGTCGGATACCGTCCTGGTATTCGAAAGACCTCATTGCCCGTCCCCGGGCCCTCACGGGCCCGGGTTCGGGCGTTGTACGGCCTTCGCACAACGGGTGACGATCCGTCAGGATCGTTGCCAGCACCGCACCGCCGCACCTTGTGAGGAGAGGAACCGTGACCCCGCCCGACGACCGCAGCGGCCAGTACGGCGTTCCGTACCCTGGCACCGGCCATGACGCCTTCGGAGCTCCCGGCGCCGGCCACGGTCAGCCGTACGGTCAACAGCAGTACGGCCAGCCGCAGTTCGCGCAACCGCAGTTCAGCCAGCAGCAGCAGTACGGGCCGCCGGACCAGCAGCAGCCTTACGGCGCGCAGCAGTTCGGCCGTCAGCCGCAGCCCGGCTACCCGGACTACCAGCAGGGCTACCCCGGCTCCGAGCAGTACCAGGAGCACGGCGAAGACCCGGGCCTGGCCGACGAGTTCGACGACGAGGAGGAGTCCGGACCGCTGATCCGGCCCTTCGCGATGACCGGCGGCCGCACCCGGCCGCGTTACGAACTGGCCTTGGAGGCACTGGTTTCGGCCAATGTCAGCCAGGACCGGCTGGCTTCGATGCTCCCCGAGCACCAGCGGATCTGCATGCTGTGCACCGAGGTGAAGTCCGTCGCGGAGGTCTCGGCGCTGCTCAACATCCCCCTGGGAGTGGCGCGCATCCTGGTCGCCGACCTGGCCGAGGCCGGTCTCGTCGCCATCCACCAGCCCGCTGCCGGCGGCGAATCCGGCAACCAGCCCGACGTCACGCTGCTCGAAAGGGTCCTCAGTGGACTTCGCAAGCTCTAACGCGGCCGCCCCCAGCCGCGCCACCACCTCCGCGAAGATCGTCGTCG
>NZ_JBVJLD010000106.1:0-5024 GCF_055584905.1 Kitasatospora sp. NPDC088742 | reverse complement strand
TGTTTGTTGTTTTGTTTGGGGGGGGGTGTCGGGCACCGCCCCCCCCCCGGGGGGGGGCGGCCGCCGGGGTCTCGGGGGGGGGCGGGGGGGCCGGGGGCCCGCGGGGCCCTTCCGCGTCAGTGGGGCGACCTGGTGGACCGCTCGGGTCAGCGACCCTCGAGCTTCACGTAGTCGCGGATCTCGACCCCGGTGTAGATCTGACGGGGACGGCCGATGCGGCTGCCCGGGTCGTTGATCATCTCGTGCCAGTGGGCGATCCAGCCCGGCAGCCGGCCGAGGGCGAACAGCACGGTGAACATGCTGGTCGGGAAGCCCATGGCGCGGTAGATCAGGCCGGTGTAGAAGTCCACGTTCGGGTAGAGCTTGCGCGAGACGAAGAAGTCGTCCTTGAGCGCGTGCTCCTCCAGCTTGAGCGCGATCTCCAGCAGCTCGTCGGACTTGCCGAGCTGGCCGAGCACCTCGTGCGCCAGGATCTTGACCTGGGCGGCCCGCGGGTCGAACGCCTTGTACACGCGGTGACCGAAGCCCATGAGCTTCACGCCGTCCTCGCGGTTCTTCACCTTACGGATGAAGGTGTCGACGTCGCCGCCGGTCTTCTGGATCTCCTCCAGCATCTCCAGCACCGCCTGGTTGGCGCCGCCGTGCAGCGGGCCCCAGAGCGCCGAGATGCCCGCCGAGATGGAGGCAAACTGGTTGGCGTGGCTGGAGCCCACCAGACGGACCGTGGAGGTCGAGCAGTTCTGCTCGTGGTCCGCGTGCAGGATCAGCAGCTTGTCCAGCGCGTTGACGATGACCGGGTTGATCTCGTAGTCCTCGGCGGGGACCGCGAAGGTCATCCGGAGGAAGTTCTCGACGTAGCTCAGGTCGTTGCGCGGGTAGACGAACGGCTGGCCGACCGACTTCTTGTACGCGTACGCGGCGATGGTCGGGAGCTTGGCGAGCAGCCGCACCGTCGACAGGTGGCGCTGGCCGGCGTCGAACGGGTTGTGGCTGTCCTGGTAGAACGTGGAGAGCGCGCCGACCACCGAGGACAGCATCGCCATCGGGTGGGCGTCCCGCGGGAAGCCCTGGTAGAAGCGCTTGACGTCCTCGTGCAGCAGGGTGTGCTGGGTGATCTCGTTGCTGAACTCCGCCAGCTGCTCGGTGTTCGGCAGCTCACCGTTGATCAGCAGGTACGCGGTCTCGATGAAGCTGCCCTGCTCGGCCAGCTGCTCGATCGGGTAGCCGCGGTAGCGCAGGATGCCGTTGTCGCCGTCCACGAAGGTGATCGCGGACTTGTAGGCGGCGGTGTTGCCGAAGCCGTTGTCCAGGGTGACCAGGCCGGTCTGCGGGAGCAGCTTCGAGATGTCGAAGCCGGCGTTGCCCGCAGTGCTCTCGACGACGGGGTACTCGTACTCGCCGTCCTGGTACCGCAGTACTACCGAGTTGTCGCTCACGTCTTCCTCACCGACGAAATGAATCCTCATCCAAGGTGCCCTGACGGACTCTACGATCCACCATCGGGCCGATCACCGTGCACCCGGGGTGGGCCGGAAAGGCCCCGCACCTACAAAAGCTGTCGCCCCACCCGGTATGAACCGGACAAGATCGGCACAGACTAGGTTCCGCCGTAAATCTCTTCACGTCAAGACAACCCATCAGGTCGTGGCGCCGCCGCCGATCACCCCGCGGCCAGCCGGTGGTCCAGCGCGGAGTGCCTACGACCTGCGCTGACCGCCCGGACCGCCTGAGCTATCGCTCTGCGTGAGCCGACCAGCACCACCAGTTTCTTCGCACGCGTCACGGCCGTGTAGAGCAGGTTCCGCTGGAGCATCGTCCACGCCGAGGTGGTGACCGGAATCACCACCGCCGGGTACTCGCTCCCCTGCGAACGGTGGATCGTCACAGCGTAGGCGTGGGACAGCTCGTCGAGCTCGGTGAACTCGTACGGCACCTCCTCGTCCTCGTCCGTGCGCACCGTCAGCCGCTGCTCCTCCACGTTGAGGTCCGTCACCACCCCCACGGTGCCGTTGAAGACCCCGTTCCGGCCCTTCTCGTAGTTGTTGCGAATCTGGGTGACTTTGTCACCAACCCGGAAGGTCCGCCCGCCGAAGCGCCGCTCCGGCAACCCGTCCCTCGCCGGGGTGACCGCCGCCTGGAGGAGCGTGTTCAACGCCCCCGCGCCGGCCGGCCCCCGGTGCATCGGCGCCAGCACCTGCACGTCCCGCCGGGCGTCCAGACCGAAGCGCTGCGGGATCCGCCGGGCCACCACGTCCACCGTCAGCCCGGCCGCCGCCTCGGTGTCCTCCTCCGCGAACAGGAAGAAGTCCGGCAGCCCGTCGGTGATCGGAGGCAGCCCCTCGTTGATCCGGTGCGCGTTGGTCACCACGCCCGACTGCTGGGCCTGCCGGAAGATCCTGGTCAGCCGCACCGAGGGCACCGGGCTCTGCGGCGCCAGCATGTCCCGCAGCACCTCCCCCGCCCCCACCGAGGGCAGCTGGTCCACGTCCCCCACCAGCAGCAGGTGCGCCCCCGGGGCCACCGCCTTCACCAGCTTGTTCGCCAGGATCAGGTCCAGCATCGAGGCCTCGTCCACCACCACCAGGTCCGCGTCCAACGGCCGGTCCCGGTCGTACGCCGCGTCACCCCCCGGCCTCAGCTCCAACAGCCGGTGCACGGTGGACGCCTCGGCACCCGTCAGCTCCGCCAGCCGCTTCGCCGCCCGCCCCGTCGGCGCCGCCAGCACCACCTTCGCCCGCTTCGCCAGCGCCAGCATCACGATCGACCGCACCGTGAACGACTTCCCGCACCCCGGCCCGCCGGTCAGCACCGCCACCCGTTCGGTCAGCGCCAGCTTCACCGACTCCCGCTGCTCCGGCGCCAGTTCGGCCCCCGTCCGCTGCGCCAACCACCCCAGGGCCGCCTCCCAGTCCACCCCCTGGAAGGCCTGGAGACGGTCGACGTCGGCCGTCAGCAGCCGCCGCAGCTGATTGGCCAACGACACCTCGGCCCGGTGGAACGGCACCAGGTACACCGCCGTCACCGGCTCCCCCGCCTCCCCCGGCACCTGCTCGCGCACCACCCCCTCCGCCGCCACCAGCTCGGCCAGGCAGTCGATCACCAACCCGACGTCGACCTGCAGCAGCTTCACCCCGTCCGCGATCAACCGCTCCTCGGGCAGGTAGCAGTGCCCCTGGTCGCTGCTCTGCGAGAGGGCGTACTGCAGCCCCGCCTTCACCCGCTCCGGACTGTCGTGCGGGATCCCCACCGCCTGCGCGATCCGGTCCGCCGTCAGGAAGCCGATGCCCCACACGTCCGAGGCCAGCCGGTACGGCTCCTTCTGCACCACCTCGGTCGAGGCGTCCCCGTACTGCTTGTAGATCCGCACCGCCAGGGAGGTCGACACCCCCACCGTCTGCAGGAAGACCATCACCTCCTTGATGGCCTTCTGCTCCTCCCAGGCCGCCGCGATCATCTTCGTCCGCTTCGGCCCCAGCCCCGGAACCTCGATCAGCCGCTTCGGCTCGTTCTCGATCACCTCCAGGGTCTCCACCCCGAAGGCCGCCACGATCCGCTCCGCGAACCGCGGCCCGATCCCCTTGATCAGCCCCGAACCCAGGTACCGCTGGATGCCCTGCACCGTGGCCGGCAGCACCGTCGTGTAGTTCTCCACCGTGAACTGCCGCCCGTACTGCGGGTGCGAGCCCCACCGCCCGAACATCCGCAGCGACTCCCCCGGCTGCGCCCCCAGCAGCGCCCCGACCACCGTCAGCAGGTCGTGCTGCCCCCGCCCGGTGTCCACCCGGGCCACCGTGTACCCGGTCTCCTCGTTCGCGTACGTGATCCGCTCCAACACGCCCTCCACCTGGGCGAGCTGACGCTGCGGCGACTCCACGGGCTGAGTACCCATCAGGCTGCCCCCTCGGATCGGTGACCGTGCGCTACGCACCGTACCGCCTCCCAGTGACAGTCCGTACCGGATCCGTCCTATCCTCACGATCATGAACGACAAGCTGACGATCCGTCCGGCCACCGAGGCCGACCTCCCCGCCATCGTGGCCATGCTCGCCGACGACCCGCTGGGAGCCACCCGCGAATCCCCCGACGACCTCACCCCCTACCTCGCCGCCCACCACCGCATCGCCGCCGACCCCAACCAGCACCTGGTCGTCGCCGAACTCGCCGGCCAGGTCATCGGCACCCTCCAACTCACCGTCGTCCCCGGCCTCTCCCGCCGCGGCGCCACCCGCACCCTCATCGAAGCCGTCCGCATCCACGCCGACGCCCGCGGCACCGGCCTCGGCACCACCCTGATCGACTGGGCCGTCGCGCAGTCACGCGAGCTCGGCGCCGAACTCGTCCAACTCACCTCGGATGCCACCCGCACCGACGCCCACCGCTTCTACGAACGCCTCGGCTTCACGGCTTCGCACCTCGGCTTCAAGCTGGCCCTCGGATGAGCACCCCCGCCTTCGCCACCGACACCGAGCGCGACGCCCTCAACGGCTTCCTCGACAAGCAGCGCACCTCCCTGCTCCGCAAACTCGACGGCCTCACCGACGCCCAGGCCCGCCAGGTCCCCACCGCGAGCTCGCTCTCCCTGCTCGGCATCCTCAAGCACTCGGCCCTCTGGGAACGCCGCTGGTTCCAGATCATCCTGGCCGGCCACGAACACCCCGGCGAATGGCCGAACTCGACGGACGACACCGACGACGACTTCCACGTGGACGAGAACGACACCATCGCCCAGTGGCGCGCCTACTACGAGGAACAGGCCGCCCTGGCCCGCGAGCTGGTGGCCGGCCTCCCGCTCGACACCCCGTGCGCCCGGCTCAAGCTGGCCCACCGGAACCTGCGGTGGGTGCTCCTCCACATGATCGAGGAGACCGCCCGGCACGCGGGCCACGCCGACATCATCCGGGAGACCCTGGACGGCCGGACCGGAATCTGACCGGAAATGCGAAAAGGCCCCCCGGCATAAGCCGGGAGGCCTTCTCTGAAAGATTGTTCGGCGGCGTCCTACTCTCCCACAGGGTCCCCCCTGC
>NZ_JBVJLD010000105.1:0-5348 GCF_055584905.1 Kitasatospora sp. NPDC088742 | reverse complement strand
GGTGGGGGGTGGTGGGACTGGCTATGGTGGGTCGGTCTGGCTGTTGCGATGCGTTCGGAGGCGGTATGTCGGCGACCCGGTACACCTACCTGGGGCCCGAGGGGACGTTCACCGAGGCGGCGCTGCGGACGCTGCCGGAGGCGGCGACCAGGGAGTTGGTGCCGATGGCCTCGGTGCCCGCGGTGCTGGACGCGGTGCGGGCCGGGGAGGCGAGCGGGGCGTTCGTGCCGGTGGAGAACTCGGTGGAGGGCGCCGTCACGGCGACCAGTGACGAACTCGCCAACGGCGGGCCGCTGATGATCTACCGCGAGGTGCTGCTGCCGATCGCGTTCGCGCTGTTGGTGCGCCCCGGCACGGCGCTGGAGGACATCAAGACGGTGACCAGTCATCCGGTGGCCCAGCCGCAGGTGCGCAAGTGGCTGGCGGCGAACCTGCCGGACGCCCGCTGGGAGTCGGCGGCCTCGAACGCGGACGGCGCGCGGCTGGTCCAGGAGGGCCGGTTCGACGGGGCGTTCGCCGGGGAGTTCGCGGCGCCGATCTACCAGCTGGAGCCGCTGGTCACCGACATCCACGACGCGGCCAACGCGACCACCCGGTTCGTGCTGGTGGGCCGGCCGGGGCGGGTCTCCTCGCCGACCGGGGCGGACAAGACCTCGATGGTGGTCTGGCTGCCGGACGACCACCCGGGTGCGCTGCTGGAGCTGCTCCAGGAGTTCGCGGTGCGCGGGATCAACCTGATGCGGATCGAGTCCCGGCCGACCGGCGAGGGGCTCGGGCAGTACTGCTTCCTGATCGACTGCGAGGGGCACCTGAGCGAGCGCCGGGTGAGCGAGGCGCTGATGGGCCTGCGGCGGATCTGTCCGCAGGTGCGCTTCCTGGGCTCCTATCCGCGGGCGGACCACGGGGCGCCGACGGCGATCCGGCCGGGCACCTCGGACCAGGATTTCAGCGCCGCCGCCGACTGGCTCTCGCGCTGCCTGGACGGGCGCGGGGAACTCTGAGTTCCTTCTCCGGGGCCTTTGCCCGGAACTGATCCTCACTGATCCTCGCCGATCACTTTCGACCGTTCAGGTCCTATTGCCGACACGCGGGTCGCTTCACCCGCGCGGTGCAGCGACCGCACCGGACCGCCGTCCGCCCCACCGGGGCGGGCGGCGGGCTTCGTCCACAGGCCCCCGGGGGCCGTCCACAGGCGGTCTTCCACCGAGTTATCCACAGCCCTGGGGACGAGTCGACAAACCGGCATATCCACTGCGGGAGCTGGTCAGATCATCTGCTTCTCGGGTGGAGCCGACTAATCGGACCAGAGTCACCCTTGGTCTGGCAAATCACCCGGCCGAGTGGGTAAATTCCCTTACCCGTGTGGGTCTATCGAGGTTTCAAACCTCAATTCCTTGGCGGATCGACAGCAGAGCCACCACTTCCACCCCGTCCACAGGACCGCCGCCAGGCCTGTGGACAGCGGGCCCGAACGCGGTTCTCCACAGTGGTTATCCACAGGCTCGGCGGAGTTATCCCCAGGCACTCGACATAGTGCACAGCCCGACCTGACACGTGCGGGCGGGCAGAGTGCCACAAAAACGGACATAAATCTATGGAACGGACAGCAGTCGACACCGGTGAAACCCGTTCCGGTCGGAGCCCCCCACCCCGGTAGGCTGGGCCCCGTGATTGACCTTCGCCTGCTCCGTGAGGACCCCGACCGAGTGCGCGCCTCGCAGCGCGTCCGTGGAGAGGACGTCGACCTGGTCGACTCCCTCCTCGCCGCCGACGAGCGGCGCCGCTCCTCCTCCACGCGCTTCGACGAGCTGCGCAGTGAGCAGAAGACCCTGGGCAAGCAGATCCCCAAGGCCCAGGGCGAGGAGAAGGCCGCGCTGCTCAAGCGGACCGGCCAGCTCTCCGCCGAGGTGAAGGCCGCCGAGGCCGAGCTGCGCGAGGCCACCGAGGAGGCCGACAAGCTCGCCCGCGGACTGGCGAACCTGATCGACCCGGCCGCCCCGGTCGGCGGCGAGGAGGACTTCGTCACCCTCGAGGAGATCGGCACCCCGCGCGACTTCGCGGCCGAGGGCTTCGAGCCCAAGGACCACGTCGAGCTGGGCAAGATCCTCGGTGCGATCGACACCGAGCGCGGGGCCAAGGTGGCCGGTGCGCGCTCCTACTACCTGACCGGCGTCGGCGCGCTGCTGGAGCTCGCCCTGGTCAACATGGCGATCGCGCAGGCCACTTCGGCCGGCTTCATCCCGATGATCACCCCGGCCCTGGTCCGCCCGGCGGCCATGGACGGCACCGGCTTCCTGGGCCAGGCGGCGGAGAACGTCTACTTCCTGGAGGAGGAGGACCGCTACCTGGTCGGCACCTCCGAGGTCCCGCTCGCCGCGTACCACATGGACGAGATCCTGGACGCGGACAAGCTGCCGCTGCGGTACGCCGGTTACTCCTCCTGCTTCCGCCGCGAGGCCGGCACCTACGGCAAGGACACCCGCGGCATCATCCGGGTGCACCAGTTCGAGAAGGTGGAGATGTTCGTCTTCACCACGCCCGAGGACGCCGAGGCCGAGCACCGCCGCCTGCTCCAGTGGGAGAAGGACTTCCTGAACGCGCTGGAGCTGCCCTACCGGGTGATCGACGTCGCCTCCGGCGACCTCGGCTCCTCGGCGGTCCGCAAGTTCGACATCGAGGCCTGGGTCCCGACCCAGGGCAAGTACCGCGAGGTCACCTCGACCTCCAACACCACCGAGTACCAGTCCCGCCGCCTGGCCATCCGCCTGCGCGACGAGAACGGGGTGCGCCCGCTGGCCACCCTGAACGGCACCCTGGTGGCCGTGCCGCGCACCATCGTGGCGCTGCTGGAGAACCACCAGCAGGCGGACGGCTCGGTGGTCGTCCCCGAGGCGCTGCGGCCCTACCTCGGCGGGCGGACCGTCCTGGAACCCGTCAAGTGACCGCACTGCCCCACCGCCTGGTCGCGACCGACCTGGACGGCACTCTGCTGAGCTCGGCGGAGACCGTCTCGGAGCGCAACCGCGCCGCGCTGGCCTTGGCCGGCGCGGCCGGTGCGCGGCACATCATCGTGACCGGGCGGGGGGCCCGCTGGACCAGGACGGTCTTCGACGAGATCGGCTACACCGGTCTGGCGGTCTGCGCGCAGGGAGCCCAGGTCTACGACGCGGGCGAGCACCGGCTGCTCACCTCGCTCACCCTGGACCGGCGCCTCGCCGCCGCCGCGCTGGCCAAGATCGAGGCCGAGGTCGGCACCATGGCCGTCGCGGCCAGCCAGGACGGGCTGGACGGCGAGGTGATCGCCGGCCCCGGCTACGCGCTGGAGATCGGGACCGGGCTGCCGATCCGCCCGGTGGCGCGGGACGAGCTGCTGACCGATCCGGTCAGCAAGCTCTACCTGCAGCACCCGGACCACACCGACGACGAACTGGCCGCCGTGGCCGAGCGGTTGGCGGGCGATCTGGTGACCATCGTCATGGCCGGCCCCGGGGTGGTCGAGATGCTGCCGCTGGGCCTGTCCAAGGCGACCGGTCTCGCGGTGGCCGCGCACCGGCTGGGCGTGAAGGGCTCCGAGACCATCGCCTTCGGCGACATGCCGAACGACGTGCCGATGTTCGGCTGGGCCGGGCACGGGGTGGCGATGGCCAACGCGCACGAGCAGCTGCTCGCGGTGGCCGACGAGGTGACCACGAGCAACGACGAGGACGGCGTGGCCGTCGTCCTGGAGCGGCTCTACGGCTGAGCCGGGCCGCGAGGCCCGTCCGACGGACCGTCAGCAGGGGCCCGGTGCGCACGCACCGGGCCCCTGACGCGTCGTCAGCCCGCGGAGCCGTAGGTGAGGTCGTCGCAGGCCGGGGCGTCGGCGGAGCGGGCCGCCCCCGAGATGCTGGTGGGCAGTGCGGTCGGGGCGGCGGAGGCGCCGCCCGCGGCCGGGGTGGAGGCGCCGTTGGCCGTCGCGTAGTCCTGGCCGAGCACCAGGTTGATCCCGGCCTTGGTGGAGGACTCCAGGGTGGCGCCGGGGAACAGGTCGGCGACCAGCTGGGCGCCGGCCTTCTGCCCCGGGCCGTACTGCACGGTGGTCTCGCCGTGGTTCTGGGTGGCGGCGTTCCCGGTGGCGCCGACCGTGAACTTGGAGTCCTTCAGCCTGGTCACCGCACCGGTGGCCAGCCCGGCGGTGGTGGTGCCGTTGTAGACGTTCACCTTCACCCCGGCGCCCTTGACCGCGGCCGGCGGGGCCTGGGTCGGCGTGGGGGTGGGTGCGGCCGGGGCGGGCGAACCGCCGCCCGCGGCGGGCGCGTTGGCGTCCTGGCCGTCCAGCGTGCGGCCGCTCTTCAGGGCCGCCCAGAGGGCGTCCACGTCGGGCTTCTGGAAGGCCACCCGGGAGCCCTCGAAGCGCCACGGCGGGGTGATGAACTTGATGTTCTTCAGGTCGATGTTCTTCATCTGCAGCGCGAAGGAGAGCAGCTTGGCCGGGGAGCCGAGCCCCTCGTCCACGGTGATCGACTTGGTGGCCGCGTCGGCCAGCGGGAGCAGCGTCCCGGCGTCCATGCCCTTGGCCTTCACGTCCTTGATCAGCGAGGAGAGGAAGGCCTGCTGACGCTTCATCCGGCCGATGTCGGAGCCGTCGCCGATGCCGTGCCGGAGCCGGACGTAGTCCAGCGCCTTCTGGCCGGAGACCTTCTGCTCGCCCTTGGGGAAGATCTGCTTGCCCTTGCGGTGCAGGTTGGGGTTGAGGTCACCCTCGGAGATGGCGTTGGGCAGGCAGACGTTGACGCCGCCGACCGCGTCGGTGATGGCGGCGAAGCCCTGGAAGCTCACCACGATGGTGTGGTCGACCCGCAGGCCGGTGAGCTTCTCCACGGTGTTCTGGGTGCAGGCCGGGTTGCCCTCCTCGGTGCCGCCCACGGAGAAGGCGGAGTTGAACATGACCCCGGTCTCCTCCTTGGTCCACTTCCCGCTCGGGAGCTTGCACTTGGGGCGGGTGACCAGCGCGTCGCGCGGGAAGGAGACGCCCACCGCGTGCTTCCGGTCGGCGTAGACGTGCAGCAGGATCGTGGTGTCGGAGCGCGCGCCGCCCTCCTCGCCGCCGCCCAGGTTGGCGTTGTCGCCGGCCCGCGAGTCGGAGCCGATCAGCAGCACGTTGAGCGGGGTGTTGCCGTTGGCGTCGGGCGCGGCGGCGTCCGGGCGGTCCTCGTTCAGGCCGTCGCTGCCGAAGGTGCTGAGGTTGCCGTTGAACTTCAGGTAGAGCGCGCCACCGGTGCAGACCACCAGGGCCATCGCCCCGGCCGCCACCCAGGCCACGATCTTCTTCCGGCTGCGCTTCGGCGCCCCCTTGGCCGCGGCTGCCC
>NZ_JBVJLD010000104.1:0-5604 GCF_055584905.1 Kitasatospora sp. NPDC088742 | reverse complement strand
CAGCGTTCGTCCTGAGCCAGGATCAAACTCTCCGTGAATGTCTACCGGTAATCCGGTAACCACTCGCGTTGAGCGGCACGGCAACCACCGGAATAAGGTGATCCCGCGCACTGCGTCCTCGCTAGTGTTTTACTTCAAAAGGAATCTCCAACCCCACCGAATCGGTGAGGCCGGGGATGTCAACATATCTGGCGTTGACTTTTGGCACGCTGTTGAGTTCTCAAGGAACGGTGGCTTCCTTCGGTCCGCCTTCCAGCGGGCCCTCCGGGCGCTTCGTTCTTTCGTTTTCTTAGCTTACCAGATGTTTTCCGCTCCGTTTCCGGCGCTTCCCTCATCCAACTCGCTTGTGTCTTCCGCGACCTGACGGCCCGTCCGACGTTCCAAACTCTAGCCGATCCCCACCCCGAAAGGCGAATCCGGCCCGATCCTCCGAATTCGCGCACGACAATTCGCACTGACCCGCGACAAGGCGCGACCCAGCTCAAATTTAAGAAGTGGTGATTCAGGAGATCGGCTACCCCGGGACCGTCCGTGCAGAGCGCGCGTCCGGTTCTCCCTGTCAGGCAGCTCGAAGAACACTAGACCCCTACGGGGGCAACGTCAACCGCAGCCCCGACGTACCGAGCAGCCGCCCAGGCCCCGGCCATGGGATGGCCGGCGTCCACGACCAGGTCCGCCCGGTGCTGCCTCCGGAGCAGGGCCGGAGCCTGATAGACCCGGGCCTGTTGGACAGGCACCATGCCCCGGTGAGCATCATCATCAAGTTCTTCGTCGCACCGGACCACGACACTGCGGCAGCGCTCGTGGACCACGGCCCCGACGGGGCCTTCGAGTCCCTGACGTACGGCAACGTCGATGCCGAAGAGGCACTGATCGAGTGGGAGAGCCTCTTCACCGGCCGGAGCTTCGAGGACCTCGTTGCCGCTGACGAACCGGAAGTTGTTGCCGAGGCCGGCAACGGTGAGGGCCCGATGATCCTTGCGGCTTCCCGGGTCCTCCAGAACGCGCTCGCCGCTGCCGATGAGCCTCGGCTGGTCGAGGTCAGCCGGCAGTGGGTCGAGGAGCGGGCGGCAGACGGCGAGGTCTTCGAACAGGGGACGGCTGCCGAGATCCTGGCTGACCTGGCAGCCAGGACGCGGGCCATCGGGGGGCGGAACGACCGCCTTTACTGCTGGATGGCATAGAGCCGGTGGCCGCGGAAAGGGTCTGGCATGCTCGCGGCTGCGGTCGTCCGACTGGAACGCGACCGGCTCTGGCCCGGCGCGGTGGCACAAGCCCTTCGGCAGTGGTCGCGGATAACCCGCCGTCCGGGTCTCGCGCTCTCGAGCGGTTGTGGCTGCCTGTGGTGCAGCCCCTCCTACGCGACCGACGAGCGCGCGGTGCTCGAACTCGCCCTCCATGCCCTGCCCCTGCGAGCGGCGCGTGAATTGCGAGGTCTGGTTGAGCCACTCGACGAGCTTTACGACATGCACCCCGACCGGATCCCGGGCTACGACAGTGGTCCCCTGTCCCACCTTCCCGAGCTGCTCGACGAGCCCTTGTTCCGGCTGGGACACCTCTACTCCTGCGTGCAGAGCGAGGAGGCTGAGGAGCTCTTGTTCGGTGAGGACCACGATGCCGCCGCGGACTTCCACCGCCGACTGTCCAGCCGCGCGGACTGGCCCATCTTCGCCGTCCCGGTCGCCGTCGGCCGCTTTCATGGGACCTGGCCTGTCCTGGCCCGAGCTGACCGCGGCCGCGGACGACGGCCTGGCCGGCGGATCCACCACGGACCCGGATGCTCGTCTGCTGCTCCTGCTACCCGCGTTCGGAGGCGCGGACCTACCCGCTGCGGCCGCCGAACGCCTTGCCCAGGTGACAGTCGCGCCGGCTCCCTGATCCAGGACCTCACCGCCGTCACCGCGGGCCTCACCCTCGAACGGAGCTCCGGCAAGGTCGAAGGCAATGTGAACCGCACCAGCTCGGCACAGAAGCGTAGGCATCCACCAATGTGGCGATCCTCAGGACGAGTTCGGGCTCCGAAGTACCCACGACTCGGACGGACACCTCGTCACCTCCGATGGCATTGGCCAGGTGCACATCGACGTTGTGGCGTGCTCCGACGAATGGGTAGCTGAACCAACTGTCCGGGCCCCCGTCGTCAGTTGCCGTCATCCCCGCGACGATGGCCTGCCAATCGGTGCTGTCGAAGTCGTAGCCGACGTAGTGAGCGACGAGTTCCACGAACGCCCGGAGGTTCGTGCTCCAGATCCAGCCGGCCGCGGTGTCATTCGGGTCCACCGTCGTCATCCGGACAGCGTGCCACGAGAACACCTCACGTCGCTCCTGCTCATGGCCCAGCCGTTCACGGAACTGCGGACAGAACGCCTGAAGGCCGAAGTCGACCAGTACACAGCCGAGTTGGCAGCGGAGACCGACGAGCGGGGCACCGCTTGGTGGTCCGCAGCGGCCGCCACCTTCCCCGGGCCGTGGTCACCGCCACCGGGCCGCTCGAGGTCACCGCACCGCAGGTGAACGACCGCAGCGTCGACGACACCGCCGGGTAGCTGGGCGGGAATGGCTGGTCGGACCTCCGCCGGCTTCCGCGTGCCCGCACGGCGGCCCTGACCGGACCCGGGCTCAATACTTGAACGCGTTCAAGAGCGTGCGGCATGATGGTCGCGAGCGGGAGCGACCAGCCCTGACCACGGGTGCCGGGCTGCCCCGTCATGCCCTGCCGTGCCTTGCCGCGCCGCCCCGAACCGGGCGGCCGGCACCGGGCGGCGGCAGTACTCTCGCGCTTCCGAGGAGCTGACCGTGCGCCACCTGCTGCAGCGCCACCCGATACCGATCCGCACCCACTTCGCGCACTCGCTCGTCCTTACCTACGCCTTGCCGCCCGAGCGGCTCGCGCCGCTGGTCCCACCCGGGCTCGCCCTGGACACCTACACCGCCCCCGACGGCACCGAACACGGCTTCGTAGCGGCCGCCGTGGTGGACGCGCGCGGCCTGCGCCCGGCCGGGCTGCCGGCCCGGATCGGCGCCGACGTCGTCCTGACCGGCTACCGGGTGTTCACCCGGTTCCCCACCCCGGGCGGCCGGACGATGCGCGGCCTGCGGATCCTGCGCAGCGACACTGGCCACCGGTTGATGGTCACGGGCGGCAACCTGCTGTCCCGCTACCACTACCGGCTCGCCCGGATCGGCAGCCGGACCGTCGGCGACACCCTGGAGTTCAAGGTGCTCAGCGCCGACGGCCGGGCCGACCTGCACGTCCGCGCGAACCTGGCCGGCCCGCCGGCCCCGCTACCACCCGGCAGCCCGTTCGCCGATGCGCGGGCAGCGCGCCGGTTCGCCGGACCGCTGCCCTACACCTTCGAGTACGAGCCGCAGACCCGCTCGATGATCGTCGTCAAGGCCGTTCGCCCCCACTGGGAGCCGGTGCCGGTCACGGTCGAGGTACCCCGGCTGACGTTCTTCGACCACGGCCCGCTGGCCGGCACCCGGCCCGTGCTCGCCAACGCCTTCCACGTCGCCGATCTCGACTACGGCTGGGAGCCGGGTAGCCGCCGTGCCCTGGACGGGAGCGCCCGGTGATCCCGGCCCGGTCGACGGGTCCGCGACCAACCCGCGCCGTCCCGAAGGCCCCGCCCACGGCGCCTCCGTTCCCGCCACACCGCCCGTCCGGGGTGCGCGAGGTGATCCGCTACAACTGGCCGCTGTACGCCGGCGGCGCACTCTCCGCAGCCGGTGGCTGGGCACTGGCCCGGCGGCTGCCCCGCCCGGCCGCCCGGCTCGCCCGGGCCGGTGCGTTCGCAGCAGGTTGGCTACTCGCCGGCAGCACTGCCGCCACCTGGTATGCCTACGACCGTTCCGGGCTGCACGGCTACGGATGGCTCGACGACCTGCTGCCGGACGGACCCGGCCGCCACCTCGTGGTCTCGGCAGGCCTCGACGAGACGAGCCGGCCCGTCGCCGCACGCCACCCCGGCGCAGTGCAGCTGATCGCCGACCTCTACGACCCGACCCTGATGACGGAGGGTTCGATCCACCGCGCCCGCCGCCTGGTGCCCCCGGCGGCCGGCACCGTGGCCGCCCGGCCGGCGAGGCTGCCCGCCCCGACCGCCTCGCTGGACACGGTGCTCCTCGTGTTCGCCGCCCACGAGCTGCGCCGGGCGGCCGACCGCGCCGCACTGTTCGCCGAAACGGCCCGGGTGCTGCGGCCGGGCGGCTCGCTCGTATTGGTCGAGCACCTGCGCGACGCCGCGAACACCGCCGTCTACGGCCCGGGCGCGTGGCACTTCCTGCCGCGGTCGACCTGGCTCGACCACGCCGCCGAGGCGGGTCTGCACCCGGCGGCCGAACGGCGGATCGCCGTACTGGTCACCGCCTTCGCTTTCCGGAGGCCCGGCTCGTGAACCAGCTCTTCGACCTGGAAGTCCAGTTGCGGCTGGTCGGGGCCGTGCTGGTGGGCCTCGGCCTGTTTCATGCGGTGCTGCCCCTGGTGATCGGCTGGCCCGCCGACCTGGCCGGGACCACGCTGCTGACCCGTCAGGTCTCCTACGTCCACGTCTTCTTCATCGGCCTCACGTGTGCACTGCTCGGTCTGCTGCCGCTCGCCCTGCCCGGCGAGCTCCTCGCGGGCTCGCCGCTCGGGACCGCCCTCTTGGTCGGCCAGACCGTCTTCTGGGGCACCCGCTGGCTCTTCCAGTTCGCCGTCTTCTCGCCCCGTCTCTGGCGCGGTGACCCGCTCCGCACCCTGGGCCACCTCGCGCTGTCAGCCCTGTGGACATGGGTGACCGCAGTGTTCGCCGTCGCCCTGTGGCGGGTGCCGTAGGAGACCCTGGCGAGGGTGCTCAGCCGAGCACGTTGAGCACCCTCGGTTGTACCGCGCTGAGCAGATACGGATGTACTCAGTCCGCGCGTTCCAGCCCGAGGGTGCTACCCACCGGACGCGCCCGCCACATCGCGCTGACCTGCGGAAGCGTTTCGATGAACCTGGCGATCCGGGACAGGGCCACGGCTCGCTCATGGCCGATGGGATCGAAGTCAAAGCCCATGCTGTTGGTCCAGGCCATGCTGGCCAGGTCGGCCCAGGCCGGAGCCTCGGCGAAGAAGAGCTCGAGTTCTACGCTCCAGCGCTCCGGCTGCCAGAACTCGTCGTCACGGTCACCCTCGTCGCTCACCGCGAACTGCCTGGTGAAGACCAGTGCGGGGCGATCGTCGTTCCAACTCCACCGCCCCCACTGCACGATGAACCCGTCGCCGTCGTCCTCGATCCCGTCCAGCTGCACCTGGACGAACTCCTGGAACGCAGACCATGCCCGCGCGACATCGTCGACCGCGTCCAGGTCGAGTCCGTGATCTCGAAGGATCTGCTCGAACGTCCCAGGACTGTTCTTCCAATGCGTGGCCATACCGGATGCTAACCAGTCACAGCCGGCCCCGACCGTCTGCTGGATCACGCGGCGATCCACCTCCGCGTTCGGCCCGTAAATGCGAAAAGGCCCCCCGGCATAAGCCGGGAGGCCTTCTCTTGAATGATTGTTCGGCGGCGTCCTACTCTCCCACAGGGTCCCCCCTGCAGTACCATCGGCGCTATGAGGCTTAGCTTCCGGGTTCGGA
>NZ_JBVJLD010000103.1:0-5762 GCF_055584905.1 Kitasatospora sp. NPDC088742 | reverse complement strand
CCTCCTTCTCCGCCATGGGCCCGTTGGTCAAGTGGTTAAGACACCGCCCTTTCACGGCGGTAACACGGGTTCGAATCCCGTACGGGTCATACTAAAAACAGTAGATGCTATTGCATCTACTGTTTTTTGATATTCATAGATACAAAATTTACTCTTGTTTCAATGCATTTTCATCCATATAAACTACTTCCCAGATGTGCCCATCTACATCTTGAAAACCCCAACCATACATAAATCCGTGATCTTGTGGTTCACTATAAGGTTTACCACCAGAGGCAAGAGCCTTATTCACTAATTGATCTACTTGTTCACGATTTTCAGCAGAAAGACATAAGATTGCTTCTGCAGAAGTAGTAGTATCTGTAACTTCTTTCTTACTAAATCCTTTAAATCGTTCTTCAACCATTATTAATACGAAGATATTTTCACTAATAATCATTGAGGCTGTTGTTTCATCACTGAATTGTTGATTGAACTCAAAACCTAATTCCTTAAAAAAACTGATCGATTTGTTTAGATCTTGTACTGGTAAATTGATAAAGATATTTTTCGATTGAAAAGCCATTTAGTATCACCTCCAAATTGACAGTATCATGGAGCATAAAGTCGTGTCAATTATAGCAAAGCGGGGCGCAAATGGAAGCCATTAGCACTATTAGAAGTAGGCGTTATGTCAACAAAAACAGAAAGGTTATATCTTCAACCTTTCTGTTTAAAAAGTTTTAACTATTTATCCTCTGGCTAGCATTCTTTCAAGTGAACTAAGTGCTTCAGCGGTAGTATGTTCATCTACTTGTATGCGGTTATGAGGTTGACCTTGCTCAATACTTTCTAAGCTCCATAACAAATGTGGAAGGTCAATTCGATTCATTGTTAAACAAGGACAAAAGTTTTCGTTTAAGGAGACAATATGTTTATCAGGATGCTGCTTAATAATGCGATTGACAAGGTTCATTTCTGTTCCAATTGCCCATGCAGATCCGCTTGGAGCTCGATTGATTGTATCAATAATGTATTTTGTGGAGCCTGCATCATCAGCCGCTGCAACCACTTCACGGCTGCACTCAGGGTGAACAATTATCCTCATAGTCGGGTGTTCTTTGCGAATAACCTCTGTATGTTGAACAGTAAAACCTTCGTGCACAGAGCAGTGACCCTTCCAAAGAATAACCTGGATATTTTCAAGTGGCTCTTTTGTTTCGAGCAAGTTCTTATGTGGATTCCAAACAGCCATATTTTCAAGAGGTATACCTAAATCATAGGCAGTATTTCTTCCTAAATGTTGGTCAGGTAAAAAGAAGATACGCTGTTTTTGGGTAAAAGCCCATTGAACAAGTTCCTTTGCATTCGATGAAGTGACACAAGCACCACCATGTCTTCCAGTAAAGGCTTTAATAGCCGCAGTTGAGTTAACATAGGTTAGAGGAATAATCGTATCACCAAAGAGTTCTTGAAGAATTGGCCATGCTTGTTCAGTTTGATAAATATCAGCCATATCAGCCATTGAACAACCAGCGCGCATATCTGGTAAATAGACATGTTGCTGTTTCGTTGTCAGCATATCAGCAGTTTCTGCCATAAAATGTACACCGCAAAATACGATGTGTTCAGCTTCCTTATTTGCTGCGGATAATTGAGCTAACTGTAAAGAATCCCCAGTTGCATCTGCAAATTGAATGACTTCATCTTTTTGATAATGGTGGCCAGGAATAAATAATTTAGAACCTAATTTTTTCTTTATTGATAAAATACGAGATTCCATTTCCTTTACAGATAGTGCCCGATAATGCTCTGGGAGTAATGTCGTCTGTTGTAATAAACTAGTGATGGACAAGGGAATGATCTCCTTTCATTTGAACGAGTGCACTAATATCAAAAGCTTTAACTGAATGTGTTAAGGAGCCAAGTGAAATCCATTGAATACCCGTTTGGGCATAAGCCTTTAAATTTTCAAGTGTGATGCCCCCAGATGCTTCAGTCGCAATAGTGGGAGGAACAATGGGAAGCCATGCACGGATTTCTTCTGGGCTACGGTTATCAAACATAATAATATCTGCTCCTGCGTTGATAGCTTCTTCTAATTGTTCTTTTGATTCAATTTCAACTTCAATTTTTACGGTATGACCGACTTTCGCTCTAGCGGTCTGAACTGCCTTTGTAATGCTACCAGCAAAGGCAATATGATTGTCCTTTAGCATAATTGCGTCGTACAGGCCATTACGATGATTAAAAGCACCACCAATTCTAACAGCATATTTATCTAGCATACGCAGTCCTGGTAGTGTTTTACGCGTATCACATATTTTTGCGTGAGTACCTACTGTTTCTTGAACGGCAAGATGGGCAGCCGTTGCAATAGCAGACATACGTTGAATAAGATTTAAAATGACACGCTCACCGATTAATAATTTTTGTAAGGGACCTTTAATCACAGCGAGTACATCACCTGACTTCACCATCTCTCCATCTTTTGTATGAAGATTGACTTCGATTGATCGATCGAGTAAGAGAAAGCCATGCTCAATAATGTTAGCCCCACAAAAAATTCCGCTTTCTTTCGCGTAAAAAGAAAAAGCTCCCTGTTGTTCGGCTGAAAAGATAAATTCACTCGATAAATCTCCATCTCCTAAATCCTCATTAAAAAATTGCTTGAGCATTTCCTCAAGTTTGATGATATTCATACAATGAGTTCCTCACTTTCATTTGTCCTTGCGAAAAAATAATCCATCGACTTGCCCATTGTGATTTCATTTCGGATTTATCCTTCCGAATATGAGCTCCTCTTGTTTCCGTTCGAGTAATTGCTGCATGTGCCATTAATGTGGCGACTACATGCATCATAAATAATTCCAACTCAGCTAGTTCTAGACCCTTTAAATTAACTTGAATAAGTGATTGCAAGGAGGGTAGTTGCTTTACAAAATGCTGCAAGTCATCAATATTTCTAACAATACCTAGGAACTGCATCATGTGTTGCTGTAATTGGGGTTTGCTAAATAAAGGTGGCATTTTATCAGGACATTGATGCTTTTCCAGTAAAAAGTTTTTTTGATGACACCCTTTTTGAATAATGAACTGCGCCATTTTTTGACCAAATGTAATACCTTCCAATAGGGAGTTGCTTGCTAAACGATTCGCACCATGTACGCCTGTACAGGCAACCTCACCGACTGCATATAAGTTCGGTATAGTAGTTCTTCCTTTGTCATCAGCAATAACACCACCCATCAAGAAATGACTTCCTGGAGCCACGGGGATTAGACCATCTTGTAAATGAACGTGATGAACATGGCACAGCTGAGCAATTGTTGGAAACTTTGCTTCAAAGTCTTGAATGTTAGTGATATCAATAAACGTTTCTTCACCCGCTGCACGTTTTGTAAATAGGGCAAGTGCAGTAATATGTCTTGGTGCTAGGTCAAGTTGAGCATGTAAACCTGTCATAATGGGCTGATGCTGGGCATTAACAAAAATACCACCAGCCCCTCTGACAGCTTCAGAAACTAATCCCTTTGCTTCATTTTTACACCACAGAAGACTCGGGTGAAATTGCATAAATTCCATATCACTAATGGCAGCGCCTGCTCGAAATGCTAATGCGATCCCATCCCCTGTATTAGTTGGAAAATTAGATGTACTTGAATAAAGGGCACCTGCGCCACCTGTCGCTAAAATAACATGATGAGCCAAATAACGTTTTGTACCTTTTTCTCCTTTAGTTAGCACTCCTACACAGTCACCATCTGTATTCCGTAAAAGCTCATAAGCCATTTCATAGCAATTGATCTTTGTTTTGGGCGAAAGTTTATGAAGCAAGTAATCTATGAAAATCTGACCAGTACGATCACCACCTGCATGTAGAATACGATGATGACTATGTGCTCCTTCAAGTCCTAGAGCAGGTTTTCCATCGACCTGCCGATCAACAGGGAGGCCATCCTTTAGATAGTTTTGCATAATCTCAGTGCCATCTTTTATAAGTGTTTTAACATGCCTTTTCTCATGATGATACTCTCCAGCTTTCAATGTATCAGCAATATGATGTTGAATATGATCCTCCTCACTGGTAACAGCAGCAATCCCACCTTGTGCACGATAAGAACTACTCATATATATAGATGATTTTGTAACAATTTGTATTTGAAAATGTTTTTCAAGCACTAAAGCAGCCTGAAGTGCAGCAATACCACTACCAATTATAAGGACGTCTGTCTTTACATCCATTGTTATACCTTCTTTACAGTTGTCTTGACACTTATCTTTACATAAAATATAAAAGAAAACAAGACCTGATGAACAAGAGAGGAAGAAGACGATGATTTATATGGATTATGCTGCAACATCACCTATGATGAGGGAATCTCTTGAGGCATATGTAGAGGTGGCACAACGGTATTATGGAAATAGTGCGAGTTTGCATGATTTAGGGGGACAAGCTTTTTATTTTGTCCAGCAATCAAGGGAGGTTGTAGCCCAAGCCCTAGGTGTAACTAGTGATGGCGTAATTTTTACGGGTAGTGGAACAGAAGGAAATCTCATAGCCATCTTGTCGTTAGCGCTAGCCTCAAAAAAAGGAAAACACATTATTTCATCTCAAGCTGAGCATACGTCAGTGCATGCGGCTTTGAATACACTTGAGAAAAAGGGCTTTACTGTAACAAAATTACCTTTGCAGAAGGATGGTTGTGTTGATCTGGGGCAATTGCAACAAGCAATCCGGGAAGAGACTGCTTTGATTACCATTCAACATGTCAATTCTGAAATTGGTTCAATCCAGCCTGTAGAGAAAATCGTAAAGATGGCAAGAAAATCAAATATATTCTGTCATGTTGATTGTGTACAATCATTTGGCAAACTAGCTATACCACAAGGGGCAGATGCGATTACCATCTCGGCTCATAAAATAGGCGGACCAAAGGGCTGTGGTGCTATATATCTGAACCCTGCAATCAGAGTACCTGCATTAACACCAGGTTTGACACATGAGAGGGGTCTTAGAGGGGGGACATTAGATACTCCTGCAATCGTGGCCTTTGCCGCGGCAATTGAAAACTATCAATATGAATTGCAACATTATGAAACGCTAAGAAATTATTTTGAAAATAATTTACCTGAAAAATGTCAGCTCGTTGAGTGTAAACAGCAACTACCTAATATTTGTGGGGTAATGATGGAAAAAGTAGAGGGGCAATATGTTCTTTTAAAGTTAAATGAGGCGGGAATCTGTATCTCTACAGGTAGTGCATGTGATATTCATAGTGAATCGGGAACAAAGGCTATTCTATCAATGGGGTTCTCTTTGGAAGCGGCACGCCAATTTTTTAGAATATCTTTTGGACCTTCCACTACACTTGAGGATATTGTAAAATTAAAAATAGAGCTTTCAAATATTTAACGAAAAGACGAGTGAAGGATTATCTATATTCTTCACTTGTAGTGAAATAGATTATAAGCTAATAATATCGGCCAAATAAAATAATTGTTTTCTTTTGAACCAACAATTGCTATAATATTTTGCAGGGCAATATTTTCTCTTACTTAACAAAAATATCTTTAAAAAGTAATAATTTCTTTTTTTTATAAAAAAGTATTGCACAATGTTAGAAAACGTTATACAATAATTCTTGTCTTGAAGGACAGGTAAACAACTTCAAAACAAGATACATAACAAAGTCTAGTGATGATGGCAAAGAGGTCACACCCGTTCCCATACCGAACACGGAAGTTAAGCTCTTTAGCGCCGATGGTAGTTGGGGGCTTCC
>NZ_JBVJLD010000102.1:0-6113 GCF_055584905.1 Kitasatospora sp. NPDC088742 | reverse complement strand
CGTCTAGCGGCCCGTCCCGTCGTCACGAGGTCGCACAACCGCGCCGGCCCCTGTGCCCTGCCGACCCGAGCGGCCCGGTGCGGGGCGCGGGTGCGGCGGCGTCGGGGAGGATTCCCTTGAGGGGCGCGGCGCGGGACCGTTCGCCGGGGGGAGGCGCGGTCCGCGGCGGCCCTCGCTCGGCCACTGATGCGGTGCCAGGGCCCGAAGTCCGGGCCATGGTCGGAGCCGATCGGCTCTCCGACCGGGCATCCGCGTACGTGAACGCCCGGTGTCCTGCGCGGCACCGTCATGTGCCGCCCGGATACATCGGGCCTCCCTACCACCATACAGTCAGGCGACGACTCGAACACGTGACGTGCCCTACTCCGTGCCGACCCTCCTGTTCAGAGGGCGCTGCCTGCCCGGGCCCCCGCCGGGGGAGGCACTAGGGTGACGGGAATGGAGACTCAGGCCGCCGACGACGGCACCCCGCTGGACGCTTCCGTCACTCCCGTCACTCCCGCCTCCATCGGTGGCTGGGACGCCAAGGCGGCCGACCCGGGGTACCGGGCCGCCGTGCTGGACCTGCTCGGGGCCCTCGCCTACGGCGAGCTGAGTGCCTTCGAGCGGCTGGCCGAGGACGCCAAGTTCGCGCCGGGCCTGGTGGACAAGGCCGCGCTGGCCAAGATGGCCTCCAACGAGTACCACCACTACCAGCAGCTGCACGACCGGCTGGTCGAGGTCGGGGCGGACCCGACCGAGGTGATGACCCCGTTCGTCGAGCCGCTGGAGAACTTCCACCGGATGACCGCGCCCTCGGACTGGCTGGAGGGTCTGGTCAAGGCGTACGTCGGTGACGCGATCGCGACCGACTTCTACCGCGAGGTGGCCGTCCGGCTGGACGACGACACCCGGGACCTGGTGCTCAGCGTCTCCGCCGACACCGGGCACGCCCAGTTCGCGGTGGACCGGGTCCGGCAGGCGATCGAGGAGGACCCGCGGGTCGGCGGCCGGCTGGCGCTCTGGGGCCGGCGGCTGATGGGCGAGGCGCTCAGCCAGGCCCAGCGGGTGGTGGCGGAGCGGGACGCGCTCTCGAACCTGCTGGTGGGCGGCGCCGAGGTGCAGGGCTTCGACCTGGTCGAGGTCGGCAAGATGTTCAACCGGATCACCGAGGCGCACACCCGGCGGATGGCCGCGATGGGGCTCGCCTCCTGATCCGGTGCCGCCTCAGGCGTGCCGGTGGCGGCCGTGCCCGCCGGCCTGGTCCGGGCGGGCCAGCACCGAGAGCAGCAGGGCGGAGCTGACCGCCGAGAAGAGCAGGGCCAGGCCCGGCAGCCAGTCGTCCAGCGCGTAACCGGAGACCACCCCGCCGATCAGGGCCGAGACCACCGCGGTGCAGACGGTCAGGGCCCGGGGATTCGGGAAGTAGTCGGCGAACAGCACCAGCGCCACGGCGGCGACGGTCAGTCCGATGACGGCGAAGGCGATCGTCTGCAGGACCACGGGCTGCCTCCCAGGTGTGGGGCCGGGGCGGGGGTACCCCGGCCCATACCCCGGAAGGTCCGGTGGTACGCGCACCGGACGCGGAACGGCCGCCCCTTCGGGTGAAGGGGCGGCCGTCCTGCTGAGACAGCGTCAGGTGCTGCCGGTGCGTCAGGCGGTGCCGAAGCCCACCTTGCGGACGCTCGGCTCACCGATCTCCACGTACGCCAGGCGCTCGGCCGGGACGATGACGCGGCGGCCCTGCTCGTCGGTCAGCGTGAAGAGCTTGGTGGTGCCCTCCAGCGCCTTGGCGACCGCGCTCTCGACCTCATCGGCAGTCTGCGAGCTCTCGAGAACGATCTCTCGGGGCGCGTGCTGCACGCCGATCTTGACCTCCACGGCTTCCGTCCCTCCGGGTTTGCAGTCATCCGTGCGCTCGAACCGCCGTTCGCGGCCGTCGCGCCGTACGGCTTCACCATAGAGCACCTGCCTGGCCCGCAGACGAAGGTCCGGCGATCACCGCCGGACTCCGGTCAGCCGGCCGCGGACTCCGTGCCCGGCTCGCCCGGGTGCATCGGGAAACCCTTGAGGCCGCGCCAGGCCAGGCTGGCGACCAGCTTGACGGCGGCGTCGCGCGGGATCTCGAGGTTCTGCGAGAGCCAGTAGCGGGCGGTGATCTGGGCCAGGCCGCAGACGCCGACCGCGAGCAGCTTGGACTCGGCGTCGGGGAGGTCGGTGTCCTCCGCGATCACCTGGCTGACCAGGGTGGCGCTGGCATCGGCGGCCCGCTCGACCCGCTCGCGCACGGCGGGCTCGTTGGTCAGGTCGGACTCGAAGACCAGGCGGAAGGCGCCGGACTCGCTGGAGACGTAGTTGAAGTACGCCTCCATGGTGGCGGCCACCCGCTGCTTGTTGTCGGTGGTGGCGGCGAGGGCGTCCCGGGTCGCCTCGACCAGGGCGTCGCAGTGCTTGTCGAGCAGCGCGAGGTAGAGCTCCAGCTTCCCGGGGAAGTGCTGGTAGAGGACGGGCTTGCTGACCCCCGCGCGGTCGGCGATGTCGTCCATCGCCGCGGCGTGGTAGCCCTGGGCGACGAACACCTCCTGCGCGGCACCGAGCAGTTGTTCACGGCGGGCGCTGCGCGGCAGGCGGGCGCCGCGCGGGCGCTCCTGAGCCTCCTGGACGGCCGACACGGGCGCTCCTCACTTCTCGGACTGCGGCACGCCCGGGACGGGGACGGTGTGCCGTGCGTGGCTTGCAGAGGTGTCTGATTCTACTTTTGGGTAACCGGATCCGCGCCGGGCGAGCGCCGATCAATTCCCCCTCGGACCCCTTGTCGGAAGCCCACAATACGGTGCCGACCTGCGGTGTCCAGAGGCCGAGACGGCCGAGGGGTGCTCGTGGGGGCTGGGCCCCCACCTTCCCGCTCACTACGATCGTGCTCCATGAGCACTGAGCAGCGGGTGGCGGACGGGACGGGTGCGGGGCGGACCGTGGAGGTCCCGGGGGCGGTGCTGGCGGTGCACGGGCCCGCCACCCGGGCGGCCGAGCTGCCGCCCGCGCTCTTCGTGCACGGCCTCGGCGGCTCCGGGGACAACTGGACCGAGCTGATGGCCGAGCTCTCCGACACCCTGGACGTGGAGGCGGTGGACCTGCCCGGCTTCGGCTGGTCGATGCCCCCGCTGGACGGCAACCTCTCGCTCAACGGCCACGTCCGGGCGGTGATCGGCTACCTGGAGGCCTCCGGACGCGGCCCGGTGCACCTGTTCGGCAACTCGCTGGGCGGCGCCGTCGCCGTCCGGCTGGCCGCCCTGCGGCCCGACCTGGTGCGCAGCCTCACCCTGATCTCCCCGGCCCTGCCCGAGCTGCCCCCGCAGCGCACCGCCTGGCCCACCGGCCTGCTCGCGGTGCCCGGGGTGGCCTCCCTGCTGAGCCGCACCCGCAGCCCCGGCGGCGACGTCGAACAGGCCACCCGGCAGCTGCTCGGGCTGGTCTACGGGGACCCGGACGCCGTCCCGCCCGGGCAGTGGGACCGCGCGGTGGCCGAGCACCGGCGCCGGGCCGGGCTGCCGTACGCGCTCGCGGTGCTGGCCGGCTCGGCGCGCGGGATCGTCTCGGCGTACACCGAGCGCGGGGAGCAGTCGCTCTGGCGGCAGGCGGCGCAGGTGAAGGCGCCGGTGCTGCTGGTGTACGGGCTCAAGGACAAGCTGGTCTCCTACCGCTCGGCCCGGAAGGCCTGCGCGGCCTTCGCCGACGCCCGGCTGCTGGTGCTGCCGGAGGCCGGGCACGTGGCGATGCTGGAGCATCCGGAGCTGGTGGCGCGGGCCGTGCGGGAGCTGCTGGCGACGGCCTGAGCGGTGACCTGACCTGCGGCCCTCGTGGTGCGGACGCGTTGTTGACGGGGAGTCAGCTGGGCCGGGGAACGGCTCAGTTGGGGTGAGGTCACGCGGTTTCACTCGTTCAGGTGGCCTGGACGCCCATGTCGGAGGCGTTCTCAGCGATTCGTTCTACCTTCGTGGTGTCGGACCGAACAGGTGTGGGGGAGAGCGCGGCCCCTCCGGGTGGTCCCGGAGCGGCCGCGCGGGTTCTGAGTACTGGTACGTGGGCTGACGTCGTCGCGTAACCGCACCCGGTCAACACGAACCGCTGCGCCCTGGAGGTCGTCGTGCGCATTGCCTTGATCACCGAGAGTTCCCACTCGTACGCACGCCGTGCCGACGGCTGGTGCGGGCGGCTGGCCGAGGGGCTGGCCGAGCACGAGTTCCGGATGTACGTGCTGGGCGAGGGCGGCGGGCCCCGGGGCGGGCGGCTGCCGGTGAGCGAGCTGCCGATCTGGGGGCGGCGGCCGCGGGGCCGCGGGCCCGCGCTGCACCGGCGGCGGTCGTACGCCCAGGCCTACCGGGCGCTGGTGCGCTCGCTGGTGATACCCGGGGAGAAGGACGCCTTCGGCCCCGCGCTGTACCGGCTGGCCGCGCTGGGGCGGGAGGACGGCGCACTGCCGGCCTTCCTCTCCTCCGGGCCGGCCCAGCGGGTGCTGGAGCAGGTCTGGCGCTCGCCCGGGGCCGAGACGGCGGCCGGGCAGCCGCAGGTGCGGGACGTGCTGGTCGCGGCCGACCTGCTGGAGCAGTGCCTGCGGCCGCTCGCCGCGGCCTGGTACGGCACCGGGGAGGACGGGCTCGGCGGTGCCGACCTCTGCCACGTGGTCGGCGGCGGCCCGGCGGCGCTGCCCGCGCTGGTCGCCAAGCAGCTGCACGGGGTGCCGTTCGTGGTCACCGAGCACGGGCTGCACCTGCGCGAGCAGTACCGGAGCTGGCGCACCGCGCCGTACCGCTGGCCGGTCCGGGCGCTGCTGATCGCCTTCTTCCGGCAGCTCACCGAGGAGACGTACCGTCAGGCCGCCGTGCTCACCCCCGGGAGCGACTACGACCGGCGCTGGCAGGAGCGTTGCGGGGCCGACCCGGCCCGGGTCCGGGTGGTGCACGAGGGCACCCCGGCGGTGGCGCGGCCGGCGGCCGGGCCGGAGCCGGAGCGGCCGGTGCTGGTCTGGGCCGGGGCGCTGGAGCCCGGGCGCGATCCGGCGTTGGTGCTGCACGCCTTCGCCCGGGTCAGGGCCGAGCTGCCGACGGCGCGGCTGCGGCTGTACGGGGAGGAGGGCGCTCCGGGGTACCTGGCGCACCTGCGCGGGATCGCGGAGAAGCTCGGGGTGGACGCGGCGGTCTCCTTCGAGGGGAGACCGGAGGGCGGGGCGGCCGAGGCCTGGGAGGCCGGGCAGGTGGTGGTCTTCTCGGCGCTCGCCCAGCGCAGCCCGCGGCTGATCGCGGACGCGATGCTGAGCGGCCGGGCCGTGGTCTCCACCGAGGTCGGAGTGGCCCGGGAGGTGCTCGGGCCGACGGGGCTGCTGGTGCCGCCCCGCGATCCGGCTGCGCTGGCCGCCGCCTGCCTGGCGCTGCTCGGCGACGCGGAGCGGCGGGCCCGGCTCGGGCTGGCCGGGCGGCTGCGCGCGCAGGAACGGTTCGCCGTGGAGCCGGTGGTGACCGCCTTCCGGGAGGTCTACCTGGAGCTGGTCTCGCGCTTCCCGGCGTACTCGGCGGGGGCGGACCGCAGCGGTGCCAGGGCGGAGGTGCGGCCGTTCGCCCGGCCCGCCGAGTACTGGGTCGCGGGGCCGGCCGGGGCCGAGGAGGCGGAGGGGTCTTCCTCCTCCGCCGGCGCCGACGTGGAGCCGTTGAAGGAAGCGGTCTGATGGCCGGGGAAGTAGCTGACCCGGTAAGGGAGTTGATGGCGCGTCACCGGAGCGTCTGCGAACAGGCGGTGGACGTGCTGGAGATAGCGGCCGCGCTGGAGGACGCCGGGATCGGGCCGGGGGACGCCGCCCGGTACCGGCACGCGGACGTGTTCTCGCTGGCGGAGGAGCTGTACGCCCGGGTCCCGCGGCGCCTGCCGGGGGCGGCGGCCGAGGCGGGTGGCCGGGCCTGGCGGGAGCGGGCGCTCGCGGCGGTGCGGGGTGCCGTCCGGCACGGGCTGCCGGTGGTGGGGTTGGCGGTGGGCTGTGCGGTGGTGCCTGCGGCGCGGGGGTCGTTGGCGGTGCTGTGCGGCGGGTGGCTGGCGTGGGCGGCGAGTCGCCCGGCGGGGCTGCTCGGGAGTGGTGATGCCGGGGG
>NZ_JBVJLD010000101.1:0-7223 GCF_055584905.1 Kitasatospora sp. NPDC088742 | reverse complement strand
TCGGCGTTCTCCTTCTTCAACGCCTTCATCTGCGCGGACTCCTCCGTGGTCGTGCCGGACCGCTGCCCGGAGTCGACCTGGTCCTGACGGACCCAGTTGCGCAGCGTCTCGGTCGAGCCGATGCCGAGCTTCTCAGCGACGGCCTTCAGCGCCGCGGACTCGTTCGGGTAGTCACCGAGGACCTCGGCGACCATGCGCACCGCACGACGGCGCAGCTCAAGCGGGTAGGAGGAGGGACGTGCCATGACTCGAATCCTTATACGAAATCGAGTCTCCGCCGAACCCGGAACGGTTCAACCTGACCTGGCCCCTCCTCGTCCGCCACCTCACTCCAGGGGGCTGGACTCACCCGCTCACCAAGCAGGCCGACGCCGCAGCGGTGATCACGCTCCACCGGCTCCTCCGCGACTATTTCACGATCCGAGAGTGATCGGACGGCCTCGCAAGGATCTTCCTGGACTACCAGTCCTGGATGGTCACCCAGGACTGGTTTCAGCTCGACGCGGCTTCTCTGCACCAAGTCCCGTAAGGCCTATTGCTCGCGGTGCTCGGTCATCGAGAGGGGAGACTCGGAGTCAAACTCGAAGGTCTCTATGGCGGCGCCAGCAGGGAACTCTGGGTGGTCGTGCCAAATTTGGGCGAAGGCGACCAGCAGGTTCCATGAGGCAGTTGCGTGCAGCTCGGTCTCCGCCGCGTTCTCGGGCGGTGAGGCCCGGTGGAAACGCACCGCCGCAACCTGTTTGGTTGCGGCCAGCCGCAGGGCCGTGGCAGCGCGACGTGCTTCGCCTTGGAGTGAGGCTGCGTCAGGGATTCGTGCAAACACGAAACCGGTCAGCTGCGCGACCTGGTCCTCGGTGATCCGCTCCACTGTTCCCCCTGCGGTTTGCATGCCTCTTCGCCTAGCTCGGCGCCAACTATCGCAGCTCAGAGCAATCCTCTCCGCACCACGGCCGTTGCTGGGGGCGTTCGGTGATGGGGATCGAGCACGTCGCGACGCTCGCGACGTTCGGTTCGGTGCTGGCGGTCACCACGACCCTGGCGTCCTGACGGACGCCTGGCCGACCCGCAGCCGTCTCATCCAATCCAGTCCCCGCAGGTCAACGGATCCGGCCCGACTAACTTCGTTGCGACAGGTCAAGTCGGGTGCGGGCCGCAGTGGTGACCGCCGGCCTACTCGGCGGCGGCTCCCCGTCCGAGCGGGCGCCGCTGCTCCGGAGTGGATCCGGCCCGCTGCTCCTGGTCGTGCTCGGCGCGGTTCGGGGCCGGATCGGCCGGGCGCTGTTCGACGGGCAGACGCCGCGCTCCGACGGCCGCGACGTCCTGGTGCTGCTCGGTGGCCGGCCCCGTGCCGAGCGGCCTGCGCGTGGGAGTGATCATCCCGCTGACGCTATCCGGCGCCCCGTCACCGACCGCCCCGGGCACCGTCCCTGCCAGACCGTCAGCACCGGCGAGCACCAGGGCGTCGTCGATCGCCGCGCACGGCACCGGCAGCGCCAGGTCGAAGTCGCCGAGGACGGTCACCGCGGCGTCCGCGGCCACCGCGCCGACGGCGACCAGGGCGACGCGCTCGGCCAGGGTGAGGTGCTCGCGCGCGGCGGGCTGCGCCACCGTGTGCCGGATCTCGACGGTCAGCTCGTAGTGGGCCTCCGCATCGACCTCGCCGGCCCCGGCCGGGTCGATCCCCGCCATCACCTCCGCCACCGTGTCGGCGACCCCGGCCAGCTCCCGCCCGGCGTCCGGCCACCGACCGGTGAGCGAGCGGATCCACCCGGCCGCCCGCTCCCCGGCGGTCGCCGCCAGCTCAAGCGCGGCCCCCTCCTCCTCGCTCAGCTCCCGGCCGGCCTCCGGCCCGCCACCGAGCTCCACCTGCTCCTGGCGCGCGGTCTCGCCGTACGTCGTCCACTCGCTCCACGGAGGCAGGCTCTTCGTCGTCATGCCCCGAGGACTCACCGGCCCCCGTACCAGTCACGCCCGCCCGGTGAGTTTCAGCGATCCGCCCAGGTCAGGGGCTGGTGAGAACGGTGATGGCCTATTCTCGCCAGCCCCGGGCGCAGGCGGCCAGCTGCTCGGCGGCCGGGCCTTGGCTGAGTGGCCTACGCGAGGGAGCGACCATCTCGCCGACGCTATCCGGCGCTCCCTCAACCTCCGCCCTGCATAACGCGGCTGCCGGACCGTCAGAGGCGGGCGGGAGCAGGTGGTGCGCTGCGCTGCGGCTTCGGCCACGTGCCGCCGCCTTCACCATCGCCTGCCCTGTGAGCACGCGCGCGTACGCCCCCAGCGCCCGGCGTGACCGCCCGTGCCCGCTGTTCAGGCGAAGGTCCGTGTGCGGATGGTTGGGTGCGTCGACGGTCGGTGATGGGGAAACCATGAGAACACGTGTGGAAGTCGTACTCGTCGCCGTGGCCTGCCTGTTCGGGGTCTCCGTTCCCGCGGTGGCGGTGGGCGCGCCCCGGACGCTGGACAACTGTGTGCGTGGTATGAACGACTTCGTCGACATCTCCGACAGCCTGTCCGGCAATCCGGTCCGCAAGATGGGCTTCAAGAACCAGAAGACCTTGACGTTGGAGGTCGGCCAGGTGGCGGGTGGGCGACGGGCGTGGGCGAAGCTGGTCGGACCGTTGCTGCCGGACGAGTCGGTGTGGATGGACGTCAGTCAGGACAACGGTGCGACCTGGTACCAGTGCGGTCCGTTCCTCGCCCACGAGAAGGACTCGATCACCACCCCTGCCAAGCGGCACCCTGCCGGCAGCTACGAGCGGCTCCGGGCGTGCGGATGGATCATCAACTCGGTCAGCTGCACGGATTGGTGGTGACCAGCGGGACTCCGCCCCTTGCCGCTGAACCGAGCACGGGGGGTTCGCCATCGAAGGGCACGACCCGGGCAGGGCGGCGGTGGAGTGGGTGCCGCTCGCCGAGGCGGCCGGTCTCCACCTCTACCCGGACGTGGGGCCCGTCCTCGACCAGGCCGACCGGTCTGGCGGCCCGCCGTTGCTGCTGGCGCCGATGACCGCCGCGACGTACCGGTGGCGTTGAAGACCGGCCCCCGCGCGGCCACGTGATCACATACCCGTGCCGTGTCGGCCGGTTCGGGTCCTGTGCGGGCATGGGCTGGATCGCGGCCTTGCCGGGGGCGGCTTAGGCCGCCCGGGAAGGCAGCACAAGCGGTGGATGAGGGGCGGCCTACGGGCCGCCCCTCCGCCGTTTCCGGACCCGGACGGCACGGCGCGCCTTGAGGTCACCTCGGCCCAAAACGCGCGGGTTCGCGGAATTCTGGCCGTGGACCCTGGCAGAACCCGCCCGTGATCTGCAGATTGATGCAGGCACGCGTGCGGGTTGTTCCTTCCCTAGCTGCGGCCGGGTGAGCGGCCGGGTTGGCTGTTCTCCTGAACTGTCGGCACCGGTTGCAGCATGATCGACTCGTGTGGCGCGGCCGCGCCCACGATCAGTTGGAGGTTCCATGTCTGACCAGAACGCCCCTGTGAACGAGCCTGTGAACGATGATGACGGTGCCGGGCTCACGCTCGCCTACGACCCTCTGAGTCGGCTCCAGGCAGTAGAGACGGACGGCACGGTCTCCTACGGCTACGACCCTCAGAACGTGCTTGCGGACCAGGCCGCGGCCGAGGAGAAGTCGGATCCGAGCGGCGGTAAGTAGAACCGCTGGGGTCCGGGCGTGGAACCCAGCAGTCGCGATGCCGAGGACCGCCCGGGCCGGCAACCCCGGGCGGTCCTCGGCATCGGGGATCACCGGCTTCTTCCTCGCGGCCGACGGCGCCGGATCGTCGGCATCGACCTGCGGACCGGCCGCAAGTGGCGGCACGGAGCAGTGGCTCGGCTGGGATACCCCGGCCGACCGCCTGCACCACCTGCTCGCGTCCTGAGCGGTCGGGGGTTCACATCACACCCTGTACGGCGTACAGGAGCCCGAGTCCGGTGGCCAGGGCTCCGAGGATCAGTCGCAGGGCCCGTTCGGGAAGGCGCGGTTGCAGGCGGGCGCCGAGGTAGCCGCCGGCCAGGCCGCCCAGCCCGCAGGCGAGGCCGAGCAGCCAGTGGGGGCCGACGTGGTCGCCCGCGGCCAGGGCCAGGACGGCGTAGGCGCCCGCGCCGACGAGTGAGGTGACGAAGGTGGAGGCGAGCGCGGCCGGGGCGACCTCGGCCACCGGCACCCCGCGTCCGGCCAGCACGGGGCCCAGGATCGAGCCGCCGCCGATTCCGTAGATCCCGCCGACGGTGCCGACCACCAGCGCCAGCATCCCGATGGCCCTGGCCGACGGTGCCGCCCCGGCGCGGGATGGTGCCGAGTACAGGGTCCGCCCGGTGAGCCACAGGCCCAGCGGCAGCAGCAGCGCGGCGACCAGGAGCCGGAAGACCTGGGGGCCGGGGACGGCGAAGACCCGCACGGCGGCACCGATCACGACCCCGGGCACCGTGCCCGCGAGCAGCAGCCGCACCAGCGGGCCGCCCAGGCGCTTGGCCCGGTGGTGGCGCAGGAGCGCGCCGGGCCCGGCGACGACGTTGAACAGCAGGTTCGTCGGGGTCACCGCCGGGGAGGGCACGCCCAGGAGGCTGACCTGCACCGGGAGGAGGAACACCGCCCCGGACACCCCCACCGGGGCGGTCACGGTCGAGATCACCCCGCCCGCGGTGAAGCCCAGCAGCAGCACCGGCCAGTCCACCACCACGGCCCCCTCCGGCTCGTCTCCGGCGCCAGTATCCGCCCAGTCCCGTCCCCGACGAGGGGCCGTCCCACCGGGCGGGATACGCGCCAATAGTTCAGGGTCTTGTGAATCCATCGAATTGTGTACTGTGCTGGGCATGCTGACGCTCGCCTCCGACCTGGACGCCCTGACCCGCTTCGGGCGGGCGCTCGCTGACCCGATCCGCTGCCGCATCCTGCTCGCCCTGCGCGAGGCCCCGGCGCATCCCGCCGACCTCGCCGAGACTCTCGGCGTCTCCCGCACCCGCCTGTCCAACCATCTGGCGTGCCTGCGCGACTGCGGCCTGGTGGTCGCTGTGCCGGTTGGCCGGCGCACGCGCTACGAGCTCGCCGACGCCCGCCTCGGCCACGCGCTGGACGTCCTGCGCACCGCCGTGGTCGCCGTCGCCGACGACCGCACCTGCACCGAGGCTGACGAGAAGGGCTGCTGCTGATGGCGACGATCTCGCTCGGTCCGTCCCCGGCCCGCCGCGACGCGCTCGCCCGGCGAATACGGCTGCTGGTCGCCGCCACCATCACCTACAACGTCATCGAAGCCGTTGTCGCCCTGACCGCTGGCACCATCGCCTCCTCCACCGCGCTGGTCGGCTTCGGTCTGGACTCGGTCATCGAGGTGTCCTCCGCCGCCGCCCTCGCCTGGCAGTTCTCCGCCCGCGACCACGCGGTCCGCGAGGCCCGGGAGAAGACCACCCTGCGGATCATCGCCGTCTCCTTCTTCGCCCTCGCCGCCTACGTCGGCGTCGACGCCGTCCGGGCGCTGGCCGGCACCGGCGACGCCGAACGCTCCCCGGTCGGCATCGCCTTGGCCGCCCTGTCCCTGGCGGTCATGCCGTTCCTGTCCGCCGCCCAGCGCCGCGCCGGACGTGAACTCGGCTCCGCCTCCGCCGTCGCGGACTCCAAGCAGACACTGCTGTGCACCTACCTCTCCGCCGTCCTGCTGGTGGGCTTGGTGCTGAACGCCACCCTTGGCTGGTCCTGGGCAGACCCGATCGCTGCCCTAGTGATCGCCGTCATCGCGGTCAAGGAAGGCCGCGACGCCTGGCAGGGGAAGGGCTGCTGCGCGCCCGCCAGCGCGGGCACCGCCCCGGTGCCAAGCTCCACCGACGACGGGTGCGGGTGCCGCTCCGGCTGCGACTGCTGCACCTGACCACCGCCCGCCCGACCCGCCTGCCCGGTTGCGGCGGTCGGGCCTAGGCTGAGGGGGACCGGGCTCCGGCGGGGCCCAGCACGTGAAGAGGAGAGCAGGCGGCGTGTCACGCAGCGAGCAGGAGCTGGCCGCGGCCCAGCAGACGCACTGGGAGCAGACGTACTCCGCGCACCCGGAGATGTACGGCGAGCAGCCCTCGGAGCCCGCCGTCCACGCTGCCGCCGTCTTCCGGGCCGCCGGCGCGCGCGAGGTGCTGGAGCTGGGCGCCGGGCACGGCCGCGACGCGCTGCACTTCGCCCGCGAGGGCTTCACCGTGCTGGCCACCGACTTCAGCCCCGTCGGCCTGGACCAGCTCCGTGCGGCGGCCGCCGTCCAGGGCACGGCGGAGCGGGTCGCCACCGCGGTCCACGACGTCCGCGAGCCGCTGCCGCTGGCGGACGCCTCGGCGGACGCGGTGTTCGCTCACATGCTGCTGTGCATGGCCCTGTCCACGAAGGAGCTCCACGCCCTGGTCGCCGAGGTCCGCCGGGTGCTGCGGCCCGGCGGGGTGCTCATCTACACCGTGCGGCACACCGGCGACGCCCACTACGGGGCGGGCACCGGCCACGGCGACGACATCTGGGAGCACGGCGGCTTCGCCGTCCACTTCTTCCCCCGCGACCTGGTCGACTCCCTCGCCGACGGCTGGACCCTGAACGAGGTGCACCCCTTCGAGGAGGGCGGCCTGCCCCGGCGGCTGTGGCGCGTCACCCAGACCCTGCCCCGGTGAGCACCACCGGAGCGGGTGCCGGGGCGGACCTGATGATCGACGGCACCGGCCTGCTGTGCGTCACCCTGCTGCTGAAGCTCCGCGACCGGATCACCGGCCTACCCGAGGGCGCGGTTGTGCACATCATCGCCACCGACCCGGCCGCCCCACTGGACCTGCCCGCCTGGTGCCACATGACCGGCCACCACTACCTCGGCCCCATTCCCGGCGACACCCCGGTCTACGCGATCCGGCTCGCCGCCGCCCCGCATGCCACCCGCCCCGGCTCCCCCTGGCACCTGGCAGACCCACCGCGCTGACCGCGGGCCACCTTCCCTTGCATCCGGTACCCAGGTACAGGTTTACCGTCGTAGACGTCCCCGGCGCGCACCGCGCACGGGCGGATGCGAGGAGCGGACCGATGACCGAGCTGAGCTGCCCTCTACCCGGCGAAGGACCGGTGACCGGCCCCGGTGACCCCTGTCGCGGGGGGTGTCGCGCCCCCTGTCGCACCGGGGCGCTGTCGTGCCCGGTGACCTGCACGGATGCCCACCCACCCCTGGGTGAGGCCCGGACGCGACAAGGCCCGGGGCGACAGGCCACAGCCTGCC
>NZ_JBVJLD010000100.1:0-7602 GCF_055584905.1 Kitasatospora sp. NPDC088742 | reverse complement strand
AGGCCACCGGACCCGGCCGTCCCCCGCACCACACCCGGACCGTCCAGCGAACGCAGTGCCTCGGCGCCACCGCCGAGCACCACCGCCCGCTCCTCGAAGACGGCCCGGTCGGCCACCAGGGCCCGGGCCACCTCCAACTCCGAGTCGGTGGAGAGCAGTTCGGCCACCTGCGCGGCCCGCGCCGCGAGCGCCTCCGGCGAGCGGCCGGACAGCACGAGGGGCAGCACGGCCGGGGCGCCGACCGCACCGATGGGCTCGCCCGCCTCCTCGTCTGCCTCCTCGCCTGCCTCCTCCGGTGCCTGCTCGATGATCACGTGCGCGTTGGTCCCGCTGGCGCCGAAGGCCGAGACGCCGACCCGGCGCGGGCCGTCGACCTCCGGCCAGGCCCGCTGCTCGGTGAGCAGCTCCACGGCACCGGCGTCCCAGTCCACGTAGGGGGTGCGCTGCTCGGCGTGCAGGGTGCGCGGCAGCACGCCGTTGCGGATCGCCAGCACCGACTTGATCACGCCCGCGACGCCGGCGGCCGCCTGGGTGTGGCCGATGTTGGACTTCAACGAGCCGAGCAGCAGCGGCTGTTCGCGGTCCTGCCCGTAGGTGGCGAGGATCGCCTGGGCCTCGATCGGGTCACCGAGCCGGGTGCCGGTGCCGTGCGCCTCGACGGCGTGCACGTCGGCGGCGGCCAGCCGGGCCCCGGCCAGCGCCTGGCGGATCACCCGCTGCTGGGCCGGGCCGTTGGGGGCGGTCAGGCCGTTGGAGGCGCCGTCCTGGTTGACGGCGCTGCCGCGCAGCACGGCCAGCACGGGGTGGCCGTGGCGCCGGGCGTCGGAGAGACGCTCGACCAGCAGCAGGCCCACGCCCTCCGCCCAGCCGGTGCCGTCCGCCTCGGCCGCGAAGGCCTTGCACCGGCCGTCGACGGACAGGCCCCGCTGGCGGGAGAACTCCACGAAGCCCTGGGCGGTGGCCATCACGCTGACCCCGCCGGCCAGCGCGAGGTCGGACTCGCCGGAGCGCAGTGACTGGGCGGCCAGGTGGAGGGCGACCAGCGAGGAGGAGCAGGCGGTGTCGACGGTGACGGCCGGGCCCTCGAAGCCGAAGGTGTAGGAGATCCGGCCGGAGGCCACGCTGTCCAGGCCGCCGATCCCGAGGAAACCCTCCAACTCGCCCGGCGCGTCGTGCAGTCGGGGCGTGTAGTCGCTGCCGGCGATCCCGGCGAAGACCGCCGTCCGACTGCCGCGCAGCCCGGCCGGGTCGATCCCGGCCCGCTCGAAGGCCTCCCAGGCGGTCTCCAGCAGCAGCCGGTGCTGGGGGTCGGTGGCCAGCGCCTCGCGCGGCGAGATGCCGAAGAACTCGGCGTCGAACTCGGGTGTGGTGTCGAGGAATCCGCCGTGCCGGGTGTAGGAGGTGCCGGGGTGGTCGGGGTCGGGGTGGTAGAGCGCCTCCAGGTCCCAGCCGCGGTCGGCGGGGAACTCGCCGATGGCGTCGACGCCCTCGCTGACGACCCGCCAGAGGTCGTCCGGCGAGGCGATCCCGCCGGGCAGGCGGCAGGCCATGCCGACGATCGCGATCGGCTCGTGCTTGGCGCGCTCCACGTCCTGGAGCCGCTTGTTGGCCTTCTGGGCGTCGGCCAGGGCCCGCTTCAGGTAGTCCCTGAGCTTCTGGTCGTTGGACATGCTTGCCTCTCGGATCACGTTCGGGTGAGTGCGGTGCGGGCGCTCAGTGGGCGTCGGAGTTGCCGTCGATCAGGGCGAAGAGCTCTTCGTCGGTGGCGCTGTCGAGGTCGAACTCGTCGTCGGCCGACGAGGCTTGGCCCCAGCGGTCGACCAGGGCCCGTAGCCGGGCCAGCACCTCCTCGCGGTCCGGGTCGGACGGGCCGCCCAGCAGCCGTTCCAGCGCGGCCACCGACTCCAACCCGCCGAGCTCCGGCCCGCCGAGCTCCACCGCCCCGCCTCCGAGCGGGAGTTCGGCCAGCAGGTGGGCGGCCAGCGCGGCCGGGTTCGGGTGGTCGAAGACCAGCGTGGCGGGCAGGTCCAGGCCCGTCCCGGCACCGATCCGGTTGCGCAGTTCGACGGCGGTCAGCGAGCTCAGGCCCAGGTCCCGGAAGGCCCGGTCGGCGCCGACCTCCCCGGTGTCGGGGTGGCCGAGCACGGCCGCCGCCTCCCTCCGGACCAGGTCGAGCAGCAGCGCCTCGCGGGCCGACGGGTCGTCAACGAGGGTGATCCGCGCCACCCAGGGGGCGGCCTCCCCCGCCTCGGCGGCCGCGAAGGCCGGGGCCGTCACGGTGGAGTTGGTGACGGTGGCGTCCAGCCAGTACCGCCGGCGCTGGAAGGCGTAGCCGGGCAGCGCCACCCGGCGCGGCCGGGCTCCGGCCAGGACGGCCGGCCAGTCCACCGCGACCCCGCGCACCCAGAGCCCGGCGGCGGAGAGCAGGAAGCGCTCCAGGCCGCCGTGGTCGCGGCGCAGCGTGCCGGCCACCACCGATCCGCCGAGCACCGAACCGGGCCCGGCCCCGGCCGACTCCAGGGTCTCCTGGAGCGGGACGGTGAGCACGGGGTGCGGGCTGACCTCGACGAAGACCGTGTGGCCCTCGGCGGCCAGCGCCCGGGCCGCCTCCTCGAAGCGGACCGTCTCGCGCAGGTTGGTCACCCAGTACTCGGCGTCCAGCGCGGCGGTGTCCTGCCAGTCCCCGGTGACGGTGGAGAGCAGCGGCACCTCACCGGTGCGCGGGCGGATCGGGGCGAGCAGCTCCAGCAGCTCGGCCCGCAGCCCGTCGACCTGGGCGGAGTGCGAGGCGTAGTCCACCGGGATCAGCCGGGCCCGGACGTCCTGCGCCCGGTACCCCTCGACCAGCTCGGCCAAGGCCTGCGGCTCGCCGGAGACCACGGTGGCCGACGGGCCGTTGACCACGGCGACCGAGAGACGGCCGCCCCAGGCGGCGATCCGCTCGGTGACCTCGGCGGCGGGCAGCGCCACCGAGGCCATCCCGCCCTGACCGGAGAGGGCCAGGATGGCCCGGCTGCGCAGGGCCACCACCCGGGCGCCGTCGGCCAGGCTGAGGCCGCCGGCCACCACGGCGGCGGCGATCTCGCCCTGGCTGTGGCCGACCACCGCGTCCGGGCGGACGCCGTGGGCCTGCCAGAGCTCGGCCAGCGAGACCATCACGGCCCAGAGCACCGGCTGCACCACGTCCACCCGGTCCAGTCCGGGCGCGCCCGGCTCGCCGCGCAGCACGTCGAGCAGCGACCAGTCGGTGTGCGGGGCGAGGGCCGCCGCGCACTCCGCGATCCGGGCCGCGAACGCCGGTGCGGTGTCGAGGAGTTCGACCGCCATCCCGGCCCACTGGGAGCCCTGGCCGGGGAAGACGAAGACGGTCCGGCCGTCCACATCGGCCCGGCCGGTGACCAGAGCCGGCGAGGGGTCGCCGGCGGCGAGCAGCCTCAGCCCGGCCGGGTCGCCGACCACCACGGCGCGCTCCTCCAGCGCGCCCCGGGTGGTGACCAGGGCGTGCGCCACGTCGACCGGCTCGGCGGACTCCAGCAGTTCCGCCACCCGCCCGGCCTGCTCGCGCAGCGCCTGCGGGGTGCGGGCCGAGACCGCGAAGGGCAGCACCGGCGGGGTGGTGCCGCGCTCGGGCACGGCGGCCTCCTGCGGGGCCTGCTCGATGATGACGTGGGCGTTGGTGCCGGAGACCCCGAAGGAGGAGATCCCGGCCCGGCGCGGACGGTCCACGGCGGGCCAGTCCTGACGCTCGGTCAGCAGCTCGACCGCCCCGGCCGACCAGTCCACGTACGGGGACGGCTCGTCCACGTGCAGGGTCTGCGGCAGCACGCCGTGGCGGATGGCCTGCACCATCTTGATCACCCCGGCGGCGCCGGCGGCGGCCTGGGTGTGGCCGATGTTGGACTTCAACGAGCCGAGCAGCAGCGGCTGTTCGCGGTCCTGCCCGTAGGTGGCGAGCAGGGCCTGCGCCTCGATCGGGTCACCCAGGCGGGTGCCGGTGCCGTGGCCCTCGACGGCGTCCACCTCCTGCGCGGCCAGCCCGGCCTGCGCGAGCGCCTGCCGGATGACGCGCTGCTGGGACGGGCCGCTCGGCGCGGTCAGACCGTTCGACGCGCCGTCCTGGTTGACCGCGCTGCCGCGCAGCACCGCGAGCACCTGGTGCCCGTTGCGGCGCGCGTCCGAGAGCCGCTCGACCAGCAGCAGACCCACGCCCTCGCCCCAGCCGGTGCCGTCCGCCGCACCCGCGTAGGCCTTGCAGCGGCCGTCCTCGGAGAGCGCCCGCTGCCGGGAGAACTCCACGAAGGTGGTCGGGGTGGACATCACCGCCACACCACCCGCCAACGCGAGGTCGCACTCACCGGATCGCAGCGACTGGGCGGCCAGGTGCAGGGCGACCAGCGAGGAGGAGCAGGCGGTGTCGACCGTGACGGCGGGGCCCTCGAAACCGAAGGTGTAGGAGATCCGGCCCGAGGCCACCGACCCGGCGGTGCCGTTGCCGAGCCAGCCCTCCAGCTCCGCCGGGACCTCACGGACCCGGGGCGCGTAGTCGTGGTACATCACCCCGGCGAAGACGCCCGTCCGGCTGCCGCGCAGGGTGGCCGGGTCGATGCCCGCACTCTCCAGCGCCTCCCAGCCGGTCTCCAGCAGCAGGCGCTGCTGGGGGTCGGTGGCCAGCGCCTCGCGCGGGGAGATCCCGAAGAACGCGGCGTCGAACTCGGCGGCCCGGTCGAGGAATCCACCGTGCCGGGTGTACGAGGTGCCGGGCCGGTCGGGGTCCGGGTCGTAGAGGTTCTCCAGGTCCCAGCCGCGGTCGGTGGGGAACTCCCCGACGGCGTCCTGGCCTTCGGCGACCAGCTGCCAGAGCTCGTCCGGGGTGGTGACCCCGCCGGGCAGGCGGCAGGCCATGCCGACGATGACGATCGGGTCGTCCACCGGTGCCGCCTTCGGCACGGCGGTCCGCACGGCCGGGGCCGGTGCGGCGCCGAGCAGCTCGGTCAGCAGGTGGGCGGCCAGCGCTGTGGGGTTCGGGTGGTCGAAGACCAGCGTGGCGGAGAGCCGCAGGCCGGTGGCCGCGCCGATCCGGTTGCGCAGCTCGACGGCGGTCAGCGAGTCCAGGCCGAGGCTGGTGAACGGGCGCTGGGCGCCGACGCTCGCGGCGTCCGTGCCGAGCACGGCCGCCACCTCGGCGCGGACCAGGCGGAGCACCGTGGCCAGCCGCTCGGCCTCGTCGGCCAGTTGGGCCAGCCGTTCGGCGAGCGGGGTCTCTCCCGCCGCCGCGCCGCCGGTGCCCACCGCGCGGCGGGCCGGGCGGACCAGGCCGCGCAGCAACGCGGGCACTGGACGGCCGCGCAGTGCGGTCAGGTCCAGCGGGGCGGGCACCAGCACCGGACGGTCCGTCAGCAGCCCGGCCGCGTCGAACAGCGCGGCCCCCTCGGCCGAGCCGATCGGCCGGATGCCGAGCCGGGCCAGCCGGGCATGGTCGGTGGCGGACAGGTGGCCGGTGATACCGCTGGCCTCGGCCCACTGGCCCCAGGCCAGCGACTGGGCCGGCAGGCCGATCGAGCGGCGGTGCGCGGCGAGGGCGTCGAGGTAGGTGTTGGCGGCGGAGTAGCTCGCCTGTCCCGGCGAACCGAGCACGGCGGCGACGGAGGAGTAGAGCACGAAGGCGGCCAGGTGGTGACCCCTGGTCAGCTCGTGCAGGTGGCGGGCGCCGTCGGCCTTCGGGGCCCAGACGGTCTCCAGCCTGGACGGCGTCAGCGACCCGAAGACCCCGTCGTCCACCACGCCGGCGGTGTGCACCACGGCGGTGAGCGGGTGGGCCTTGGGTATCGCCGCGATGGCGGCGGCCAGCGCCTCGCGGTCGGCCGCGTCGGCAGCCACGATGGTGACCTCCGCACCCAACCCGGCAAGATCGTCGCGGAGTTCCGCCGCGCCGGGGGCCTCGGCGCCGCTGCGGGAGAGCAGCAGCAGGTGCCGCACGCCCCGCTCGGTCACCAGGTGACGGGCCAGCAGCCCGCCGAGGACTCCGGTGCCACCGGTGATCAGCACCGTGCCCTCGGGGGCCCAGGGCTGCTGCTCACCGGTCTCCGACGGGGCCACCCGGACCAGCCTTGGCACGTGCACCCGGCCTTCGCGGACAGCGAGTTGGGGCTCGCCGGAGGCCAACAGGGCCGCCAGGTCCCCGGGTTCGCCGTCCACCAGGACGATCCGCTCCGGGTGCTCGGACTGCGCGGAGCGCAGCAGGCCCCAGACCGGCGCCACCAGCGGGTCCGGCGTCTCGCCGGCCACCGCGACGGCGCCGGTGGTCCGGACCACCAGCCGCGAGCCCTCGTTGGCCTCGTCCGCGAGCCAGCCCTGAACGGCCGTCAGCACCTCGGCGAGCACGCCCTCGCGGGCCTCCACCGGCAGCAGCGTGTGGGACCCAGCCTCGTCCGCTTCGGGCAGCTCGGTCTCCGGCCACTCGACGGCGAACAGCGCGTCCCGGTCCAAGGCCGGAGCGCCGGCCAGCGCACCGTCCTGCACCGGCCGGGTGACCAGCGAGGCGACGGTGACCACCGGGCGGCCCTCGGTGTCGGTGGCCTCGATCAGGTAGTCGTCCGCACCGCTGACGGTGAGCCGGATCCTGATCCGCTCGGCGCCCGCCGCGTGCAGGGTGACGCCCCGGTAGGCGAAGGGCAGCCGTCGCACCCCGGCCGCACTCCCGTGCAGGGCCGGGAGTTGGGCGGCGGCGTCCAGCAGGGCCGGGTGGATGCCGAAGCGCGCGGCGTCCGGGGCGAGCTGCTCGGGCAGCGCGGCCTCGGCGTACAGGGTGTCCCCGTCGCGCCAGATGGTCTCCAGGCCCCGGAAGGCGGGACCGTAGTCCAGCCCGACCCCGGCCAGCAGCGCGTAGGCCTCCTCGACCGGGAGCTGCTCGGCGCCCTGCGGCGGCCAGGCGAAGGAATCGGCGGCGACGACGCGTTCGGAGAGCTGGCCGGAGGCGTGCCGGGTCCACTCCCCCGCCGTGCCCGTCCGGGAGTGCACGGTGACCGTACGGGTCCCGTCCTCGGCCGACTCGCCGACGGTGACCTGGAGTTGGAGGGCGCCCTCGGCCGGGAGCAGCAGCGGGGACTCGACCACCAGCTCCTCCAGGGTGGCCGCGCCGACCTCGTCACCGGCCCGGACGGCCAGCTCGACCAGGGCCGCGCCGGGTGCCAGCACGGTGCCGAGCGCGACATGGTCGGCCAGCCAGGGGTGGGTGCGCAGCGAGAGGCTGCCGGTCAGCACCACGCCCGAGGAGTCGGCCGGGGTGAAGGCCGCGCCGAGCACCGGGTGTTCGACCGGGCCGAGGCCCAGGCCACCCGCGTCGGCGGTACGGCGGGCGGGCTCCAGCCAGTAGCGGCGGCGCTGGAACGGGTAGGTGGGCAGGTCGAGCTGCGGGCGGCGGGCGCCGCCGAACAGCGCGGCCCAGTCCACCGGGTGGCCCTGGACGTGGATCCGGGCCAGGGCGGTGACGGCGGTCTCGGCCTCGCCCCGGTCGCGGCGCAGCGCGGCGGCCGTGACGGGTGCGTCGAGGGCGGCGCCGACCAGGCCGGTGAGCGTGCCGTCCGGACCGAGCTCGACGAAGCT
>NZ_JBVJLD010000099.1:2396-8076 GCF_055584905.1 Kitasatospora sp. NPDC088742 | reverse complement strand
CCGACGGGGTGGCGGCGACGAGGTCGACGGTCGCGCCCTGGACGCACATGGTGGTGCCGCGCAGCGGCTGCTCGGGGTGCTCGTTGACGATCAGGCAGCGCTGGATCTCGGTCTTGCCGGGGGTGAAGGCGGAGGGGTAGCTGACCCGGACCCGGTGGGTGCTGGTGGCGCCTGCGGCGAGGCTGGAGTTGCGGCCGTCCAGGTAGGCGCCGGAGCCGCTCCAGTCCGCGTTCATCCACTGCTCCACCCGCTGCCAGGTGCCGTCGGCGCGGCGGACCTCGACGGCCGCGCCGTACGGACCGACCACCACGAGGTTGGCCAGGTTGACGTAGGCGGAGGGGGTGTCGTTGGTCAGGGTGGCGTCGAACTCGATCGGGGCTCCGCCGATGACGGCGGTGGAGGGGACCGCGCCGAGGGTGACCTTCGGGGCCTTGACCGCGATGGTGCGGAGCTCGTCGGCGAGCGGGGTGGTGGAGCCCTCGGCAGTGAGCACGGAGTGCAGCGGGACGGACGGGATGCCGCCGTTGGTGGCGCCCTGGTGGGGCAGGCCCATCGGGGCGCCGATCCGCAGGTCGAGGGTCTTCTTGCCGCCGGCCGGGACGGTGACGGCGGTGGGCAGGGCGCCGGAGTAGACCCCGGCGGCGAGGGTGAGCGGGACGGCCTTCCAGCTGCCCGAGGCCTGGTCCTTGTAGTCGATGACCAGGGCGTCGTTGGGGGCGCCGGTGGTGACGTCGGCGGAGAAGGAGAGGGTCAGCTTCTGCTCGGTCGCACCCGGGTTGGTGACGGTCTCGCTGAACTCCACGGGCTGCCCGGCGAAGCCGATCGCGGCCGGGGCGGCGACGGAGAGGGCGACCGTCGCGGCGGAGGCGGCGTCCGCGGCGGAGGCGGCCGTGGTGAGGGTGAGCGGGGCGGCCACGGCGAGCAGGGCGGTGGCGGCGGCGAGGGTGGTGCGGGTACGAATGGTGCTGGTCATGGCTGTCCCCCGGAAGTGACGGTCTGTTGTCTGACGGGGCGTCCGCTCGGGCGGTCCGCCGGGTGTTTCGGGGGCTCCTCGCCACCCTCACACCCTGCTAGACGTGCATCCCCCGGGGAGGTTGCAGGTGGTTCCGAAGAATTTTTCGGACACCTCTGGGAGGGGGTCGGTCGGGCCGCCGCGGGCCGGGCCGGGGCGGTCGCGCGGGAAGAATGGGTTTGCCGGGCGGCGGGCGGCGGCGTAGGAATGCTGCATGACTACGCTCAAGCAGCAGCTGCAGGAGGACCTCACCTCTGCGATCAAGGCCCGGGACGAGCTGCGCTCGTCCACCATCCGGCTCACCCTCTCCGCCGTCACCGCCGAGGAGAAGGCGGGCAAGACCGAGCGCGTGCTCGACGACGCCGAGGTGCTGAAGGTGATCGCCCGTGAGGCGAAGAAGCGCCGGGAGGCGGCCGAGGCGTTCGACCAGGCCGGTCGGGTGGAGTCGGCGGCGCAGGAGCGGGCCGAGGGTGAGGTGCTGGCGCAGTACCTGCCGAAGCAGCTGAGCGACGAGGAGCTGACCGCGATCGTGGCCGAGGCGGTGGCCGCCAGCGGGGCGACCGGGCCGCAGGGCATGGGCGCGGTGATGAAGCTGGTGAAGCCGAAGGTGGACGGTCTGGCGGAGGGTGGCCGGGTGGCCGCCGCGGTGAAGGCCGCGCTCCAGCCGTAACGGAGCCGGGCAGCCGGTGCCGGAGCTCCTGAGGAGCGCGACGGAGCCGGAGGGCCGGGCAGAACACGTCAGAGGGCCACCCCCTGGACGGGGGTGGCCCTCTGACGTGTGGTCAGGCGAGGCGGGTCAGCGGTGGCCGCCGCCGTTGTTGCCCCAGCCGTTCCCGTTGCCGCCGTTCGCACCGTTCCCGCCGCCGATGATGCCGGGCGGGAGGGTGAAGTTGCCGCCGATCAGGCCGCCGGCCGCCTGGCCGCCCTGGCCGCCGTCGTTGGACGGCGGGGTGGCGGTGGCGGTGGCGTTCGGGTCCGGCTTGGGCTGCGGGTCCGGGATGTCGACGGTCTGGAAGGTGCCGCGCGGGGTGCCCATCAGGACCTCGTTCATGGCCATCTGCCAGATCGGGCCGGGGCCGGTGGCGCCGTAGACCGAGTCGAAGCGCTTGCCGCCGATCTTGATGTTCTTCATCGAGACGTAGGTGGTCGGGCCGCCGAGCCAGACCGCGGTGGCCAGTTCGGGGGTGTAGCCGTTGAACCAGGCCGCGTACCGGTTGTCGGTGGTACCGGTCTTGCCGGCGATCTGGCGGCCGTCGTCCAGGCCGAGGGAGGAGCCGGTGCCCTTCTCGGTCACGCCGAGCAGCAGGGTGTTGATGGCGTCGGCGGTGGTCTCGCTCATCGCCTGGCTGCAGTTCGGCTGCGGGACCGGGAGCTGGGTGCCGGCGTTGTTCACCACCGACTTGACGGCGATCGGGGTGCAGTACTTGCCGCGGGCGGCGAAGGCGGCGTAGACGCCGGCCATCGAGAGCGGGCTGACCTCACGGGCGCCGAGCACCATGGCGGGGACCTCGGGGAAGGCCTCGCCGCTGGCCAGCGCCTTGATGCCGAGCTTGTTGGCCATCTGCTTGAAGGCGCAGAGCCCGGTCTCCTGGGCCATCTCGATGAAGTAGGTGTTGACCGACTTCGCCATGGCCTCCTTCAGCTGGTACGGACCGACCTCGCTCTTGCTCTCGTTCTCGATGGTCGCGGGCTTGGTCTTGGAGTTCGTCCAGGTGCCGTTGCAGGTGGTCGTCGTCGGGTACGGGATCTTGTACTCCGACGGGTACTGCTGGGTCACCGGGGTGCCGTTCTCGATGGCCGCGGCGGCCATGATCGGCTTGAAGGTCGAGCCGGGCGAGAAGCCGTTGCCGCCGCCCATCGCCGCGTCGACGTTGAGGTTCAGCACGGTCTGCTTCTGGTTGCCGTCGAGGCCGTACGGGCGGGTCTGGGCCATCGCCAGGATCTCGCCGGTGCCGGGCTTGACCATGGTCATCGCGGCCGAGACGTCGTCGGTCGGGTAGACCTTGGTGGTCACCGCCTTGTGGGCGGCGGCCTGCTTCTGCGGGTCGATGGTGGTGTAGATCTTCAGACCGCCCTGGGACCACAGCTTCTGACGGTCCGTCGCGGTCTTGCCGAAGGCCGGGTCCTGCTTCACCACGTGGCGGACGTAGTCGCAGAAGAAGCCCATCCCGTTCTGCGCGGTGATGCAGCCGTTCAGCGGTTCCTTGTACTTGAGGCCCAGCGGGGCGGCGGTGGCCGCCTTCGCCTCCTCGGCGGTGATGTGCTTGTTCTCCAGCAGCTTGCTGATCACCGTGTCGCGGCGGATCTGGGCCGCCTTGGGGTGCAGCACCGGGTCGTAGGCCGAGGGGTTCTGCACCAGGCCGGCCAGCATCGCGGCCTCGGGGATGGTGAGGTCCTTGGCGCTCTTGGAGAAGTAGCGCTGGGCCGCCGATTCGACCCCGTAGGCCTGGTGACCGTAGAAGGTGATGTTCAGGTAGTTGGTGAGGATCTGGTCCTTGCTCAGCTCCTCCTCCAGCTTGACCGCGATCTTCAGTTCCTTGATCTTGCGGCCGAGGCTCTTCTGGGTGGCGAGCGCGAAGGCTTCCTTGTCGTCGCCGGCCTGCTCCACGAAGACGTTCTTCACGTACTGCTGGGTCAGCGTGGACGCGCCCTGGGTCGCCTCGCCGGACTCCGCGTTCTTGCCGATCGCGCGGGCCACGCCCTTGAGGTCGACGGCGCCGTGCTCGTAGAAGCGGGCGTCCTCGATGTCGACCTGGGCCTGCCGCATGATCGGGGCCATCTGCTCCCTGGCGAGGATGGTCCGGTCGCGGTCGAAGACCTTGGCGATCAGACCGCCGCCGGCGTCGTAGATGTACGAGGCCTGGGAGAGGGTCGGTGTCTTGAAGTCCGTGGGGACGTTGTCGAAGCTCTCGGCGGTGTCCTTCGCGGTCAGACCGAGTGCGCCGATCGCGGGCAGCGCCATCCCGGCCACCAGGACACCGGACAGCACGCTGATGCCCAGGAACTTGAGCCCGAGCCCGGCCTTGTCAAGCGGTGATCCCGCGGGTCGCTGAGGTGCCATGGGGAGAACACTACGTCGCTGATTCCCGTACACGGGGGCAGGTGTTCGCCTACGCTTGTCACAACACTGCGACAGCTTCGCTCTGTTCATGCTCATCACTCTTGTGAGTGATGAGCTTTGCCCGAATTGACCCGTTATCAGATGGTCTACTGACGGGTCCGCCGGCAACGGTGTGGCAGAGGGTGACGAGAGTGGTCGGACGTGGCCTGGCAAGGCCTCCGACCTGCGATCACTCCAACGGGTGAGTGAGCGGATACCCATAGTCCGATTGGGCCATTTGAGATTGGGCCCGAAGGGGCTGTTGCGTCCTGACGTTCTTCCGTAACGTCCTCAACTGGCAGCGGTGAATATGCCGTTGCCGCCGTGGGGGAGCCCCGATTCGGGAGAGGACGGCGCCGGGATGGGCTGGGTGGACGACTGGAGTGCGCAGGCTTCCTGCCGCACGAGTGATCCGGACGAGTTGTTCGTGCAGGGGGCGGCGCAGAACCGCGCGAAGGCGGTCTGCAGTGGCTGCCCGGTCAGGACGGAATGCCTGGCCGACGCCCTGGACAACCGGGTGGAGTTCGGTGTCTGGGGCGGGATGACCGAGCGGGAGCGGCGGGCACTTCTCCGCCGCAGGCCGACGGTGATGTCCTGGCGCAGGCTGCTGGAGACGGCCAGGACGGAGTACGAGGAGTCGCTCGCCACGGGCGTCATCCTCACCGACTACGCCCAGGCGGGCTAGTCGCCGTCGAGGACGATCCGTCGGACGGATCGGCGCCCGGGTGGGGGAGCCCGGGCAGCGATCGGTCCGTACGGCTGTGTGGGGGTACGCCCGCTGAGCGTCGCGGTACAGCGGTACGGGTGCTCAACGGGCGTGTCGCAGAGGCGGGCTGACGGTCAGTCGGTCGGCTCGCCGCCCAGTCGCACGCCGATGGCCCGGAGGCCGTCGAGGTCGTGCACGTCACCGGGCAGGGCCGGCACCTCGACGATCGGCACGTCCGGGTAGACCGAGACGAAGCGGTCCCGGGTGAGCCGCTCCCGGTCCATCACCTGCATCCGCTCCGCGTGCAGCCGGAGCAGTCCGGCGGCCAGCGTCTCCGCCGCCACGTCGTGCTCCGCGCGCGCGTCGCCCAGGCCGTTCTCCTCGAGCGTCTCGGCGGCGGCCAGCGCCCGTTCGGCGGTGAGCTGCGGCGCGCCGGTGCCGTGCACCCGGTTGAGCACCAGCCCGGCCAGCGGCATCTCGTCGGCGGCCAGCCGGTCCACGAAGTACGCGGCCTCGCGCAGCGCGTCCCGCTCGGGGGCGGCGACCACCAGGAAGGCCGTGCCGGGGGCCTTGAGCAGCTGGTAGGTGCGGTCGGCCCGCTCGCGGAAACCGCCGAACATCGAGTCCATGGCCGAGACGAAGGTCTGCACGTCCGTCAGCAACTGGGCGCCGAAGACCTTGCCGAGGGTGCCGGTGACCAGGCCCATCCCGACGTTCAGGAACTTCATCGCGCTCCGGCCGCCGACCTTGGCGGGGGCGGTCAGTATCCGGATCAACTTGCCGTCCAGGAAGGACCCGAGCCGGTTCGGCGCGTCCAGGAAGTCCAGCGCGGAGCGGGACGGCGGGGTGTCCACCACGATCA
>NZ_JBVJLD010000099.1:0-2301 GCF_055584905.1 Kitasatospora sp. NPDC088742 | reverse complement strand
TGCGGGCCGAGCTTCTCCATCGCCATGTACTCCTGCGTCCCGGCGAAGCCGGCCGAGAGCGACTGGTAGAAGGGGTTCTCCAGGATGGTCCGGGCCCGCTCCGGGTCGGCGTGGGCGATCACGACCTCGTCGAAGGTCCGCTTCATGTCCAGCATCATGGCCTGGAGTTCGCCACCGCCGCCGTCGCTGCTGCCGACGCCCTTGACCACCCGCGGGGTGTTGTCCAGCTCGGTCAGGCCCATCGACTGGGCCAGCCGCCGGGCCGGGTCGATGGTGAGCACCACGACCTTGCGGCCCCGCTCCGCCGCGCGCAGGCCGATCGCCGCGGCGGTGGTGGTCTTGCCGACCCCGCCGGAGCCGCAGCAGACCACGATCCGGGTCGCCGGGTCGCCGATCAGCGCGTCGATGTCCAGTAGCCCGGTCATGCCGCCCCCTGCCGCTTGAGCTCGCCGGCCAGGCGGTACAGCCCGCCCAGGTCCACCCCGCCGCCGAGCAGCGGGAGTTCATAGGTGGGCAGCTTCAACTGCTGCACCGCGGCCCGCTGTTCACGCTCCAGCTCGACCCGCTCGGCGTGCTCCCTGGCCTGCTCCAGCAGCGGGTCGATCAGCGGTTCCACCGCCGCCCGCACGGTGGCGGCCGACTTGGAGCGCCCGCCCAGTCCGGCCTCGCCGAGGGCCCGCGCGACCTCCTCGCGGTGGTCACCGTCCACCGCCGCGACCGCCGCCGCGTCCAGCACGGGCGGGCGCACCATGTTCACCAGCACCCCGCCGACCGGCAGCTTGGCCTCGCGCAGCTCGCCGATGCCGTCCACCGTCTCCTGCACCGGCATCTCCTCCAGCAGGGTCACCAGGTGGACCGCCGTCTCGGCCGAGCGCAGCACCCGCATCACCGCCTGGGCCTGCCCGTGGATCGGCCCGAACCGGGCCAGCCCGGCCACCTCGGAGTTGACGTTGAGGAACCTGGTGACCCGTCCGGTCGGCGGCGCGTCCATCACGATCGCGTCGTACGCCCGCCTGCCGTCCGGCCCCTTCCGGCGGGCCGCCTCGCAGGCCTTGCCGGTGAGCAGCACGTCCCGCACGCCGGGCGCGATGGTGGTGGCGAAGTCGACGAAGCCGACCTTCTGCAGCGCCTTCCCGGCCCGGCCCAGCTTGTAGAACATGTCGAGGTACTCGAGCAGCGCCAGCTCGGTGTCGATCGCCAGCGCGTACAGCTCGCCGGCCGGCCCGCGGCCCGGAAGACCGAGCTTGGCCGGGGAGACGGTGGCCACCTTCCGCTCCTCGTACGGCAGAGCGGCTATCCCGAACAGCTCGGCGATGCCCTGCCGGCCCTCCACCTCGATCAGCAGCGTCCGGCCCCCCTCGGCGGCCAGCGCCAGGGCGAGCGCGGCGGCGACGGTGGTCTTGCCGGTGCCGCCCTTGCCGCTCACCACGTGGAGCCGGACCCCCTCCCAGTCCGGGCCGTGCCGGTCCTGCTGCTCCACGCTCCGCCTCCGTGCTCTCAGGTGCTGACGCCAGGTGCTGCCGTGCTGCCAAAGGTGTTCTCCCGCGAGGGTAACCAGCCGTCGCCGCGGATGCCGGGATTCCCGGACGGGTGACCCCTGACGGAGAACGGCCGGCGGGCGGCGGGCCGAGGGTGAAATGGCACTAGAGTCGGGGCCATGACCAAGTGGGAATACGTCACCGTGCCGCTGCTCGTCCACGCCACCAAGCAGATCCTGGACACCTGGGGCCAGGACGGCTGGGAGCTCGTCCAGGTCGTTCCGGGCCCGAACCCGGAGCAGCTGGTGGCCTACCTGAAGCGGGAGAAGATCTGATGAGCAAGGTCGAGGAGAAGCTGGCCGAGCTCGGCCTCACCCTCCCCGAGGTGGTGCCGCCGGTCGCCGCGTACGTTCCGGCGATCCGCTCCGGCGAGTACGTGCTGACGGCCGGTCAGCTCCCGATGGTGGCCGGCAAGCTGCCCAGCACCGGCAAGGTCGGCGCCGAGGTCACCGCCGAGGAGGCCAAGGAGCTGGCGCAGATCTGCGCGCTCAACGGCCTGGCGGCGATCAAGTCCGTGATCGGTGACCTGGACAAGCTGGAGCAGGTCGTCAAGGTGGTCGGCTTCGTCGCCTCCGCCCCCGATTTCACCGGGCAGCCCGGTGTGATCAACGGTGCCAGTGAGTTCCTCGGTGAGGTGCTCGGTGCGGCGGGCGTGCACGCGCGGTCGGCGGTCGGTGTCGCGGTGCTGCCGCTGGACGCGCCGGTCGAGATCGAGTTCCAGGTCCGCGTTCGGGACTGACGTACCGGCAGCGACCCGCAGGGG
>NZ_JBVJLD010000098.1:0-8571 GCF_055584905.1 Kitasatospora sp. NPDC088742 | reverse complement strand
CGTGAAGAATTCCATGTAGGAAACCTTTACTTCAACCGTGGCTGTACAGGTGCTATCGTAGGTTACCAACCATTTGGTGGCTTCAACATGTCAGGTACAGATTCAAAAGCAGGTGGCCCAGACTACCTACAACTGCATATGCAAGCAAAAACAACTTCAGAAATGCTTTAATTTTCACATTGACGTGAGGGCTGTTCAAAGTAGGTAGAAATTGAGGCATTTTGAATGAATTTGTGACACTTCTCCAGGTAACGCTACCCTGGCTAAAACCGTAGACTTTCATGACGTAGTTTACCTTGGAGAAGTTAGCAAATTTACCGTTTGAATTGTTGCTATATTCTTAATCATTCTACTTATAGTGATACATAGTCCCTTTCTTTTATAAAGTTTTTCAACATGATTAGTAAGGAGAGAATAGGATATGACAAAAACTCAACAAGTTATTGAACAAACACAAAATTTTGGTGCAGCAAACTATCATCCACTGCCAATCGTTATTTCAGAGGCTGAGGGTGCTTGGGTTAAAGATCCAGAAGGTAACAAATATTTAGATATGTTATCTGCTTATTCAGCAGTAAACCAAGGACACCGTCACCCAAAAATTATCGCTGCTTTAAAAGAGCAAGCTGATAAAGTAACGTTAACTTCACGTGCTTTTTACAGTGAAAACCTTGGTGAATGGTATGAGCTAGTAGGGAAATTAACAAATAAAGAAATGGTATTACCAATGAATACTGGTGCTGAAGCAGTAGAAACTGCGTTTAAAGCAGCTCGTCGTTGGGCATATGATGTAAAAGGCGTAGAAGAGGGTAAAGCTGAAGTTATTGCATGTAATGGTAACTTCCATGGTCGTACAATGCTAGCTGTATCTTTATCTTCTGATGAAGAATACCGTCGTGGTTTTGGTCCAATGCTACCAAATGTTAAATTAGTAGATTATGGTAATCTTGAAGCTTTAAAAGCGGCTATTACACCAAACACTGCTGCATTTTTAATTGAGCCAATTCAAGGTGAAGCGGGTATCGTCATTCCAACAGAAGGCTTCTTAAAAGCAGCTCGTGAACTTTGCCGTGAAAACAATGTACTTTTCATTGCTGACGAAATTCAAGCTGGTTTAGCACGTACAGGTAAAATGTTTGCTTGTGATTGGGAAGAAGTAGAACCAGATATGTATATCTTGGGTAAAGCTCTAGGTGGCGGCGTATTCCCAATTTCTTGTGTGGCTGCAAACCGTAGTATTTTAGGTGTATTCAACCCGGGTTCACATGGTTCAACTTTTGGCGGTAATCCTTTAGCTTGTGCAGTTTCAATTGCATCAATTAAAGTATTATTAGATGAAAAATTAGCAGAGCGTTCACACGAACTTGGCGAATACTTCAAAGGTAAATTAAAAGAAATTAACAACCCAGTTATTAAGGAAGTACGTGGTCGTGGTTTATTTATCGGTATGGAGCTAACAGAAGCAGCTCGTCCATACTGTGAAAAACTTAAAGAATTAGGTCTATTATGTAAAGAAACACATGATACAGTAATTCGTTTTGCCCCACCACTGGTTATTTCTCAAGAGGATTTAGATTGGTCAATTGAACAAATTGAAAAAGTATTTAAACTTTAACAAAATGTTCACATTTTAATTCGGAAGTATGTTACAATGATGCCGATAACTATCATTAAAAAAAACAAAGAGGCGATTTAATAATGTCTGAAAACTTAAATCTTTTCACATCAACACAAGATGTCATTCAAGATGCTCTAAATAAACTTGGCTATGATGAAGCAATGTATGAATTACTAAAAGAACCGCTTCGCATGCTACAAGTACGTATCCCAGTGAAAATGGATGATGGTACAACAAAAGTATTTACTGGTTACCGTGCACAACATAATGATGCTGTAGGACCAACTAAAGGTGGGGTTCGTTTCCACCCACAAGTGTCTGAGGAGGAAGTTAAAGCGCTTTCAATGTGGATGACATTGAAATGTGGTATTGTCGATCTACCGTACGGCGGTGGTAAAGGCGGTGTCATTTGTGATCCTCGTCAAATGTCAATGGGCGAAATCGAACGTTTAAGCCGTGGCTATGTTCGTGCGGTAAGTCAAATCGTAGGACCAACAAAAGATATTCCTGCGCCAGACGTATTTACAAATGCACAAATTATGGCATGGATGATGGATGAATATAGCCGAATGGATGAGTTCAACTCTCCTGGCTTCATCACTGGTAAGCCACTAGTACTTGGTGGGTCTCAAGGTCGTGACCGTGCGACTGCACAAGGTGTTACAATCGTAATCGAAGAAGCAGCAAAAAAACGTGGTATTGATATTAAAGGTGCTCGTGTTGTTATTCAAGGATTTGGTAACGCAGGAAGCTTCCTTGCAAAATTCATGCATGATTTAGGTGCGAAAGTAATCGGTATTTCAGATGCTTATGGTGCACTTCATGATCCTGAAGGTTTAGATATCGACTATTTATTAGATCGTCGCGATAGCTTCGGAACAGTAACTACTTTATTTGAAAACACAATTTCAAACAAAGAATTGTTAGAGCTTGATTGTGATATTTTAGTACCAGCTGCTATTGAAAATCAAATTACTGCTGACAATGCACATAATGTGAAAGCAAATATCGTAGTAGAAGCAGCAAATGGTCCAACAACAGCTGAAGCAACTAAAATCTTAACAGAGCGTGGCATTTTACTTGTACCAGACGTATTAGCCTCTGCAGGTGGAGTTACAGTTTCTTACTTTGAATGGGTGCAAAATAACCAAGGTTATTATTGGACAGAAGAAGAAGTGGAAGAACGTCTATACAAAAAAATGGTCGAAGCATTTGATAATGTATATACAACAGCAACAACACGTAACATCAACATGCGCTTAGCAGCTTACATGGTAGGTGTTCGCCGTACTGCAGAAGCTTCTCGCTTCCGTGGTTGGGTTTAAGTAAAAAGAAGATAATGAGTCATTCCTATATTATTGGGATGACTCATTTTTTTCGTTTTTATTTGATTGAAGAAGGTGGTCTAGGCGCTGCTCTAATAGCATCTTTTTTTCGTTCCTTATTTTTTTGATTTTAAAAAATCTTAGCAGAAAAAAGCTCAAAATTATGGTTACGACAACAATTACAATAATAAGCATGTGCAAAAATTCCTTTTATTTTATGTAATGAGTAGTACTATACAACTATTGTCTGAACAAAATCTGAACAGTTTGAAAAAACGCTTTCGAAATAGCAAAGTGTTGACAGCGTTTAATCTTTGCTTTCTCTAGCGTAATTATGAGAAAATCCAACTAGAAAGGGGCGAATTAGATGGATTCATTTACTTTTTTTAACCCAGTGAAACTACATTTTGGTGAGGATGCACTTGAAAAATTGCCGAAAGAATTAGAGCAATTTGGAAACAAGGTATTAGTTGTATATGGTGGCGGAAGTATTAAATCGAATGGTGTATACGATGCTGTTATAGAAAAATTACAACAGGCGGATAAAACCGTATTTGAATTAGGTGGTGTAGAGCCAAATCCACGAGTAGAAACAGCTAGACGAGGTATTGAGATATGCAAAACTGAAGGAATTGACTTAGTTCTTGCTGTGGGTGGTGGTTCAGTAATCGATTGTTCTAAATTAATTGTTGCTGGCGCTAAGTATGATGGCGATGCTTGGGATATCGTGAAACGTAAAGTGTTTGTAGAACAAGCTATACCACTAGGTACGGTATTAACACTTGCTGCTACAGGCTCAGAAATGAATGCTGGATCTGTGATAACGAATGCTGCTACAGAAGAAAAACTAAGTTGGGGTAGTCCAGCAGCCTTCCCGAAATTTTCGATACTAAACCCTGCATATACAGTGACTGTACCTAAAAATCACACTGTGTATGGAATAGTGGATATGATGTCGCATGTATTTGAGCAATATTTCCACAATACAACGAATACTCCTATCACAGATGAAATGTGTGAAGGGGTATTGCGAACGGTTATTACGACAGCTCCAAAATTATTAGAGGACCTAGAAAATACGAAGTTACGCGAAACCATTCTATTAGCAGGGACAATTGGTTTAAATGGGTTCCTATCAATTGGTTCACGAGGGGATTGGGCATCTCATAATATTGAACATGCAGTATCTGCTGTATATGACATTCCACATGCAGGTGGTTTAGCCATTCTTCAACCGCATTGGATGCGTTTAAATGTACCAGTAAATCCTGAGCGTTTTGCAGGTATAGCAACACGTGTGTTTGGAGTCGAGGCAACAGGCAAAACAGTAGAAGAGGTTGCTTATGAGGGGATTGATCGTTTATCTGCATTTTGGACATCATTAGGGGCACCTAGTCGTTTGGCAGATTACGATATTGATGATTCGAAATTCCAGCAAATTGTAGATCATGCTATGCAAAATGGCCCTTTTGGCAACTTTAATCGATTGCAAGAGGAAGATGTAAGAACCATTTTACGAAATTCTCTTTAATACTTTAAGTATGAGGCTATGCTTATAGCCTCATACTTTTTTTATTGCAAGGTTAAGAAAAATTAACGATTAATGTAGAATTTTGTCGTAGAAGTTTCTTTAGTCCTGCAATATAATAAAATAGATACATAATAGAAGGAATATAAATGTATTTTTCTTTATTTTAAGTGAGGAAAGTCATGTTTTTAGCTGAGTCATTCAACCTATATTGTAGATTGTTTTACTATAAGGTGATTTATGGAATGACAGAAAAGGATAGTTTTTTGTCGTAATCAGTCAATTCGTGTGTCAATGTTCAGAAGTTGTTCAGCCACCTTTACTAAAATAATTACAATATTAAACAAAGAGGAGAGGGATCAAATGTTGAAACAATTGCTACAGGATCGTATTGTTACATTAAGTTGTATAGAAATGCCATTTCAGCAACATGTTTATAAAATGCAAAATTGTGTAGAGGTATTGGGGATTGAAGCGAAATCATTGCAAATTGAAAATGATAAAATTATCACTGGATACATTGTAGATCAAAGTATATTTTTTAAAAGCGTGCGTTTTGGGCGAACGAATGTTATTTTTTCGGATGGTGTAAATAAAGCAATTGTACAATTATTTGTTCGTCCTTCTGGAGAAATTGTTGTAGAAGTTAAGCCGTATTTGGGGGGTGCTGAGATTGTTCCCGTTTATTATCGAACAATTTTAGCAGATACAGCTATTGCAATTGATTTAAAAGGTGCTTTAAAACATTATTTGGTAGCCCATCAATTTATGAATATAGAAGATTCAATTGCTGAAGTACATTACCAATCCATGCATCCGAATGTATTAAAGGATTCTTTTTTAGGAAATTTCGTGTTGGGTTGTCATGTGGATGGCAGAAATATTCTCAATGCAGAAGAATATGCATTAGCTAATCGTCAAGCCTCCTTACTATTTTCAAAAATCGTTATTCAGCAGAATGGTAAAAGACAAATGATTGCTTGTAATAAATTACTTACTTTTATGATTACAAACCATGTTTATGTAGGTTATGAGGATATTCCTAATTTAAAATTAGTCTAACAAATAGCCAACTGCCTGAAATACGGCAATTGGCTATTTGTTTTTATAAAGTATTAAATGGAGTTGTTTGGTTTTTCACCAACGTGTATCCAGCTTGTTTTCCCATCATCTTCGTCGAATAATATAGCTACTTTAGATACTCCTTTTTGGCTTAGGATTACCTCTGTTAAATGATCCCGAACATCATCTAAAAAGGCTAACGATAAAAGCGGATCAGCTTCAGCCACTAATTCTACATGTAAAAACTCACCTTCTTTAATCACTTCAAGACGCACAATATCTTTGATATTTGGATCATCCATTACGAGGTGAGCGATATGGTTTAACATCTCTTCATCAGTTTCACCAATGACACCACGTGCGTTATCAAGGAATACCTTACCTACAACATAAAACATCATGACCCCAATTATCATCGAAACTAGTCCTTCTATTCGACCCCAACCTGTAAAATAAGCAATTAAAATAGCAGCAAAGGCTAAGAAGTTGCCTCCAGTAGCAACTAAATCTTCCATAAAAACTAATTTTGTTGCCGGTTTTGCTCTATTCAAGTATGTGAATGCTTTCGGAATAGATGCGATACCTGCTTTTTCTTGACCTGATTCATGTAGCACTTCTGCAGCCGCTTTAGCTAGCACTGTCCCTTCTAAAACAATCCCGATGAATAATACTCCTAGGGCAATCAATATCCCGCTAGACTCTCCTGTGGGATGAATAAAATGATGCCAACCTTCTTTTATTGTTTCATAAGAAAGGATAGCTACAATTATTACGGCGAAAAGGCATACTAAATTGACAATACGACCAAAGCCACCGGGAAATTGTTTTGTAGGTGCCTTTTTAGAGAGTGCTGACCCTATATACACAAATAATTGGTTTGCTGCATCGCCTAGAGAGTGCATCATTTCTGCAAACATCGCAACGTTACCTGTAAAGAAAAAGGCGATTCCTTTAATAATTCCTAAAAATGCATTTACACATGCAGCCATTAGAGAGGGTTTGTTACCGTCTTTTAGTAGTTTTAATAGTTCTGCCATAAAAAATCCTCCAACTAGTTTAAAATTTCCATTTCGATTTTTTCTATATAAGATAGTGCTCGTAATGAACGATAAAATGACAACAAATTATCCGAGACGATTAAGGAAAGACGTAAATCTAACTCATGTAAAACACTATCGTTTTTTAAGTGCACATCTTTAATGCGTATATTTTCAATGATAATGTTGTTGTCCTTTAAAAATAATAGAAATGATTCTGTATGGTTGTCATCATCAATTTGGACTTTTAATAAAATTTCCCGCATACGAATTCGCTTTGGTCCGATTTTCATAAGAAAAGGTGATAGTACTTCAATTCCAAAAACAATGATCACAACAGCTAGTGTTGCATCCATGTAAAAACCTGCACCAACCGCAATACCAATACCAGCGGCTCCCCAAATCATAGCAGCGGTTGTTAAACCCGTAATGCTGTCATTCCCGCGTCTTAGAATGACTCCTGCACCAAGAAAGCCAATTCCACTAACAATTTGTGCGGCTAAACGAAGAGGGTCCATCGTAATATTAATATCTTCTCTAGCGGGGGTTGAGTAGGCAGTTTCAATGGAGATAATCGTTAATAAGCAGCTGAAAGTAGCAATAACTAAACTTGTTTTTAATCCAACTGGTTTTTTCTTTAATTCCCTTTCGATACCGATTACTAAACTTAATGTGGCTGCAATAACTAATTTTATGCCAACTTCATATGTAATCATATTTTCGAATAATGTTTCCATACACAACCCTCCATTGATATTTCGTATTGCTAAGAGATATGCAAACTGTCATTATTATATGTGCATCACTTTTTTGTATTGTACAACATGAAGTAAGGACATATAAGTATTTTTTTAGGAAGGTGGGGTTTTTTGGAGCAGCCAAAAATCCATCCATACATCCCGATTGTGATTGGTGTAATTTCAGTATCGATGTCAGCTATTTTTGTGAAATTAGCATCGGCGGAAGCGGGGATTATAGCATTTTATCGCATGCTATTTTCCGTTTTAATCATGGCGCCATGGTTTTTAAGGGGATATACAAAGGAGTTAACGACTTTAAAAAGACGTGATTGGCTATTTTCTTCAGTTGCAGGGATTTTTTTAGCTTTTCATTTTATATTATGGTTTGAATCACTCAACTATACTTCAGTAGCAAGTTCAACAGTTTTAGTAACACTACAACCTTTGTTTGCGTTTGTGGGCACTTACTTTTTCTTTAAAGAGAAAATTACGGTGAAAACAATCGTAGCAGGATCAATTGCAATAATAGGAAGTATTTTAATTAGTTGGGGCGATTTTAAAGTAAGTGGAACAGCCTTATATGGAGATGTACTGGCGCTCGTTGCTTGTGCACTAGCGACAGCTTATTTTCTATTAGGACAGGATGTACGTAAGAGATTATCACTTGTAACCTATACAATGGTTGTATATGTTGTAAGTACCATCACTTTATTTATATATGTAATGGTTAAAGGGGAATCTTTTGGTCCATATTCTTCTATGGATTGGTTATGGTTTATCTTATTAGCGTTAATACCAAATTTACTTGGTCATACTTTGTTTAATTGGTCAATTAAATACGTCAGTACGAATGTTGTTTCAATTGCTATATTATTTGAGCCTGTAGGAGCTGCTCTTTTAGCTTTGGTGATATTTAAAGAGTATTTAATCATGACACAAATCATCGGTGGTTTGATTGTATTAGCAGGAATTCTATTGTTTGTAATAGATATTAAAAAGATTTTTAATTTTTTTAAGAAAAATGCTTGATTTTTAAAATGCTATATTATATATTATTACTTGTCCTTAACAAGAAGGAACGCTTGGAAATAAAGTTTTGAAAAGTTGTTGACTTTTAGTTGGGAATGAGATAAGATAATAAAGTCGCTGAAAACGACTTAAATAAAATGAACCTTGAAAACTGAACAAGCAAAACGTAATCAATAAAGTTTTAAGTAGCTAGTTTTGCTAGTGAACGAAACACAATTTTGGACATCAAACA
>NZ_JBVJLD010000097.1:0-8572 GCF_055584905.1 Kitasatospora sp. NPDC088742 | reverse complement strand
CGACGACGATCTTCGCGGAGGTGGTGGCGCGGCTGGGGGCGGCCGCGTTAGAGCTTGCGAAGTCCACTGAGGACCCTTTCGAGCAGCGTGACGTCCGGCGTTCCGCCCGACTCGCCGGCGGCGGCGGGCTGGTGGATGGCGACGAGACCGGCCTCGGCCAGGTCGGCGACCAGGATGCGGGCGACCCCGAGCGGTACACCGGCCAGCGCGGAGATCTCCGCCACGGACTTGACGTCCCGGCAGAGGCTCACGATGCGGGCGTGCTCCGGCAGCAGCCCGCCGGTGCGCTCGGCGGCCTGGGTGGTGGAGATCAGGGCCTCGATCGCCAGCTGGTACCGGGGCCGGGTGCGGCCGCCGGTCATCGCGTACGGGCGGACCAGCGGCTGCTGCTCGTACCCGTCGGACTGGCCGCCGTAGCCACTGCCGTACCCGCTGCTGCCGTAGGAGCCGCCGGGTGTCGGGGGCGGGGTCATGAGGGTCCTCCTGGATGCTCTGGTCAGTTGCCGCGCTTCGGGGTGACGGTCCGTCAGTGCAGCAGGCTGCCCTGGAGTTCCGCGCGCAGCGCGGGGGTGAGAACTGCTCCGGCGCGGTCCACGAGGAGGGCCATCTCGTAGCCCACGAGGCCGATGTCGGAGTCGGGGGCCGCGAGCACGGCCAGGGAAGAGCCGTCGCTGACGGCCATCAGGAAGAGGAAGCCGCGCTCCATCTCGACCACGGTCTGGTTGACCTCGCCGCCCTCGAAGATCCGGCTGGCGCCGGAGGTGAGGGAGGTGAGGCCGGAGGCGACGGCGGCGAGCTGGTCGGCACGGTCGCGGGGGAAGCCCTCGGACATGGCGAGCAGGAGCCCGTCGGCGGAGACCACCACGGTGTGGGACACCCCAGGGGTGCTGTCCACGAAGCTGGTGATCAGCCAGTTCAGGTTCTGTGCGGCCTGGCTCATCTGGGTCAACTCAACGCTCCTGCTGGTTCGAGCCGTAACCGGGGTTGTCCTGCGCGCCGTTGCCCTGCGGGCCGAAGCCGTCGAAGCGCGGCGGACGGGTCGGCATTCCGCCGCCCTGCGATGCCGCGTCGGCCCCGGCCTGACGGCCCTGCTGGATGCCGCGGCGCAGGTTGGTCAGCCGGCCGCGCACCTCCTCGGGGCTGCGGGAGACCTGCGGGCCGGTCAGCGGCGACGCCTCGGCGGTGCCGGAGACCAGGTTGGCCTGCGGGGTCCGGCGGGGGAGGCCGGACAGGGTCAGCCCGTCGGACGAGGGCTCGCGGACCTGCTCCGCACGCCGCCAGCGCTCGTCGTTGGCGGACGGGCGCCAGGGCGCGTCACCCGGGCCGTCCTGGCCGGGCTGAGGCTGCTGCTGCGGCTGGGCCTGCGGGGCCGGGGCCTGCTGCTGCGGCTGCGAGGCCTGCGGCCGGGTCGGAGCCTGCGGGGCCTGTGCCTGCGGGGCCTCGGCCCGCTGGGCGGGTCGCCCGGGCTCGCCGAAGCCCGGAGCGGAGGTCCCGGGGCGCTGCGGCTGGTACCCGCGCGGACGGGCCTCCTCGCGGCCGCGGCCAGGCAACTCCTGCCCGGGGGCGGGCTGCTGACGGGGCGTCCGCTGCGGGGCCGGGGCGCCGAAGCCGTCCTCGGGCCGCTGCCACTGCACGGTGTCGTCCAGACCCGGGCCGGTCGGCAGCGCCATCGGCTGGGCCTGCGGGGCCACCTGCTGCTGGGGCTGCTGGCCCTGCTGCTGGAAGGAGGGCTGCTGCGGCACCGGGTTGGGCACCGTCGGCAGCACCGGCTCGACCAGACCGAGGCCCAGCGGGTCACGCGGGTCGATCTCGCTGGCCTCGAAGCGCGGACGGGCGAACTGCGCGGTCGACTCGGCCGGCGCCTCCAGCGGAGCCGGAGCCTGCGGCCGGCCCTGCTGCTGGAACGCCTGCGGCTGCGGCTGGGCCTGCTGCTGGGCGGGCGCCTGCGGCTGACCGGGGCCGAACGGACGGCCCTGCGGCTGCGGACGGCGTCCGGCCTCGGGGTGGCCGGCCCGGCCGTGCTGCGGCTGCTCGTTCCAGCCCTCGGCACCCTGGGCGGCCGGCGCGGTGCGCGGACGCTCCTGGCCGAAGCCCGGCTGCGGCCGGCCCTGCTGCGGCTGACCCGGACCCTGGCCCGGCCCGCGGCGGGGCAGCCCCGCACCCGGAGCACCCTGGCCGGGCGCACCCTGACCCGGAACGCCCTGGGCCGGAGCACCGGAGGCCCCCGGGGTACGGCGTGGCATCAGGCCCTCGGCCGGGTTCTCCCGGAAGGACTGGCCCGCGTCGCGGGTCGGCATGCCGCCCGCCGGGGCACCGGCGGCGGGGCCGCCGAAGAGGTTGGGGGAGCCACCGGGCGCACCGGCCGGGGCACCCGGACGGCCACCGCCCTGCGGGCCCTGGCCGAGCTGCGGCCGGCCGGCCGGAGCACCGCCGGGGCGGCCCTGCGGGCTCTGCGGACCCTGCGGGCCCTGCCCGAGCGCGGCCGCGCCACGGCCGGCCAGTGCCTCGGCGGCACCGGGACGGCCCTGCTGACGCGGCGTCGGACCGACCCCGCGCTGCGGCTGCTTGCCCGGACCACCCGGACCGCCCGGGCCGCCCGGACGGCCCGCGCCCCGGCGGTCGCCGGAGGTGGTGACGTCGAGCGGGAGCATGACCAGCGCGGTGGTGCCGCCGGAGTCGCTGGGGCGGAGCTGGATGCGGATGCCGTGTCGCAGGGACAGGCGGCCGACCACGAAGAGGCCCATGCGGCGGGAGACCGAGACGTCCACCACCGGCGGGTTGGCGAGGCGCTCGTTGATGTCCGCCAGGTCGTCGGGGGAGAGGCCGATGCCGGTGTCGTGGATCTCGATCAGCACCCGGCCGTCCGGCAGCGCGTGGCCGGTCACCCGGACGCGGGTCTGCGGGCTGGAGAACGAGGTCGCGTTCTCGAGCAGCTCGGCGAGCAGGTGGACGAGGTCGTTGACCACGCGGCCGGCGACCTCGGCCGACGGCACCGAGGCCAGCTCGATGCGCTCGTACTGCTCCACCTCGGAGGCGGCGGCGCGGAGCACGTCGACCAGCGGGACGGGGCGGGTCCAACGGCGGCCCGGGTCCTCGCCCGCGAGGACGAGGAGGTTCTCACCGTTACGGCGCATGCGGGTGGCGAGGTGGTCCAGCTTGAACAGCGAGGCCAGCTGGTCCGGGTCCGCCTCGCGGCTCTCCAGCTCGGAGATGAGCGAGAGCTGACGCTGGATCAGGCCCTGGCTGCGGCGCGAGAGGTTGGTGAACATCGCGTTGATGTTGCCTCGGAGCAGCGCCTGCTCGGCGGCGAGACGGACGGCCTCGCGGTGCACCATGTCGAAGGCGTGCGCCACGTGGCCGATCTCGTCGGCCGAGTCGACGCCGACGGGTTCGACGGTGACGTCGACGTCGTGCGGGTCGCTCTCGGAGAGCGTCTTGACCAGCTCGGGCAGCCGCCGCTCGGCGACGTCCTCGGCGGCGATCTGCAGACGGGTCAGCGAGCGCACCATCGAGCGGGCCACCAGGGCCGCGCCGGCGATGGCGACGATGAGCACGACGGCGATCAGCGCGCCGTTGACCAGCGCCTGGGTGTCGGCCTCGTCCTGGAGGTCGCCGGCCCGGCCGTCGAGGTCCTCGAGCAGCTTCTTCTCGATCTTCTGCTCGGCGGTGATCTTCGCCGTGGCGCTGTCGTACCAGTCCTTGTAGTTGCGGGTCTCGGTCTGCTTGATGCCGTTCGGGTTGAGGACGGCCTTGCTGTACCGGTCCGCGTTGGCGATCTCCTGGTTGCGGGTCAGGCCCTGGCGCAGGATCTGAGCCTCGGAGTCGCCGTAGATGGCGGTGAAGTTGGTGAGGGCGTTGTCCTCGGAGGTCTTCAGGCGGATGCCGAAGGTCTCGTCGGAGGAGGACAGGTCCGGCCCGGTCGGGTTCGCGAGCGCCGCGCTGATCAGCGCGCGCTGCATCGAGGTGTTCTCCTTGGCCAGCGAGAACTGGTAGAGCGCACGGGTGATCTTGACCAGCTCGGTCGAGTTCGACGCGATCGCGATGTCCTGCGTGATGGAGAGCAGGTTCTTGATGATCACGTCGTAGTTGGTGATCGTCGCCTGGATGTTCTTGTGGTCCGTGTAGGCGTTGCTGCGGGCCTCGGAGAGCTGGTTGAGGTCACGGCGGACCTGGAGCAGCAGGGCCTTGCCACCGGCGAGGTCGAGGTCGTCGAAGTTGTCCGCGCTGGCCGCGAAGGCCTTGCTCAGGGTGTCCGAGACCTTGCGCGCGTTGGCGACGTCGTCGTCCTTCGCGCGCTCGGGGCCGCCGTTGGTCAGCGGGCCGGCGCTGAGGTCGCGCTCGCTCTGCAGCGCGTTCGCCAGGTCGGTGGCCTTGCGGGCCAGGTCGGCGAGGTTGGCCATCTGGGAGAGCTGGCGGGAGTTCTCCAGGGAGGACTGCACACGCAGACCGCCGAGCGCGAGGGCGACCACCACGGGGAGGAGCAGCAGCGCGATGAGGCGCGTACGGATCTTCCAGTTGCGCATGGCGAACCGGCTCATACCGGTGGCCCGGCGGCGGGTCAGCGAGGTGCGCAGGCGGGAGCGGCCGCTCGGCTTCTCGTTCTGGTCGGTGCCGTCGGCACCGTCCTGCGGTTCGGGCTCGCCGCCGCCGACTATCTGCTCACCGGGGCCCGTGAGCGGCGCTGCCTGGTGGGGGCCTGCCACGGGCTCACGCGACTCCGGGTCTCCCGCGGCGCCGCTGCCCTTCTTGAAACGTCCCTGCACTGGCGTCGCAACCTCTGGACCGGGCGCCCCTCACCGCTAACGCGGTCAGGGGCGGTGTCGAGTTTTTCCGTCGCATTCCAGCACAGCGTGGGAACTCCAACAAGGGGCGTTACCTGTCGGTGTCCTAGACCACCCAGCGCGCGCACCGTCTCACTGACTGTGCGGTAACAGGCCGGGAATACGGCGCTTTTCGGACACTCGTCCGATACATGCCAAGTCAGGCATCGGTGGCGCGATGCGGAGGAGCTCCCGAAATGTCCGAGACATCTGATTTGGGACGATCTCTGCACGGCTGTGAAATGTCCACGATGTGGCATTTCCCCGCCAATTTGTGAGCAAAGTCACAGCCGAATGTATAGCTAAGATCACGGCGCCTGTGGAAGAAGATCAGCTCTCTCCGGAGTCAACGTCTACCCTTGTGCGCTGTGCCAGGCGTCAGCCTGCCCGGAATCACCCACGCCGACTCCTCGGAGCGGCCCCGAACCCAAGGTGTGACGCAATGTCCCAGCTCCCGAACGGCTCGACCGCCAACCCGCGCCGGACCACGCTGGCCGCGGTCTCCGACTTCGGCCAGCTGCTCGGCGCCCCGGCCGACCGCGCGGTCGAGTACGCCGCCGAACTGCCCACCAGCACCGCCAATCCGCGTCGCACCGTGCTGATGACCGCCCCGGCCCAGCGCCGGCCGCAGGACTGAGTTTTTGGAGCCTGCTCACCTTCGGACCGCTCGCTGTCGCGGCCCTTCGGTTCGCAGTCTCGTGAGGGGTGTCGGCCCGCCGCCAGGCAGTCCGGCGCCCCTCGCGTCATATCCTGGGAGCCGTTCCAGACAGGGCCCGGTCAGGCCGGCGCCCGACCGACCGAGAGGCTCCCCACCGTGCGCATTGCCAGGTTCTCCGTCCGAGAAGGAAGCCCTGCCGCCGGCAGCGTCTCCTTCGGTGTGGTCGAGGGCGATCCCGCTCAGCCCGAATCCCTGGTGGTGCACGCCCTGGCCGGCCACCCGATCGTGTCGCTCCAACTGAGCGGCGAGAGCTACCGGATGCAGGACGTCCGCCTGCTCTCCCCGATCCTGCCCAACAAGGTGGTCGCGGTCGGCCGCAACTACGCGGCGCACGCCGCCGAGTTGGGCCACGAGGTGCCGGACGTCCCGCTCACCTTCTTCAAGCCGTCCACCTCGGTGATCGGCCCCACCGAGGCGATCGCCTACCCGCCGTTCTCCTCCGACGTCCACCACGAGGCCGAACTGGCCGTGGTGATCGGCCGGATGGGCCGCGAGATCCCGGTGGACCGGGTCCCCGAGGTGATCTTCGGATACACCTGCGCCAACGACGTGACCGCCCGCGACGTCCAGCAGCGCGAGGGCCAGTGGGCCCGCGCCAAGGGCTTCGACACCGCCTGCCCGCTCGGCCCCTGGATCGAGACCGAGCTGGACCCGAGCGACCTGGCGGTCACCTGCACCGTCAACGGCGAGCTCCGGCAGGCCGGCCGCACCTCCCTGATGGTCCGTTCGATCGCCGAGCTGATCGCGCACATCTCCGAGGCCATGACCCTGCTCCCCGGCGACGTCATCCTCACCGGTACCCCCGCCGGGGTCGGCCCGATCCAGATCGGCGACGAGGTCGCCGTCACCGTCGAGGGCATCGGCACCCTCTCCAACAAGGTGGTCAAGCGTGGCTGACACCGCCCTGGACCCGACCGTCCGGGTCCGCTTCTGCCCCTCCCCGACCGGGAACCCGCACGTCGGCCTGGTCCGCACCGCCCTCTTCAACTGGGCCTTCGCCCGCCACCACGGCGGCACCCTGGTCTTCCGGATCGAGGACACCGACGCGGCCCGCGACTCCGAGGAGTCCTACGGGCAGCTGCTGGACGCCATGCGCTGGCTCGGCTTCGACTGGGACGAGGGCCCCGAGGTCGGCGGCCCGCACGCCCCGTACCGGCAGTCACAGCGGATGGACCTGTACGCCGAGGTGGCCGACAAGCTGCTGGCCGGCGGTCACGCCTACCGCTGCTACTGCTCCACCGAGGAGCTGGACGCCCGCCGCGACGCCGCCCGCGCGGCCGGCAAGCCCTCCGGCTACGACGGCCACTGCCGCGAGCTGACGCCGGAGCAGACCGCCGCCTACACCGCCGAGGGCCGCGCGCCGATCGTCCGCTTCCGGATGCCCGACCGCACCATCGCCTTCGACGACCTGGTCCGCGGCACCCTCAGCTTCGAGCCCGAGAACGTGCCGGACTACGGCATCGTCCGGGCCAACGGCGCCCCGCTCTACACCCTGGTCAACCCGGTGGACGACGCCCTGATGGGCATCACCCACGTGCTCCGCGGCGAGGACCTGCTCTCCTCGACGCCCCGTCAGATCGCCCTCTACGCCGCCCTGGCCGAGATCGGCGTCGGCAACGGCACCACCCCGCGCTTCGGCCACCTGCCGTACGTGATGGGGGAGGGCAACAAGAAGCTCTCCAAGCGCGACCCGCAGGCCAGCCTCAACCTCTACCGGGAGCGCGGCTTCCTCCCCGAGGGCCTGCTCAACTACCTGTCCCTGCTGGGCTGGTCGCTGGCCGAGGACCGGGACCTGTTCTCGATGGACGAGCTGGTCGCCAACTTCGACATCGCCAAGGTGAACTCCAACCCGGCCCGCTTCGACCTGAAGAAGTGCGAGGCGATCAACGCGCACCACCTGCGCGAGCTCGCCCCGGAGGACTTCGTCCGGCGCCTGGTGCCCTACCTCCAGGCCCCCGGCCTGCTCCCGGCCGAGCCCACCGCCGCCCAGCTCGACCTGCTGGCGAAGGTGGCCCCGCTCACCCAGGAGCGGATGGTGGTGCTCTCCGAGATCGTCACCATGGCCGGCTTCCTCTTCGTCGACCCGGCCGAGTTCGCCCTCGACCCGGAGGACGCGGCCAAGGTCCTCACCGCGGACGCCCGGCCGGTCCTGGAGGCCAGCATCGCGGCGCTGACCGCGCTGGCCGACTTCACCCCCGACCCGATCCAGGCCGCCCTGCGCGAGGCCCTGGTGGACGGGCTGGGCATCAAGCCCAAGTTCGCCTTCACCCCGCTGCGCGTCGCGGTCACCGGCCGCCGGGTCTCCCCGCCGCTCTTCGAGTCGATGGAGCTGCTGGGCCGGGACGAGACGCTGCGCCGTCTGGGGGCCGCCCTGGAGGCCGTCCCGCAGGCCTGAACCCCCGGGCCCGGGGGGCTGCGTGACCAGCCGCGCAGCCCCCCGGCGCCCTGCCTGCGGTTATGGATTTTGGAGCAGGGCCGGGAGTCGGGTAATGTTCTTTCTGCGCCGCCCGGGAGGGACAGGGCGAGGGACCAGAAGCCTCGTCAGGAAGCAACCAAGCGGCCGCAACGCCGAGTGAAACCCCGTCAGGGGCTCAACTCTGGTGGGGTATGGTGTAATTGGCAGCACGAGTGATTCTGGTTCATTTAGTCTAGGTTCGAGTCCTGGTACCCCAGCGCAGTACGAGCAAGACCCAGTAGTACAAGCCCCCGTTGTGTAGCGGCCTAGCACGCTGCCCTCTCACGGCAGTAGCGCCGGTTCGAATCCGGTCGGGGGTACGCACCACAAGAGAACAAGCCCCCGTTGTGTAGCGGCCTAGCACGCTGCCCTCTCACGGCAGTAGCGCCGGTTCGAATCCGGTCGGGGGTACCAGATCCTTTCCACTGTCCCCGTCGGACGAGTTCGCAACCCCGGCACGGACGAAGCACTGGATCGCCAGTTTGCCCCCGTTGTGTAGCGGCCTAGCACGCTGCCCTCTCACGGCAGTAGCGCCGGTTCGAATCCGGTCGGGGGTACCAGAGCGAAAGGCCGGTGGGT
>NZ_JBVJLD010000096.1:0-8681 GCF_055584905.1 Kitasatospora sp. NPDC088742 | reverse complement strand
GGCCACCGCGCTCGGCGGCCGGGAGCGTTCGCTCGGCTCGATCGCCGGGGCGCTGGGCGCCGGGCAGCTGGGGCTGCACCTGCTGTTCCACTCCGCCTGCGGGGGCTTCGCCGGGACGGCGACGGCCGGGATGGCCGGCATGCACCACGGCGGGCTGACGCTGCCTCAGGTGGCCGGGCGGCTGGTCTGCAACGAGACCGGGCTCCCGCTGGCCGGGGATCCGGCGCAGCTCGTCCGGGCGGCCGGGCTCGACCCGCTGGCCTACCCGATGACCGCCACCGCCACGGACCAGGGCTTCCTCGGGATGACCGTCCCGATGCTGCTGGGCCACCTGGCCGCCGCCGTGGTGGCCGGCTGGTGGCTGCGCCGGGGGGAGGCCGCGCTCTGGCGGCTGCTCCGGCTGACCGCGCGGGCGGCGCAGGAGTGTGCCGCCCCGCTCCGTACGGTGCTGGCCCTGGTGCTGGCGCTGCTGCTCGGCCCGCTGCCCGCGCCGCGCGCCCTGCGTACGCCCCGGGCGGGCGACTGGCGGCTGCCCGCCGCCGTGTCACTGCGGCACAGCCTGCTCCGGCGCGGCCCTCCCGGGTACGGGTTCGCGCGCTGACGCAGGGGCCCCACGGGGCTCCGTACGGCGTGCGAAGTGTGCTGACCGCTCGTCAGATCCGCCACGTCCCGTACCCCTCGGGCCCGCGCGCCGTCTTCCACGGCCGTCGCGGCCGCCCGCCGTCTCCGTCTGGAGTCCACACACCATGCGCATCTCTCCTGCCCGTCGTCTCGCCGGTGCCGCCGCCGTCGCCGCCGCCTCGGTGCTGGCCCTGGCCGCCCCCGCGTTCGCGCACGTCACCGTCCAGCCGGGCTCGGCCCAGCAGGGCGGCTACACCGCCGTCGACTTCCGGGTGCCGAACGAGAGCGACACCGCCTCGACCGTGAAGCTCGAGGTCAACCTGCCGCTGGACCACCCGATGGCCTCGGTCCGCGTCCTGCCGGTGCCGGGCTGGACCGCCGTGCTGGAGAAGTCCAAGCTCGACAAGCCGCTGAAGGCGCACGGCCAGGACATCACCGAGGCCGTCTCCAAGATCACCTGGACCGCCGAGGGCGGCGCCAAGATCGCCCCCGGCCAGTTCCAGGAGTTCAAGGTCTCGCTCGGCGCGCTGCCGACCGACACCGAGAAGCTCACCTTCAAGGCGCTCCAGACCTACGACAACGGCGACCTGGTGCGCTGGATCGACGAGGCCAAGGAGGGCCAGCCCGAGCCCGCCAAGCCCGCCCCGGTGCTGACCCTCACCAAGGCCCCGGCCGCGGCCGCCGGCGCCGACCACCACGCGGCCGGTTCGGCCGACGCCGCGAAGGACGCGGCGAAGGACGGCGGTCACGGCCAGGCCGTGGCGAAGGCCGACGACTCCACCGCCCGCACCCTCGGCGTGGTCGGCATCGTGGTCGGCGTGCTCGGCGCCGCGCTCGGCGTCCTCGGTCTGCGCCGCAAGAGCAGCGCCTCCTGATTCAGGGCCGGTCCGGGCCGCCGCACGCCAGGCGGCGGCCCGGACCAGGCCGCAGCAGCACGCCCCACGAACGGATCACCATGGCACCCCGCACCACCCGACGGACCACCCCCCGACTGCTCGGCGCCGCCGCCCTCGCGCTGACCGCCGCCCTCACCCTGAGCGCCTGCGGCTCCTCCGGCTCCGGCCAGGGCTCCCCCGCCAAGCTCTCGAAGGAGAGCAGCAACTCCCCCTACCAGGCCACCGTGCTGAGCAAGCACTTCGACAAGCCCGACCTGGTGCTCAACGACACCTCCGGCCAGCCGTACGACCTGCGCGCCAAGACCGCCGGCCGGGCCACCCTGCTGTTCTTCGGCTACACCAGTTGCCCGGACGTCTGCCCGACCACCATGGGCGACATCGGCGTGGCGATGTCCAAGCTCTCGCCGGAGGAGCAGCAGAAGATCGACGTGGTCTTCGTCTCCACCGACCCGGAGCGGGACACCCCGAAGGTGCTGCGCACCTGGCTGGACTCGATGGGCAAGAGCTTCACCGGCCTGACCGGCGACCTGGAGAAGGTGAAGGCCGCCGCCAAGGGCCTCGGCGTGCTGGTCGAGGACCCGATCGTGAACAAGGACGGCACCGTCACCTCCTCGCACGGCGCCCAGGTCCTGGGCTTCCTGCCCTCGGACGACAAGGCCCATCTGCTCTACCTGAGCAGCACCTCCACCCAGACCTTCGCGCACGACCTCCCGCTGCTGGCCAAGGGGGTGGCCGCATGACCGGCTTCCGCCGCAGCGCCCTGATCGGGGCGGGCGTGGCCGCCGCGCTGACCGCCGGGACGATACTCGTCGGCTGCGGGTCCGACTCCCCGTCGGCCGGGGCCGCCCCGAAGCTGAGCGTGGTCGACTCCTACATCCCGCTGCCCGCCAGCCCGAACGGGATGGGCGCCGGTTATCTGACGGTCCGTAACGAGGGCGGCGCCGACGAGCTGGTGAAGGTCTCCAGCCCGGCCGCCGCGTCGGTCACCATGCACCGCTCCACCGAGAAGACGATGGAGGAGGTGGAGTCCTTCCCGGTGCCCTCCCGCGGCGAGCTGCAGCTGGCCCGGGGCGGGAACCACCTGATGATCATGGGCTGGGAGAAGGCGCCCGCCGTCGGCGACCAGCTCGAACTCGACCTCACCTTCAAGAAGGGCGGGACGGTGGCCGTCAAGGTCCCGGTCCAGCCGCTCACCTACCGACCGGGAAGCTGACGACCCATGAGAAGGCTCGGTGCTCTGCTCGCGCTGGCGGGCGCGGTTCTGGTGCTGCTGATCGGCGGGGCCGGGACGGCCTCCGCGCACGCCGCGCTGGTCACCACCGACCCGGCGGCCAACACGGTGCTGCACGACGCCCCGGCGGCCGTGACGCTGACCTTCAGCGAGGGCGTCTCGCTCTCGCCGGACTCGGTGCGGGTGCTCGGCCCCGACGGCGCGGCGGTGGACAACGGCACGCCCGGCCACGTGGACGGCAAGGCCGCCACCGCCCGGGTCGGCCTCAAGGGCGGCCTGGCGAACGGCACCTACACCGTCGCCTGGCGGGCCGTCTCCGAGGACTCGCACCCGATCGGCGGCGCCTTCGTCTTCTCGATCGGCGCCCCCTCCGCCACCACCGTCTCCGCCGCCGCGCTCCAGGACGCCAAGGCCGACTCCACGGTGGCCTTCTTCTACGGCACCGGCCGGGCCATCGCCTACGGCTCCTTCGCGCTGCTGGCCGGCGCGGCCGCGTTCGTGCTGATCTGCTGGCCCGCCGGGGTCGCGGTGCGGGCGGTGCAGCGACTGCTGATGGGTGGTTGGATCGCGCTGCTGGTCTCCACCGTCGGGGTGCTGCTGCTGCGCGGCCCGTACGAGCGGGGCACCGGGATCGGGCAGGCGCTCGACCTCTCGCTGGTGCGCGCCACGCTGGACGAGCGGATCGGCACCGCGCTCTCGGTGCGACTGCTGCTGCTCGCCGCCGCCGGGGTCTTCCTGTCGTTGCTGGTGGGGCAGTTGGGGCAGAACCGGTCGGCCGTGCCGGTGGCGGTCGGGGCGGTCACGGTCGGAGCGGGTGGCTCCGAGGAGGAGGACGAGCTGCGGCGGCTGGAGCGCAAGGCCGCCGAACGTCCGCTCCGGGACGCCCGGTTGGGCCTCGGGGTGGCCGGTCTGGTGCTCGCGGTGGCGCTCTCCGCCACCTGGGCCGGGGCGGACCACGCCTCGGTCGGCGAGCAGGTCTGGCTGGCCCTGCCCAGCGCGATGGTGCACCTGCTGGCGATGGCGCTCTGGCTGGGCGGGCTGGCGACGCTGCTGATCGGCCTGCGGGCCGGTGTCGGGGTGCGGGCGGTGCGGCTCTTCTCCCGGCTGGCCTTCTGGTCGGTCGCGGCACTGGTGGCCACCGGGCTGTACCAGTCCTGGCGCGGGCTGGGCAGCTGGGCCGCGCTGGTGGACACCGACTACGGGCGGCTGCTGCTGGTGAAGACCGGCGTGGTGGTCGCGATGGTCGGGGTGGCCCGGTTCTCCCGGGCGTGGGTGGCGCGGCTGCGGGCCGAGCCGGACGCGGCCTCGGAGACCGTTGACGTCGCGGTCGAGGCGGTGGCCGAGGTGCGGGAGGCCGTGGCCCCGAAGGGTGGCGCGGCGGGTGGTGTCGAGGCCGTTCCCGGCGGGAGCGGCGGCGGGGCCGAGGAGGATCCGGTGCGGGCCGCGCAGTTGGCGTTGCAGCGGGCCGCGCGGGCCGAGGCGACGGAGCGTCAGGAACGGGACGGCACCCCCGCCCGGGCCGGGCTGCGGCGCTCGGTACTGGTGGAGGCCGCCGTGGCGGTCGCCGTCCTGGTCGTCACCACCATGCTGACCAACACCCCGCCCGGCAAGGTGGCCGAGGCGGTGGCCGCCTCCCCCGGCGGCGGCAGCTCCGCCGCACCGGGCGCGAGCGACCGCAACCCGGTCCGGGACGGCGCGGTCCCCGGCAAGACCGTGGAGCTCAAGCTCCCGTACGACACCGGCGGCCGCACCCCCAACGCCAAGGGCACCGCCGTCGTCACGCTCAACCCCGCCGGGGTCGGGCTCAACGCGGCCACGCTGACCCTGACCGACACCGCCGGGCAGCCCGTCGAGGTGCCCGAGGTCCAGCTGGCCGTCACCCTGCCGGACCGCGACCTCGGCCCGCTGCCGGTCGCCCTGCGGGCCGGCGGCCCCGGCAAGTGGACCGGGCAGGCCCAACTCCCGCTGGCGGGCACCTGGGTGGTGTCGGTGACCGTACGGTCCTCCGACATCGACCAGGTGACCGAGGTGAAACCCCTGAAGATCGGCTGAGCACCATGACCGCCTCCCCGAACCTCTCCCGCCGGACCGTCCTGGGCGGTGTCGGCGCCGCCGGTCTGACCGTCGGGGCGGTCGGCGGAGTGGCCGGCGGCGCGTTGGGGCGGGAGGCGTTGGACGGCCCTCCTGCGGACGGCGTCGGGTCGTCTGCGGCGCTCGGCCGGGCGGCCGTGCCGTTCTTCGGCGCCCGGCAGGCCGGGATCACCCAACCGGGCCAGGCCAGGGTGCAGTTGGCCGCCTTCGACCTGGCCCCGGGGGTGGGCCGGGACGGGCTGCGGCAGCTGCTGCGGCAGTGGTCGGCGACCGCCGCCCGGCTGGCGCGAGGGGAGACCGCCGAGTCGGCGGAGAACCAGATCGCGTTGGACGCCGGGCCGTGCGGGCTGACCTTCACCTTCGGGTTCGGGGCCGCGCTCTTCGAGAAGGCCGGGCTGACGGACCGTCGGCCGGCCGCGCTGGCCCCGCTGCCGGCCTTCCCGGAGGACGCCATCGACCCGGCGCGGAGCGAGGGTGACCTCTGGGTGCAGATCGGTGCGGACGACGCCCTGGTGGTGTTCCACGCGTTCCGGGTGCTCCAGCGTCAGGCGGCGGGAGTGGCCTCGCTGCGGTGGCAGATGGCGGGCTTCAGCCGGACGCCCGGGGCCACCGAGCGGCCGCTGACGCCGCGGAACCTGATGGGCCAGGTCGACGGCACCGGGAACCCGAAGGCGGGCGATCCCGGGTTCGAGGAGAAGATCTTCGCGGGCGGGTCCGACTGGATGCGGGGCGGGACGTACGCGGTGGTGCGGCGGATCCGGATGCTGCTCGACAACTGGGAGAGCCTGCCGACGGACCGTCAGGAGCGGGTGATCGGGCGGCGGAAGTCGGACGGCGGTCCGCTGTCGGGGGGCGGCGAGCTGACCCCGGTGGACCTCACCGCGACCGGCCCGGACGGCGGGCTGCTGATCCCCGCCGACGCCCACGTCCGGGTGGCGGCGCCCGCCGCCAACGGCGGGGCCGCCATGCTGCGGCGGGGGTTCTCGTACGCGGACGGGGTGACGGCGGACGGGTCGCCGGACGCGGGGCTGCTCTTCGTCGCGTACCAGGCCGACCCGCTCCGGGGGTTCGTCCCGGTGCAGCGGAAGCTGGCGCGGGGGGACGGGCTCTCGCGGTTCCTGCGGCACGAGAGTTCGGGGCTGTACGCGGTGCCGCCCGGCGCACCGGAGGGCGGGTACGTCGGGCAGCAGCTGCTGGAGAGCTGACGGGTGGTGATGATGCTTGGGAGCGCGAGGTCCGGTTGCAGCGACCTCAGGGGCGCGAGGAACTGCGCGCGGGGGAACGGCACCACGTGCAACTGGCTCACCTGCCCCGATCCAACGCTGGTCCGCCTTCCGATTCGCGCAGTTCCTCGCGCCCCTGGTGTGACCGATTTCCTCAGCGCCGCGACGTGACCAACCTCCCCGGGAGCGCGGTGGCGGCCACGGCCAGGAGGACCACTCCGGCGGCGAGGGGGAGGGCGAGGCCGGCGGGGATGTACGGGGTGCCGCCGGTGAGGCCGCGGGCGATGGGGGTGAGGGTGGCCCAGGCGATGGCGGTGCCGATCAGGAGGCCGGCCGAGGCGACCAGGAGGCCCTCCCAACGGAGCATGCCGCGGATCTGACGGCGGGTCGACCCGGCCAGCCGGAGGAGGGTGAGTTCGCGGCGGCGGTCGAGGACCGTCATCACCAGGGTGTTGGCCGCGGCCACGGCCGCGAAGCCGCCGAGCACCGCCGCCATCACGGAGTTCGCCCAGCCGCCGGCCTCGCGGTCGCGGTCGGCCCTGGCGCCGTGCTCGGCCGCCTCGGTCACCGTGACCACGCCGAGGCCGGCCAACTCCCGGGCCACCGCCGGCCGGTCGGCTCCGTCCGCGGCCCGGACCAGCAGCCGGGCGTCGTAGCCGGTGGTGACGTGGGCGGCCAGGTCGGCCCGGGGCAGGACGGCCTGGCCGAGGCCGAGGCCGCGCTCGTAAGTGGCCACCACGAGGGGCTCGGCGGGGGTGCCGTCGCCCAGCCAGAGCTTGGCGTGCTGACCGACCGTCACCCCGAGGTCGTGGGCCACCGCTGCGTCCAGGGCGACCGTGCCGGGGCGGGCCAGACCGGCCAGGTCGCCGCTGCGCAGGCCGAGGTCGAGCACCCGGGCGTAGGAGGACGGGTCACCGGAGAGGCCCAGGGCGGTGGCGGTGGCCGGGGTGTCGCCGGAGCGGAAGGCGACCGCGGTGTCCAGGACGCCGACCGCCGCGCCGACGCCGGGCAGGCGGGCCGCCCTGGCCACCGTGTCCGGGGACAGCCCCGGGCCGGTGGAGCTGACCACGTGGTCGGCGACCAGGCCGCGGCGGGCCTGGTCGCCCGCGGCGTGGGTGAGGGTGCTCTGCAGGAAGAGCAGGGTGCCGCAGAAGGCGGTGACCATCACGATCGGGGTGATCGCCGAGGCCAGCCGACGGGCGTTGGCCCGGGTGTTGTCGGCGGCCAGCGAGGCGGCTGCGCCGCGCAGGCGGAGCGGTCCGCCCAGCACCGCGGCGGAGATCCGGGCCAGCAGCGGGCCGAGCAGGCCGACCGCCAGCAGCAGGCACATCACCACGCCCAGCGCGGTGTTGGCGGCGTCCGCGCCGCCGAGGTTCGCCGCGACACCGGCCAGGACGACGCCACCGGCCAGGGCCAGCACGCCGAAGGCGGTCCGGACCGGACCGAGCCGGGGGCGCTCCGCCGCCGACTCGCTGAGCGCCAGACCGGGCCGCAGCTTCGCCGGGCGGCGGGCGGCCAGCCAGCCGCCCAGGAGGGCGGAGAGCAGTCCGGCGCCGACGGCGGCCAGCACCGGGATCGGTCCGGTGCTCAGCCGCACGCCTTCGGCGACCATCCCACGGTCCGTCATCTGCCCGAACCACCAACGGGCCAGGCCGATCCCGGGCAGCACGGCCAGGGCCCCCGCCACCGGCGCCAGCAGCGCCGCCTCGGTGGCCACCGTGCGGCGGATCTGGCCCGGGGTGGCACCGACCGCGCGCAGCAGGGCGAACTCCCGGGCCCGCTGGTTGGTGGCCAGAGCCACGGTGCCGAGCACGACGAAGACCGCCGTCATGGCGGTGATGCCGCCGAAGGAGCCGCCGAGGGCGGTCAGCATCTCGCGGGTGTTCGCGAGCTGCGGCTGCTCGGCGGTGGCACGGTCGTCACCGGTCAGCACCTTGGCGCCGGTGGCCACCGTCTTGACCTGGGAGGCCAGTTCGGCGGTGCCGACACCGGGCTTCGGCTGCACCGCGATGGCGTCCACCCGGCCCGGGTGGCCGGCGGCGCGGGCCGCCTCGGCGGGGTCGAGCCAGAGGCCGGCCCGGTTGGGGAGGGTGCCGGTGACGAGGTAACCGTGGTTGCCGGAGGGCGTGTTGAGGGTGATCCGGTCGCCGGGTCGGTACGGGGTGTCCGCGCCGGCCGCCAGCTCGCCGGCGGCGGGGGCCCTGCCCTGGAGGCCGTCGGCGCCGGCCAGGGCGGTGGCCGTGGACGGGCCGGCGGTGGTACCGACGGGGAAGGAGAGCTCGGGGACGGCCGAGGCGACGCCCGGGAGGGAGGCGATCCGGGCGGTCAACTCAAGGTCGACCCTTGCCCGTTCGGGCAGCGTGACGCGGGTGGTCTCCGGCTTCTCGCCGCGCACCGGGAGGGTCACCTCGGCGGCCGCCTCGGCCGCCACCACGACCGGCGCCCCGGCGTACTTCACCGGCGGGAGGGAGGCGGTCACGCCGGTCTGCAGCAGGGTGCCGCAGGCGATGGTGACGATCGCGCCGAAGAGCAGCGCGACGAAACTGCCGACGAAGGCCGCCGGGCGGGCCCGCACCGAGGCGACGGCCAGGCCGAGGCTGCTCATGCCGCCACCGCCGA
>NZ_JBVJLD010000095.1:0-8971 GCF_055584905.1 Kitasatospora sp. NPDC088742 | reverse complement strand
CCCCCGAGGCGCAGCCACTCGCGTATAGGCTCCCCGCATGGATCAGGTACTGGTGACCAGGCGGCTCGTCGATGGTGTGGTGGAGCGGCTGGCCCCGCACTGCCGAGTGCGGCTGCACGACAGCGAGGCGCCCATGCCCAGGGCCGAGCTGCTGGCGGCCGTCGCGGGTGCGGCGGCCGTGGTGACCACCCTGGACGACGTGGTGGACGGGGAGTTCCTGGATGCCGCCGGGCCGGGGCTCAAGGTGGTGGCCAACCACGCGGTGGGGTTCCACAACGTCGACACGGCCGCCTGTGCCGCCCGTGGGGTGACCGTCACCAACACCCCCGGGGTCCTCACCGAGGCGACCGCGGACTTCACCTGGGCGCTGCTGCTCGCCGCCACCCGCCGCCTCGCCGAGGGCGAACGCCTGATCCGCTCGGGCGAACCCTGGGCCTGGGCGCCGACCTTCATGCTCGGCACCGAGCTCACCGGCGCCCGTCTCGGCATCCTCGGCATGGGCCGGATCGGCCAGGCCGTGGCCCGCCGCGCGGTCGGCTTCGGGATGGAGCTGTCGTACCACAACCGCTCCCAGCTCCCGCCGGAGAAGGAGCACGGCGCCCGCTGGGTCGACCTCCCCCAACTCCTCGCCACCTCCGACGTGTTGGTGGTCACCTGCCCGCTCTCGGACGCGACCCGCCACCTCCTCGACGCCACCACCATCGCCCGACTCCCGTCCGGCGCGGTCCTGGTGAGCGTGGTGGCCGGCATCGTCGACGAGCTCGCCCTCGCCGCCGCCCTCGGCTCGGGGCACCTCTCCGCCGCCGCCGTGGACAACTTCGAGCGCGAGCCGGCCGTCCCGGCCGAGCTGCTGGCGCAGCCCACCGCCGTGTTGGCCCCGCACCTGGGCAGCGCCACCGTCCGCACCCGCCGCGCGATGGGTGACCTCGCCGTCGACAACGTGCTCGCCGTGCTGGCCGGCAAGGACCCCGTCACGCCCGTCCGATGAGACGTCAGCCCGCCGCCCACCGCAGCGCCTCGGTCAGCACCGCCAGCGCGCCGAAGTGGGCGGCGCCGGGCTCCAGGTAGAGCTCGGCGCCGGGGATGTGCTCGGCCAGCCAGCGGGAGTGCTCCACCGGGGAGAACTGGTCGTCCGCGCCGTGCCAGAGCCGGACCGGCACGGTGATGTCCTCGACCTTGAAGCCCCAGTCGGTGGTGAAGGCCAGCGCGTCGTCGATCCAGCCGTCCGCGCTGTAGTGGAAGGCGGCCGCGTAGGTGGAGAGCAGCCGGCGCCGGATGCCCGAGTCGGTCACCACCACCCGGTCGGTGGGCGGGAGTTCGGGGACCAGGCCGTCGATCACGGCGGCCGGGTCGGCCTTCATCCGGCGGGACTTGGCCTGGAAGGAGGCGGCGAAGCGGTGCGGGCCGAGCTCGGCCTCGTGGTAGGCGTGGTCGTTGGAGGCCGTCATCCCGGCGTACCAGTCCAGGCCCTCCGCGGTCCGCGGCGCCAGGCTGACCAGCACCGCCGCCCGCCGCACCCGCCCGGGCAGCAGCGCCGCGCAGGCCAGCGCGTGCGGCCCGCCGCCGGAGCGGCCGAGCACCGCGAAGCCGTCGATGCCGAACGCGTCGGCGATCGCCTCCACGTCGGCCGCCGCCGAGGCGACCCGGCGGCCGGGCAGCCGGGTGGACTCGCCGTAGCCGGGGCGGTCGAAGGAGATCAGGTGGACGCCGAGCCGGTACAGCACCGAGCTGCGCGGGCTGGGGCCGACCCGGCTGCCGGGGGTGCCGTGCAGCAGGAAGACCGCCCTGCCGTCCGGATCGCCCCAGGTCTCCACCGCCAGCGTGCGGCCGTCCCCCACCTGCACCAGCTGTGACGACGCCATCGGGCTCCTCGGGTCGGGGACGCCCACGGGCGCCCGGTCGGTGGGGGCCGCCGGTGTCACATCCCCAACGGATCGGTGGTGCGTACCTCGCGGCGGGCCTGCCAGGTGGTGTGCTCCCGGGAGATCGCGTCCTCGGCGTCCCGGGCGAGCCGGGCCCAGGTCTCCTCGGCGTCCGGGGTGTCCAGCGGCAGCTGGCTCAACTGGGCCTCGATCACCGCGAGTTCGGAGGCGGCGATGGAGTACGCGGCGGCCTGCGGCCGGTACTGGCGCAGCTGGGCCCAGGCGGCCACCGAGGCGGCCACCGCCGAGACCGCGCCGAGCGCGTCGAAGCTGAACTCGCCGAGCGCCCGCAGCACCGCCATCACCAGACCGCCCAGCGGCAGCACCACGCCCAGCAGGTCGGCCCAGCGGGTGGCGTTGGTGCAGGACCGGGCCTTGCCCCGGTACCACTCGCGCTGGGTCTTCACCCGCTCGCGCAGGTAGACCTCGCGGCGGACCGCGAGCGGCTGCTCGCGCAGCTGCCGCATGCTCTCGGTGATCTGCGGGTGCCGGGCCGGGCGGCCGGCCAGCGGGCCGCGCCAGCCCTGCAACTCGGCCTGCACCCGGGAGAGTTGGGGGATCGCCCGGCTGGTGCCGAACTGGCCCAGGATGCCGCCGAGTTGGACGTCGTAGAGCCGCTCGGCGTCCGGCAGGGTCTTCGGCGGCGGCTGGTAGGCGTCGGCCCGCACCGCGTACTTCCAGGAGAGCGTCTTGACCGACTCGGCGGCGGCCCGGCCCTCGTACCAGAGGCCCTGCGGGTTCTGCCGTCCGGCCACGGCGGCCAGCGCCACCGTGAGCAGGTAGGCGGCCGCCGCCAGCCAGGCCGGCAGGGTGCCGTCGGCGGAGCCGGCGAAGGCGGCCAGCACCAGCAGCAGCAGGCCCCAGCGGGAGAGCGAGACGGCCCGCCGCTGCCCCTGGAGCGAGGAGGAGTCCGCCGTCCAGAACAGCTCGGGCATCAGCTCGTCCTCCCGGACCCAGCCCATCGACCGCCCGTCACCGGCCACCGCCATCCGGACCCCCGTCGCTCGCGTCTGCTCCGCCCAGAGCCTGTCTGGCAGGCTCTATACCTACTGCCCCGGGCGGAGCCCCGCTACGCCCTTCGGGTGTCCCAACTCCCGACGATCACAAGGGAACTGGCGAATCGTGCGGGTCAGAAGGTGTAGTAGATGCGCTCCGCGTTGTCCGCCATCACCTTGACGTTCCACTCGGTGCCGCCGTCCACGTTCCCGGAGCGGAAGAGCGGGGGAGTGACGCCCCGGTCGGCCAGCTTGCCGACCGCCGAGGCCACCACGGCCTGCATCAGCGCGCTGGTGACGATGGTGGAGACGGAGCCGAAGGTGGTGCCGGCGCCGGGGTGGGAGAGCTCGCCGTCGCCGACCGCGATCTTGCTGTCGAGCACCACGTCGCAGTGGTCCTTGAGGTAGGTGCCGGTGGGGTGGTTGGAGGTCACCTCGGCCGGATAGGCCAGCGAGGTCACGCCGATCACCGAGAGGCCGCGGGCCCGGGCGTGCTCGGCCAGCTCGACCGGCATCACCTGGCGGCCGGAGAGCGAGATCACGAAGAGCAGGTCCCCGGCCCGGGCCGGGGTGAGGTCCAGGGTGGTGGTGGCCAGGCCGGAGACCCGCTCCAGGGCGCTGCCCAGGTTGGCCGGCATCACGTTCACCCCGGTCATGCCGGGCACGTTCAGCAGGTTGACCACCACCAGGCCGCCGGCCCGGTAGACCACGTCCTGGGCGGCCAGCGAGGAGTGCCCGGCCCCGAAGGCGAAGATCCGGCGGCCCTCCTCGACGGCCTCGGCGAGCAGTGCGGCGGCCCGGTCGATCGACTCCGCCTCCTCCGTCCGGATCCGGTGCAGGTGCTCCACCGCCGCGTCGAAGTACTGCCCGACCAGGTCGCTCATCAGATCTCCGTACCGTGGGGGCGGCCCGTGGTCCAGACCGCAGTTTGGGAGAAAGCTACGGCGAGCACGGTGCGGCCTGGGGGCGGCGGCTGTCAACAGTGACGAAATCGCCGCAGTGGTTGTGGAAAGCCCGGGAACATGGGGTCCGGCGGCGGTCGTTGTCCCCCGGGTACGTCAGAATTGGCGGTGAGGATACCGAGGAACGGAGCCAGCGGCGATGTCTGGGCTGATCGACACCACAGAGATGTACCTCCGCACCATCCTGGAGCTGGAGGAAGAGGGCATCGTGCCGATGCGGGCCCGGATCGCGGAGCGGCTGGAGCAGAGCGGCCCGACGGTCAGTCAGACCGTCGGCCGGATGGAGCGTGACGGCCTGCTCCAGGTCGCGGGCGACCGCCACCTCGAGCTGACCGAGGAGGGGCGCCTGCTGGCGGTCCGGGTGATGCGCAAGCACCGCATCGCCGAGTGCCTGCTGGTCGACGTGATCGGCCTGGAGTGGGAGCAGGTGCACGAGGAGGCCTGTCGCTGGGAGCACGTGATGAGCGAGACGGTCGAGCGCAAGGTGCTCGCCATGCTCGGCCACCCCACCCAGTCCCCGTACGGGAACCCGATCCCCGGCCTGGACGAGCTCGGTGACACCCGGGCCGAGGGCGAGGGCCACGACGCCTCGCTGGTCACGCTGGACTCGGTCCGCCCGGGCGAGGCCGGGGTGGACGTGGTGGTCCGCCGGATCGGTGAGCCGATCCAGAACGACGAGTCCCTGATGCTCACCCTGCGCCGGGCCGGCATCCGGCCGGGCACCACCGTCCGGGTCTCCGCCGGCGTCGGCGGCCTGCTGGTCGGCGCGGGGGAGAACGCGGCCGAGCTCCCCAAGGACATCGCCGCCCACCTCTTCGTCGCCGAGGTCTGATCCCCGCCCCACGAAGCCCGGAAGCTTGTGAGCCCGGTGCGTCCCCTTCGCACCGGGCCCTCTGCCCCCCGCTTCCCCTCCGTCCCCCACCCCTCCCGGGAGAGCCCCCCGATCCGCCTCACTCGGCTTCCCCGTCCGAGCGCCCCGCCGGCGTTCCTCTCGGAGGAGTTCCTCCCCTCGGCAGATCCCGGCAATCCTTGAGCGTCGTCACTCGTACGAGCGGCTTCCCCGGGTGATCACCGGGTACACCGGTGTCTTATCCGCTGCCTCACCTGCGCCGACGCGTGACGGGCCCCGCCCCCGGTGGGGGACGGGACCCGTCAGCGGTGCGCGGTGATCCCGCGCGGTGCGCGCCCTCACCCGATAGGCGTAGGACGGCAGTTCGGGGGTGCCGGGTTGACGCCTCGTCAGCGCCCCGCGGTGGCCGGGGCGGTCTGCGGCCGCAGCGGCGCCGCCTCCCGCCCGCAGGCGTACGCCAGCGGACTGATCAGGTCCTGGGCGTCCGGCAGCCAGCGGTTCATCTCGGACGGCGGCCGGGCCCAGCGGGCCGAGCTGAACAGGCCGACCCGGGAGGACGGGCCGACGATCCAGTCGCCCTCGCCGCGCGCCACCATGTCGAGCCGCCCGGGGCCCCAGCCGAGCCGGCGGAGCATCTCGGGCAGCTTGGCGACCACCCCGGGCAGCACCAGGAAGAGCAGCCGCCGCCCGGTGGTGCCGGGGGTGGCGGGGGTGGAGACCACCGGGCCGAGCTGGAGGCTGAGCCGCTCCATCCGGGCCAGCGCCAGGCAGCCGGCCATCTCCGGCACGTCCAGCGCGTCGAAGAACCGGCCGGTGGGCAGCAGGATCGAGCCCTCCGGGTTCTCGGTCCACCACTTGCGGACGATCCCGGGGCCCGCGCTGGCCTTGCGCCGCCACTCCGGACCGGTCGGGTGGGCGCCGGGCAGTTCGCAGCGCTCGTCCCCGCAGGAGCACCGCGCCGGGCCGTCGCCCTCGATCAGCCAGCAGCCCTGCGCCACCTCCCAGTGCCGGTCCTCGACGTAGCTGACGGCCTCGATGAGCAGCGGGGGCAGGCCCGACCTGGGCGTTTGAGGGGTCTCTTCCACGTGCTGCTCAACTACCGTCCGTGAGTGGGGTTACGGGCTGTGCCGGGCCCGGTTTCGCTCGGGCCCCGATGTCACCCCAACCGGTGACGCGGCGCGGCTCCGACCGGGCGCCGCCGGGGCGGGAACGCAACTGCCGCATGGGTTCCCGGCGTTAGGGGCGGGGTAGAGGTGGAACAGGCTCCTGACGGCGCAACAGGGGGCGCACGGGGGCATTTGGCAGGGCGCGTGGGGGTCGGGCCAGTCACCGTGGGTATCCCGCTGGCGTTGCTGATCGCTAACCTGCACTCAGAAGCCTTAACCGGTCGGCACGTCGGCAACCGAGCAGCATAATCGTCGCCCGCCGGTCAGGGCCGGGGGCGTGGGGAGGCGAAGCCCATGGCCGCAAGAGCACTCGTCGCACGGCAGCCCAACGAGCGTCTGCAGCAGCTGATCCAGGAGGCGAGCTGCTCGAACGCGGGCCTCGCCCGCCGGGTGAACCTCTGTGGCGCCGAGCACGGGCTCGACCTGCGCTACGACAAGACCTCGGTCGCCCGCTGGCTACGCGGCCAGCAGCCGCGCGGCCAGGCCCCGGCGGTCATCGCCGAGGCGCTCGGCCGCAAGCTCGGCCGCAGCGTCACGGTCGAGGAGATCGGCATGGCCGACGGCAAGAACCTCAGCTCCGGCATCGGGCTTCAGTTCGCCGCCACCCTCAGCGGAGCGCTGGACCAGGTCTGCGAGCTCTGGCGCAGCGACGTCGGCCGCCGGGAGTTCCTCTCCGGCGCCACCGTGGCCGCCTCCGCGCTGGTCGAGCCCAGCCGGGACTGGCTGATCACCCCGCCCGACCCCTCGGTGGCCCGGGCCGGCGGCCCCCGGGTCGGCCCGGCGGACGTGGCGGCGATCCGGGCCACCACCCAGATGCTGGTCGACCTGGACCACCGCTTCGGCAGCGGCCACGTCCGCCCCGTGGTCGTGCACTACCTCAACAGCGTGGTCTCCGGTCTGCTCGGCGGCGCCTACCGCGAGCAGACCGGCCGTCAACTCTTCGCCGCCGTGGCGCGGTTGACGGAGCTCGCGGGCTACATGGCGGTGGACACCGGCCAGCCCGGCCTGGCCCAGCGCTACTACATCCAGGCCCTGCGGCTGGCCCAGGCCGCCGACGACCGCGGCTACGGCGGCTACGTGCTGGCCGCCTCGATGAGCCACCTGGCCGCCGCCCTCGGCAACCCGCGGGAGATCGCCCAGCTCGCCCGCGCCGCCCAGGAGGGCGCGCGCTCGGTGGCCACCCCCACCGCGATGGCGATGTTCTACGCCGCCGAGGCCCGCGGCCACGCCCTGCTCGGCGACGCCCGCTCCTGCGAGGCGGTGGCGGCCAAGGCACTGGCCGCCATGGAGCAGCGGAACCCGGAGGACGACCCGGACTGGATCGTGCACTTCGACGAGGCCTACCTGGCCGACGAGTTGGCGCACTGCCACCGGGACTTGGAGCAGGCCGCGCAGGCCGAGAAGTACGCCCGCACCGCCCTGGAGCTGCACCCGCCCACCCGGGTTCGGCGCCGCGCGGTCGACCTGGTGCTGCTGGCCACCGCCCAGCTCCAGCAGCGCGACGTGGAACGCGCCTGCGAGACCGGCACCCAGGCCGTCCGGCTGCTCAGCGGGCTGCGCTCCAACCGGGGCGTGGAGTACCTGGACGAGTTCCGCCGCCGCTTGGAGCCCTACCGCAGCCACCGCGCGGTGCGGGAGTTCCAGGCCCGGATCGAGGTGGAGGCCGCGTAGCCCGCTCCGAGACCTGCCGGGGCGCGTAGTCAGGGCTGACGGGTACGGGGTAGGTTGGGCCCGATAGTCGGCGTTCCGGCGCGGTCAGGGGCACAGCGAGCGCGCGGTAGACCGAGAGAGGCCCGCGGTGCGGACGCAGGCCGTGCACAGGTGAGGAAACCCGTTGAGCCAGCGCCGCTCGTACAACAACTCCGGCGACTTCAACCTGGACGACCTGTTCCGGCCGGAGCCGGACGCCGCCCAGCAGCAGGCGGCCCAACAGCAGGCGGCCCAGCCGGTCCAGCAGGGCTTCCCGACCGGGCAGTTCCAGGGCGGCCCGGAGTACGCGACGCCGGCCCACGGGGTCCCGCCGCAGGCGGCGGCCCCGGCCGCCCCGGCGGACGCCTCGCAGGCGACCCAGTACCTGCCGCCGTACCCGGCGGGCCAGCCGATGCCCGGTCAGTCGATGCCCGGTCAGCCGATGCAGGGTCAGCAGACGTACGGCGGGCAGGGGTTCGGCGCGCCGCAGCAGCCGCAGCAGCAGTTCGGTGAGGCGCAGCCGTCCTACGGCGGGCAGAGCTTCGGCGGGCAGCAGGGCTTCCCGGCGGCCGCGGGGACGCAGCAGTACCCGGCGGCGCCGTCCTACGGTGCCCAGGCCCCCGAGCCCGCGCGCCGCGGGCCCGACAAGCGGCTGGTCATCGGCGGCGTGGTGGCCGCCCTGGCCGTCGTGGGCATCGTGGTCGCCATCGCCTCCAGCGGCGGCGACACGGGCGGGGACGCCGGCAAGAAGTCCACCAGCACCACGCCCGCCAAGCCCAGCGCCGGTGCCTCGGCGGCCTCCGGCGCGGCCGTCAGCCCCGAGACCAAGGCCCAGGCCGAGGCGCTCTCCGCGCTGCTCGGCGGGGCCAACACCAGCCGCACGGCGGTGGTCAACGCCGTCGGGTCGGTGCGCAAGTGCGAGAAGCTCCCGGAGTCCCAGGCGGCGCTCGACCAGGCGGCGCAGCAGCGCGACAAGCTGGTCAGCGGGCTGGCCGCGCTCAAGGTCGACCAGCTGCCGAGCGGGGCGGCCCTGGCCGAGCAGCTCAAGAAGGCCTGGGAGGCCTCGGCCAACGCGGACCGCGAGTACTCGCTCTGGGCCGCAGACTCGATCGCCGCCTGCGACCCGAACAAGAAGGACAACCCGCACCTCAAGAACGGCGACGCGGCGAGCGGCACCGCCACCACCGCCAAGAACCAGGCCAGCACCCTCTGGAACGCGATCGCCGCCCAGACCGGCCTCCCGGCCAAGGCCTCCATCGAGCTCTAGTGCAGCGCCCCGCAGGGGCGCGGGGAACGGCGCGAATCGGAAGACGGCCCACCTGCAACTGAGGCTCCGTCAGCCAGTTGCAGGTGCTGCCGTTCCCCCGCGCGCAGTTCCCCGCGCCCC
>NZ_JBVJLD010000094.1:0-9126 GCF_055584905.1 Kitasatospora sp. NPDC088742 | reverse complement strand
AGGCGGCCGCGGCGCTCGCCAGCCGGAAGATCGTCTCGCGGAGCCGGACGGCGTGCGCCAGGTCCTCGGCGTCGGCGGCCATCGGCTGGTCGACCAGCCCGGCCGCGACGGCCCAACGTCCCAGGTCGGCGGGGGTCACCAGCTGGTCGAGCGCCAGGCCGCGGCGGCGCTGCACGGTGCCGACCAGGTCGAGGGCCGGGTCACCACTGACAAAGACGAACTCCATTTCGCCAGCATAGTGCGCAAGCGGCCCTCATAACCGGTATGACTGGTTATCGAGGGGGCCGTGGGTTACCCTCGTACCACCCTCAGAAATAACCCCTCAGAGTGGTTACCAGCCGAAGACGCCTGGCAGCGCTCCGTCAACTGACGTACGTAGCACGGGAATACGAGGAGTCGAGATGGCAGTCAAGGTAGCGGTCAACGGTTTCGGTCGGATCGGCCGCGGCTTCGTCCGGGCGGCGCTGGAGCGTGGCGCCGACCTTCAGGTGGTGGCCGTCAACGACCTCACCGACGCGAAGACCCTGGCCCACCTGCTCACCTACGACAGCTCCCTCGGCAAGCTGGCCGAGGAGGTCCGGGCCGAGGGCGACAACATCGTCATCGGCGGCCAGACCATCAAGGTCTTCGCCGAGCGGGACCCGAGCAACCTGCCCTGGGGCGAGCTGGGCGTGGACGTGGTGATCGAGTCCACCGGTGTCTTCACCGACGCCGCCAAGGCCCGCGCGCACATCGAGGCCGGCGCCCGCAAGGTGATCATCTCCGCCCCGGCCAACGGCGAGGACCTCACCCTCGCGATCGGCGTGAACGACGACAAGTACGACCCCGAGGTCCACCACATCGTCTCCAACGCCTCCTGCACCACCAACTGCCTGGCCCCGCTGGCCAAGGTGCTGAACGAGGCGCTGGGCATCGAGCACGGCCTGATGACCACCGTGCACGCCTACACCCAGGACCAGAACCTCCAGGACGGCCCGCACAAGGACGCCCGCCGCGCCCGCGCCGCCGCCACCAACATCGTCCCGACCTCCACCGGTGCGGCCAAGGCCATCGGCCTGGTCCTGCCGGAGCTCCAGGGCAAGCTCGGCGGCACCTCGCTGCGCGTCCCGATCCCGGTCGGCTCGATCACCGACCTGACCGCCCGGGTGGAGCGCCCGACCACGGTCGAGGAGATCAACGCCGCCTTCGCCAAGGCCGCCACCGAGGGCTCGCTGGCCGGTATTCTCCGGTACAGCGAGGCGCCGCTGGTCTCCAGCGACATCGTCGGCGACCCGGCCTCCGTCATCTTCGACGCCGGCCTGACCACCGTCAGCGAGGACGGCCGCCAGGTGAAGATCTTCGGCTGGTACGACAACGAGACGGGCTTCTCCCACCGCGTGGTCGACGCCGCCCTGCTGCTCGGCGCCTGACCACCCCGCGAGGCCGGGCCGCCGTCCCCGGCCCGGCCTCGACCTCCGGCCCCTCCCGGCCACCGGCTCACCGACTGAAAACCGGCCCGACTCACCGCCGTAACACAACTGCCTTGTACGGCAGGGAGGATGACGGTTCACGGACGAGCCGAGGGGACCGAAGACGGTGAGCGGAGCGCAGTCGCGGCGGCGGCCGACCGGGGCACGGTTCGGCGGGGCCTACCAGGAGGACGAGGCTCCACCCGCCCCGGCGCCCGCCACCACCACCCCCCGCGGCGCCCGGTTCGCTGGCGCGCCCGCCGCCGAGCAGCCCCGGTCACCCGAGCCCCAACCGCCGTACCAGGCAGCACCCTTGACCCCACCGCAGCGCACCGGCCCCGAACTGGTCGCGCTGGCGGGCCGGATCACCGCCCTGCACCAGGGCGGTGCGGCCCAGGAGTCCGCCGCCGTCACCGCCCAGGCGGCCGTCCTGCTGGCCCCGGAGGACGTGACCCGGCTGGCCGTACTGCTGCACACCCAGGGCCCGGCCGGCGCCGCCGGCTATCTGGCCCGGGCCACCGTGCACGGCAGCCCCGAGCAGGCGGCGGCCACCCTGGCCGGGCTGCGCCGGGCCGGGCTGGCCGAGGCGGCGGCCGGCCTCTTCCATGCCCTCTGGGGCCACGCCAATGCCCAACTCCCGGCCCTGCTGGCCGCCTTGGAACGCCACGGGCTGTCCGGCGACGGGCTCACCCTGCTCTGGGAACGCGCCTCCGCCGCCCCCGCCGAACTGGCCGCCCTGGCCATCGCGCTGCGCGCCGCCGGACGGTCCGAGGACGCCCACCGCCTGCTGCACCAGGCCGCCGGCCGCCGCTCCGGCGAACTGGCCGCCACCGCCCTGGAGTTGGACGAGCCGCTGGCCGCCGAGCTCTCCACCCAGGCGGCCCGGCTGCGCTCCCCCGCCGACCTGGCCGAGTACGCCGCCGCACTGACCGCCTCCCCGCCGCGCTACCGGGCCCTGCTCGCCGCGGTCGCCGCCCTCGACGAGCCCCGCCGCCGCGCCGCGGTGGCCGCCCTGCGCGCGCTCGCCCTGCCGCTGCACTGAGAGTCTCCGCACCGAGACGGAGAACGGCCCCGCCACCCTCAAGGGCGACGGGGCCGTTCCCGGGCAGACGGTGCGTCAGCAGCCGATCAGACGGGCGCCCAGGTAGGACTTCACCTGGTCGAGCGAGACGCGCTCCTGCGCCATGGTGTCACGCTCGCGGATGGTCACCGCGTTGTCCTCGAGGGTGTCGAAGTCGACGGTGACGCAGAACGGCGTGCCGATCTCGTCCTGGCGGCGGTAGCGCTTGCCGATCGCGCCGGCGTCGTCGAACTCGACGTTCCACGCGGTGCGCAGGTCGGCGGCCAGGCCGCGCGCCTTCGGCGAGAGGTCGGCGTTGCGGGAGAGCGGGAGCACCGCGACCTTGACCGGGGCCAGCCGCGGGTCGAGCCGCATGCCGACGCGCTTCTCCATGACGCCCTTGGCGTTCGGCGCCTCGTCCTCGAAGTAGGCGTCGATCAGGAAGGCCAGCATGGCGCGGTTCAGACCGGCTGCCGGCTCGATGACGAACGGGAAGTACCGCTCGTTCGCCTCCTGGTCGTAGTAGCGCAGGTCCTTGCCGGAGGCCTCGCTGTGCACGGTGAGGTCGTAGTCGGTGCGGTTGGCCACGCCCTCCAGCTCGGAGAACTCGTTGCCGCCGAAGTTGAAGCGGTACTCGATGTCCACCGTGCGCTTGGCGTAGTGGGAGAGCTTCTCCTTCGGGTGCTCGAAGAAGCGCATGTTCTCGGTGCGCAGGCCGAGGCCGACGTACCAATCCCAGCGCTGCTGCAGCCAGTACTCGTGCCAGGTCTCGTCCTCGCCCGGCTTGACGAAGAACTCCATCTCCATCTGCTCGAACTCGCGGGTCCGGAAGATGAAGTTGCCCGGGGTGATCTCGTTGCGGAAGCTCTTGCCGACCTGGGCGATGCCGAACGGCGGCTTCTTGCGCGAAGTCACCTGCACCTGGCTGAAGTTGGTGAAGATGCCCTGCGCGGTCTCCGGGCGCAGGTAGGCCAGGCCGGACGCGTCCTCGGTGACACCGAGGTGCGTCTTCAGCATGCCCGAGAACTCCTTGGGCTCGGTGAAGCCGCCCTTGTTGCCGCAGTTCGGACAGTTGATGTCGGCCAGGCCGTTGGCCGGGAGCTTGTTGTGCTTGGCCTCGTAGGCCTCCTCCAGGTGGTCCGCGCGGTAGCGCTTGTGGCAGGAGAGGCACTCGGTCAGCGGGTCGTTGAAGGTGGCGACGTGGCCCGAGGCCTCCCAGACCTCGCGGGCCAGGATCACCGACGAGTCGAGACCGACGACGTCCTCCCGAGCGGTGACCATCGAACGCCACCACTGGCGCTTGATGTTCTCCTTGAGCTCCACGCCCAGCGGCCCGTAGTCCCAGGCGGCACGGGTACCGCCGTAGATCTCGCTGCAGGGGTAGACGAAGCCTCGGCGCTTGCTCAGGCTGACGATCGTGTCGATCTTGTCGGCGGCCACAGTGCTCTCTTCAGTACGACGCCACGGGCGTGACGGCACGGTCAGGGCACGGCTGGTTGCACGTACCCGAATACCAGCAGAGGTTACCGGGCGGCCCCATGGACGGTTCAAATCGGTATTCGCCCGCACACCGTGTGTCGAACGGACCATCGGACGGTCGGACAGTTGAGTGAGTTGACAATCATTTCCACCTAAGTTGAGAATGGTTGTCATGAAGTCGCGCCGCCGGACCACCTCGATAGCCCTGACCGCCACCGCAGCCACCGCGGCCCTCCTCCTCTCCGCCTGCGGCGGAGCCAGCAGTGCCGAGGACGGCAAGGGCAAGCTCGACGTGGTCGCGTCGTTCTACCCGATGCAGTACCTCGCCGAGCAGATCGGTGGGCAGCACGTGAAGGTGACCGACCTCACCGCCGCCGGCGTCGAGCCGCACGACCTGGAGCTGACGGCCAAGCAGGTCGCCAAGGTGAAGGGCGCCGACGCCGTCCTCTACCTCAAGGGCTTGCAGCCCACCGTGGACAAGGCCGTGGCGCAGAGCGACTCCAAGCACGTGGTCGACGCCACCGCCGCCTCCCCGCTGACCGGCCACCACCTCCCCGAGGGCCACGCCGAGGACGACGGGCACGACCACTCCGGCGCGGCCGGCGACCCGCACATCTGGCTCGACCCGAACCGCTACGCCGCCGTGGCCAAGAACGTCGGCGCCGAGCTGGCCAAGGCCGACCCGTCCCACGCCGCCGACTACCAGACCAACACCGACCGGGTGGTGGCCGAACTCGCCGCGTTGGACAAGGAGTTCAAGGACGGCCTGAAGGACGCCAAGGGGAAGTCCTTCGTCACCAGCCACGCCGCCTTCGGCTACCTCGCCGACGCCTACGGGATCAACCAGCTGGCCATCAACGGCGTGGACCCGGAGTCCGAGCCGACCCCGGCCAAGCTCGCCGAGATCCAGCGGGAGGCCAAGGAGCACGGCGTCTCCACCATCTTCTTCGAGACCCTGGTCAGCCCCAAGCTGGCCGAGACGGTCGCCAAGGACCTGGGCCTGAAGACCGCCGTGCTCGACCCGCTGGAGGGCATCAAGGACCCCTCCAAGGAGAACTACCTCTCCGTCATGAAGCAGAACCTGCACAACCTCCAGGCCGCCTTCGGCATCCAGAGCTGACGGGACACCGCATCACCATGAGTTCAGTGCGCCTGCGCGACGCCGTCGCCTCGCTCGGCGGCCGCCCCGTCCTGCGCGGGGTGGACCTCGACGTCCGGCCCGGCGAGGTGGTCGCGCTGCTCGGGGCCAACGGCTCCGGCAAGTCCACCACCGTCAAGTCGGTGATCGGCGCCGTCCCGCTGGAGCGGGGCTCCCTGGAGCTGTTCGGCACCCCGTTCGCCGGCTTCCGCGACTGGCACCGGATCGGCTACGTGCCGCAGCGCACCACCGCCGCCAGCGGGGTGCCCGCCACCGTCCGCGAGGTGGTCTCCACCGGGCGGCTGCCCAAGCACGGGCTGCTGCCGTTCCGCCGCCGGGACCGGGAGGCGGTCGACCGCGCGCTGGCCGCCGTCGGGATGACGGACCGGGCCGGCGACGGCGTGGCCGGGCTCTCCGGCGGCCAGCACCAGCGGGTGCTGATCGCCCGCGCGCTGGTCGGCACGCCCGAACTCCTCATCATGGACGAGCCGATGGCCGGGGTGGACCTGGAGAGCCAGCAGGTGCTCGCCGACACCCTGCGCACCGAGGTCGAACGCGGCGCCTCCGTGCTGCTGGTGCTGCACGAACTCGGCCCGCTGGAGCCGCTGATCGACCGCACGGTGGTGCTCCGCGACGGCTGCGTCTCCTACGACGGCCCGCCGATCCCCAGCACCGGACAGCACGCGCTCCCCGGCCACGATCACGTCCATCCGCACGAGGACGCGCACCTGACGACCCCTGGACTGCTCACATGACCGAGATGCTCAGCTACGACTTCATGCAGCGCGCGCTGATCGCCGCCGTGCTGGTCGGCATCACCGCCCCCGCCGTCGGCATCTACCTGGTGCAGCGGCGGCAGGCGCTGATGGGCGACGGCATGGGCCACGTCGCGCTCACCGGAGTCGGCCTCGGCTTCTTCTTCCAGACCAGCCCGGTCTGGATGGCCGTGCTGGTCTGCGTGCTCGGCGCCGTGGTCATGGAGGTGGTCCGCTCGCGCGGCAACCAGCGCGGCGACATCGCGCTGGCGATGCTCTTCTACGGCGGCATGGCCTGCGGCAAGCTGCTGGTCAGCAAGAGCTCGCAGTCCGGGAACGGCAGCCTGGAGAGCTACCTCTGGGGCTCCATCCTCACCGTCTCCCCCACCGACCTGCTCACCATCACCGCGCTGGGCGCGGTGGTGATCGCGGTCACCATCGGCCTGCGCCGCCAGCTCTTCGCGATCTGCCAGGACGAGGAGTTCGCCCGGGTCACCGGCCTGCCGGTGCGGGCGCTCAACCTGCTGCTCGCGGTGATGGCCGCCGTCACCGTCACGGTGGCGATGCGGGTGGTCGGCCTGCTGCTGGTCTCCGCGCTGATGGTCGTCCCGGTGGTCGCCGCGCAGCAGCTCACCCGCTCGTTCGCGATGACCCAGGCCGCCTCGATCGGCGTCGGCGTGGCCGTCGCGGTGGCCGGCGTGGCCGGCTCCTACGAGGCCGACCTGCCCTCCGGCCCGGCCATCGTGCTGCTGGCCATCGTGGTCTTCGCGGTCTTCAGCGCACTGGCCGCACCGCTGGCCCGGCGCCGCCACCGGGCCGCCCCGGACACCGGGCCCGAGGTCTGCGAGGTCAGGCTGCCCGGTCAGGCCCGCCCCTCCGACCCCCACCAGCCCCAGGAGACCCACCAGCCCGAGGAGTCCCGCACCGAGGATTCGGTCACCAGTCGGGGACTGGCACAATGAGGTGCCAGACGCCCACACTCCCTGGAGGACCCACGGTGACCACCGCAGGCCCGTCGCGCGCCCGATCGACCCGGCAGCGAGCCGCCGTCTGGGCTGCCCTGGACGAGGTCGAGGACTTCCGCAGCGCCCAGGAGCTGCACGACCTCCTCAAGCACCGGGGCGACTCGGTCGGGCTCACCACCGTCTACCGCACCCTCCAGTCGCTGGCCGACGCCGGCGAGGTGGACGTGCTGCGCACCGCCGACGGCGAGGCGGTCTACCGCCGCTGCAGCAGCGGACACCACCACCACCTGGTCTGCCGCTCCTGCGGCTCCACCGTCGAGGTGGAGGGCCCCGCCGTCGAGCGCTGGGCCAACTCGATCGCGGCCGAGCACGGGTACAGCGACATCGCGCACACCCTGGAGATCTTCGGCACCTGCGCCAGCTGCGCCGCCAAGGCCACCGCCTGACGGAGCGCCAGACGCGGAGAGGGCCCGTACGGACGTGATCCGTACGGGCCCTCTCGGCGTCTGCCGGTCCGTCAGCGCTGCGGCGGGACCTCGGCGGCGAGCTCGTTGGGCAGCGCGCCGCCGAAGCGGCGGTCGCGCATCGCGTACTGCTCGCAGGCGCGCCACAGGTCGCGGCGGTCGAAGTCCGGCCAGAGCACGTCCTGGAACACCAGCTCGGCGTAGGCGCTCTGCCAGAGCAGGAAGTTGGAGGTGCGCTGCTCCCCGCTGGGGCGCAGGAAGAGGTCCACGTCCGGCATGTCCGGGTGGTACATGTACTTGGCGAGGGTCTTCTCGTTGATCTTCGACGGGTCGAGCTTCCCCGCGGCGACGTCCCGGCCGATGGCGGCGGCCGCGTCGGCGACCTCGGCCCGGCCGCCGTAGTTGACGCACATGTAGAGGGTGACGGCGTCGTTCTCCTTGGTCATCTCCTCCGCGACCTGGAGCTCCTGGACGACGCTCTTCCACAGCTTCGGCATCCGCCCGGCCCAGCGGATCCGGACGCCCATCTCGCTCATCTCGTCCCGGCGGCGGCGGATCACGTCCCGGTTGAAGTTCATCAGGAACTTCACCTCGTCCGGGGAGCGCTTCCAGTTCTCGGTGGAGAAGGCGTACAGCGAGACGTTCTTCACGCCCAGCTCGATCGCGCCCTTGAGCACGTCCAGCACCACCGACTCGCCGACCTTGTGCCCCTCGGTCCGCGGCAGCCCGCGCTCCTTGGCCCAGCGGCCGTTCCCGTCCATCACGATCGCGACGTGGGCCGGCACCAGCTCGCCCGGGAGCTTCGGCGGCACGGCGCCGCTCGGGTGAGGGGTCGGCGGGAGGTACTCACGCTGCTTGCTGCCGAAGAGCCGTCGCGCTGCCATGCTCACTTCTCCACGTATCTCATCGAGCGGATTCCCCGCTCCAGGTGCCACTGGAGGTACGCGGCGACCAGACCGCTGCCCTCCCGCCAGTACCTCGGCTCACTGTTGTCCGCCGTCTGCCAGTCCCCTGACAGCAGCGCGCCGAGCAGTACCAGTGTCTCAGGGGAGGGTACGGCACTTCCCGGCACGCGGCAGTCACCGCAGAGCACCCCGCCCGCCTGCAGCGAGAAGAACCTGTTGGGGCCGGGGAGTCCGCACTTAGCGCAGTCGGTGAAGCTGGCGCCGTAGCCGTTGACGGCCAGGGAGCGGAGCAGGAACGCGTCCAGCACCAGGTGGGGCTCGTGCTCCCCCGAGGCGAGCGTCCGCAGGGCGCCGACCAGCAGCAGGTACTGCTGCACGGCGGGCTGGCCCTCGTTCTCGGCGAAGCGCTCGGCGGTCTCCAGCATCGCGGTGCCGGCGGTGTAGCGGGAGTAGTCGGTGACGATCCGCCCGCCGTACGGGGCGATGGTCTCCACCTGGGTGCAGAGCGGCAGCCCACGGCCGATCAGATCCGACCCACGGCTGAAGAACTGCACGTCCACGTGCGAGAACGGCTCCAGCCGCGCCCCGAACTTCGACTTCGTCTTCCGAATCCCCCGAGCCACCGCCCGGACCTTCCCGTGCTGACGCGTCAACAACGTGATGATCCGGTCGGCCTCGCCCAGCTTCTGGGTACGGAGGACGATGCCGTCGTCCCGGAACAGACTCATGCCGCCCATTCTCCCGCACCCCACCGACACCCCCGCCCCGCGCCTGCGGCGGGCTCGGGCGGAACGGCACGAAGCCGCCTGCGGCGGGCTCGGGCGGAACGGCACGAAGCCGCCTGCGGCGGGCTCGGGCGGAACGGCACGAAGCCGCCTGCGGCGGGCTCGGGCGGAACGGCACGAAGTCGCC
>NZ_JBVJLD010000093.1:0-9408 GCF_055584905.1 Kitasatospora sp. NPDC088742 | reverse complement strand
CGAACCGCTGCTGCGCCTGAACGTCGAGGCCAAGGACGAGCCGACCATGACCCAGATCCGCGACACCGTCCTGGGCATCGTCCGCGCCTGACACCACCAGCGCCAGCCCCGGCCGGTAAGGTTGCCACCGGCCGGGGCACCGCTGTACCGGCGCCGTACCCCACCGCATCCAGGAGCCTGACACCCCATGAGCAACCTGCCGTCCTTCCTGCTGGAGATCCTGGTCTGCCCGGAGTGCCACTCGGCCCTTGAGGAGCAGACCCAGGGCGAGGCGCACGAGCTGCGCTGCACCGGTAAGACCTGCGGCCTGGTCTACCCGGTCCGCGACGGCATCCCGGTGCTCCTGGTGGACGAGGCCCGCCGCCCCTCCTGACGCCCCGTCAGTCCCGCCCGGCGCCGCCCGGGCACCCCTGCGCCCGCTCCCGGGCGCACCCCGTACCTCCCGACCGACCCCACCGTCCGTCCAGCGCGAGGCCGGAGGCCAGCCGCATGATCGACGACGTCCTGCTCGACGACCCGGCCGCCCTCCAGCGCGCCGACCGCGACCACGCGCTGCTCGCGCTGGCCGGCGCCGGGGCCCGGGTCCGCAACGCCCTGCGACTGGCCGACGAGGCCGGGATCGCGGTGCTGCGCCCCGACGGCCGCCCGCGCTCCCTGCTGGTGGCCGGCTACGGCAGCGCCCTCGCCGTCGGCCCGGCGCTGGCCGCGCTCGCGGTCGAGTCCACCCAGGTGCTCCCGCTCCCGCCGGTCGACGCCGAGCCCGCCCCGCGCGACCGGACCGTGGCCGCTCCGCCGTTCACCGCCGGCCTGCGCTGGCAGCTGCCCGGCTGGGTCGGCCCGCTCGACCTGCTGGTGATCGCCTCCGCCGACGGCCGCGAGGAGGGCCTGGTCGGCCTGGCCGAGCAGGCGTACGCGCGCGGCTGCACGGTGGTGGTGATCGCCCCGTCGGAGAGCCCGCTGACCGAGGCCGCCCGCCAGGTCCGCGGCCTGCCGCTGCCGTACGTGCCGACCACCGTCGAGGATGACCACGAGGCCGAGGAGCCCGACCTGCCCGCCCTCGACCCGGGCGCGCTCTGGGCCATGCTGCTCCCGCTGCTGGCCCTCACCGAGAAGCTCGGCGTCACCCAGCTCCCGGCCGGCTCGCTCCAGGGCGTCGCCGACCGGCTGGACGAGGTGGCCGTTCGCTGCCGCCCGGACGCCGCCGCGTACAGCAATCCGGCCAAGGACCTGGCCGCCCAACTCTCCGGCACCGTCCCGCTGCTGTGGACCGACGGCCCGGTGGCCGCCGCCGTGGCCGGGCGGTTCGCCGCCATGCTGGCCGACCGGGCCGGGCGCCCCGCGCTGCCCGGGGCGCTGCCGCAGGTGCTCACCGCCCACCGGGGCATGTTCGTCGGCCAGTTCGGCTCCGGGGCCGACCCCGACGACTTCTTCCGCGACCGGGTCGAGGAGCAGGACCCGCTGCTGCTCCAGGTGCTGCTGCTCCGTCAGACCCCGGGACGCGCCGCCGATCCGGCCGAGGAGGAGGAGAACGGCTTCGCCGAGCCCAGCCACCCGGTCCGCCGCGCCCACCGCCTGGCCGAGTCGCACGGCGTCCGCTTCACCGAGTACCGCACCGTGCTCGCCGACCCGCTGCACGCCCTCGCCGAACTGACCGCCCTCACCGACTTCGCCGCCGTCTACCTCGGCCTCGCCGCCACCCAGCAGTGAACGCGACGCGCCCGCCCACCTGCTGACCGCGCCTCAGCTCCCCCGCCCGATCGGGATACTGTGTGCGCTCGACAGAGCTGAGCGTCGGCCGGTGCAGGGGTACCGGCCCAGTCGGAGGGACCCCATCCCAGCATGAGCACCGAAGGCGGTACGAAGGCCCTGGTCGCGGCACTGTCCGCGAACCTGGCGATCGCGGTGAGCAAGTTCACCGCCTTCGCCTTCACCGGCTCCTCCTCGATGCTGGCCGAGGGCGTGCACTCCGTCGCCGACTCCGGCAACCAGGTGCTGCTGCTGGTCGGCAGCAAGCGGGCGGCGCGCGAGGCGGACGAGGAACACCCCTTCGGCTACGGCCGCGAGCGGTACATCTACGCCTTCGTGGTCTCCATCGTGCTGTTCGCGGTCGGTGGCCTGTTCGCCGTCTACGAGGGCGTGTCGAAGATCCGCCACCCGCACGAGCTGGACGGCTGGTACTGGGCCGTCGGCGTGCTGGTCTTCGCGATCGCCGCGGAGAGCTGGTCCTTCTACACCGCGATCAGCGAGGGCAAGAAGTCCAAGGGCGCGCTCGGCTGGATCGAGTACATCCGCCGGGCCAAGGCCCCGGAGCTGCCGGTGGTGCTGCTGGAGGACTTCGGCGCGCTGATCGGCCTGGTGCTCGCCCTGTTCGGCGTCGGGCTCACCGTGATCACCGGTGACGGCGTCTGGGACGGCATCGGCACCCTCTCCATCGGCGTGCTGCTGATCGCGATCGCCGTGGTGCTGGCCCTGGAGACCCGCTCGCTGCTGATCGGCGAGTCCGCCGACAAGACCGAGGTCGCCAAGATCCGCGCCGCCCTGGTGGACCACGATTCGGTCACCCGCATCATCCACATGCGCACCCTGCACCTCGGCCCCGAGGAACTGCTGGTCGCGGCCAAGATCGGCGTCAACGCCGAGGACAGCGCCGCCCAGGTGGCACAGGCCATCGACCTGGCCGAGGCCCGGGTCCGCAAGGCCGTCCCGATCGCCCGCGTCATCTACCTCGAGCCGGACATCTACTCCGCCGAGAAGGAGGCCGCCGGCCCCGACCGCGAGGCCACCCCGGGCGGCCCGTCGCACTGACGCACCGTCAGCACCGCGTCCCGGGAACGGCCGAATCCGCTCGAACGAATCCCGTGCGATCACTCCGCCGGTGTAGATTCGTCAGCAGAGCCAAATCGTCGCTGCTGATGGCGGTCGATCGGCGCCACCGGCAGAGCCGGGCGGTCCGGTCGAGGGAGAGAGGTCCTCCGACGGATTGTGCCGAAGCAGCGGAGCCCCGTGTCCCGTCGGGCGCCCCGCCGCTCAGCACACCCGTAAACGACCCGCACCCGCGAGGAGCACGCAGACATGTCCGACTTCAAGGTCGCCGACCTCTCCCTGGCCCCGTTCGGCCGCAAGGAGATCCAGCTCGCCGAGCACGAGATGCCCGGTCTGATGTCGATCCGCCGGGAGTACGCCGCCACGCAGCCGCTGGCCGGCGCCCGCATCACCGGCTCGCTGCACATGACCGTGCAGACCGCCGTGCTGATCGAGACCCTCACCGCCCTCGGTGCCGAGGTCCGCTGGTGCTCCTGCAACATCTTCTCCACCCAGGACCACGCGGCCGCCGCCATCGCGGTCGGCCCGAACGGCACCGCCGAGGACCCGCAGGGCGTCCCGGTCTTCGCCTGGAAGGGCGAGACGCTGGAGGAGTACTGGTGGTGCACCGAGCAGGCGCTCACCTGGCCGAACGGCCAGACCCCGAACATGATCCTGGACGACGGCGGTGACGCCACCCTCCTGATCCACAAGGGCGTCGAGTTCGAGAAGGCCGGCGAGGCCCCGGACCCGTCCACCGCGGACAACGAGGAGTACCGCCTGATCCTCGAGGTGCTCAACCGCACCCTCAAGGACGCCCCCTCCAAGTGGACCGAGATGGCGGCCACCATCAAGGGCGTCACCGAGGAGACCACCACCGGCGTGCACCGCCTGTACGAGATGCACCGCGACGGCAAGCTGCTGTTCCCGGCCATCAACGTCAACGACGCCGTCACCAAGTCGAAGTTCGACAACAAGTACGGCTGCCGCCACTCCCTGATCGACGGCATCAACCGCGCCACCGACGTCCTGATCGGCGGCAAGGTCGCGGTCGTCGCCGGCTACGGCGACGTCGGCAAGGGCTGCGCCGAGTCGCTCCGCGGCCAGGGCGCCCGGGTCATCGTCACCGAGATCGACCCGATCTGCGCCCTCCAGGCCGCGATGGACGGCTACCAGGTCACCACCCTGGAGGAGGTCGTCTCGATCGCCGACATCTTCATCACCACCACGGGCAACAAGGACATCATCCTTGCCAAGCACATGGAGCAGATGAAGCACCAGGCGATCGTCGGCAACATCGGCCACTTCGACAACGAGATCGACATCGCCGGTCTCTCGAAGCTCCCCGGCATCGTGAAGACCGAGGTCAAGCCGCAGGTCCACGAGTGGCGTTTCGCGGACGGCCACACCATCATCATGCTGTCCGAGGGCCGTCTGCTGAACCTCGGCAACGCGACCGGCCACCCGTCCTTCGTGATGTCGAACTCCTTCGCGAACCAGACCATCGCGCAGATCGAGCTCTTCACCAAGACCTCGCAGTACCCGGTCGGCGTCTACGTCCTGCCCAAGCACCTGGACGAGAAGGTCGCCCGCCTCCACCTCGACGCCCTCGGCGTCAAGCTCACCACCCTCACCTCCGAGCAGGCCGACTACATCGGCGTCCCGGTCGAGGGCCCGTACAAGCCGGAGCAGTACCGCTACTGATCCCGCGTCAGCGCTGAACGGCCGTGCGGCCGGTGCCCCCGTGGCACCGGCCGCACGGGCGTATCCGCTATCGGAAGCTGCGGTCCGCCTCGATCCCGCCCAGCACCGTCCGGGAGTACGCCCGGTCCGCGTCGGACGGCTCCATGACCCCCGCGACGGCGGCGCAGACCACGTACTCCCCCTCCACCCGGCACTCGGCGTTGTACGGCAGGATCGGACCGCTGGGCACGTCGTCCCGCGAACCCGGGACCACCGGTGACGGGCTCGGCCGCGGCAGGCTCCGCCGTACCTCCACCCACATCACCCGTCCGCCGACCTCGGCCTTCACGCCCAGCGACCAGGTCCCCGCGTAGAGGCCCGAATACCGGGTCAGCTCCGCGTCGAGGGGCCGGACCGGGCCGCCGACCTCGCCGAAGCGCACCGGCAGCGGGACCTCCGCCGCCCCGAAGACCACGCCCGAGGCGACCTTCAGCACCGTCCGCTCCGACTCCGGCGTGTCCGGTAGGTTCTCCGCGGTCAGCTCGGCCCACCGCCCGCCCGGTACCTGCCAGCGGATCAGGTAGGTCCGCTCCGTCGAACCGGTGAAGCTCTCCAGGTGGAGCCAGGACGCCGGACGGCCGTTCACCTTCGGGGCGTCCCGCACCTCCAGCGGCACGCCGGAGTGGCTCCCGAGCCGGTCCCCCGGTGCGGACCCCTCTGGGGTCAGCAGCACCGAGTAGGTCGGGCGCGGGTTCTCGCCCATCGTGGCCGTCGCGACCGCCCGGCCGCCCTCGACCCGGAACCCGCGGTTCCCCGTCGCGTCGTCCGGCAGCCAGCCGAACCGCACGTCCGAGACCAGCGAGCCCGGCCGCACGGTCGGGCTGACCGCCGGCAGCGGAGCCCCGTCGCCCCCGCCGCGCAGCCCGCTCCCCAGCAGACCGGCCACCACCAGGACCGCCGCCCCCGCCGCCGCCCCGGCCACCCGCCGACGCCGCAGCCGCCTGCGCCCCACCGTCCGGGCCAGGTCCACGTTCACCACCGTCTCCGGGGCCGGCGCCTCCGCCAGCTCCGCCAGCCGCGTAGCCAACTGCTCCTCACCGCTCATCACGCCACTCCTCCCGGTGCACCGAAGGGGCCGGCCCCGAGCGTCCGCCTCAGCGCGTCGAGTCCGCGCGAGGTCTGGCTCTTGACGTTTCCGGCCGAACACCCGAGCTCATCCGCGGTCTGGTCCACCGTCAGGTCGCAGTAGTAGCGCAGCACCACCGCGGCCCGCTGCCTGGGCGGCAGCGCGGCCAGGGCCCGCCGCAGGTCCAACGAGGCGTCAGGATCCCCGCCCGCCGGCCAGGCTCCCTCCGGCACCGCCCCGCTCCGCGAGGTCCGCCTCCACCACGCCGTGCGCTGCTCGGCCAGGAAGGTGTTCACCAGCACCGTCCGGGCGTAGCCGTCCAGGTTCTCGGCCCGCTGGGCCTTCGCCCAGTGCACGTACAGCTTGGTGATGCTCTCCTGCACCAGATCGTCCGCCCGGTGCCAGTCCGCACAGAGCAGGTATGCCACCTTGCGCAGCCACCCCGACCTCGAAGCCACGTACTCGGTGAACCCGGCGTCGCGCGACTGCGCCGCCATCGCCCCACCTCTTCCCGTCCGACGGTGCCCGTCGCACCGTCAACCCCCTGATGCGGCCGGGCTCCGGAAAGGTTGCACGTAGGCTTCCCCCATGCCGAACGGCCGCTACTCACTCACCGACCCGCACGACGGCACCCCGCTCGGCGAGGAACGCTTCAGCTGCGCCCCCGGCCCGGCCGGCTGGCGCTACGTCTCCAAGACCTACGCCCCCGAGGGTGCCGTGCTCCGCACCGCGGACCTCACCCTCGACTCCCGCAACCGCCCGCTCCGCCTCGAACTCCGCTCCGGCGGCTGGCAGGTCCGCGGCGGCGCGCTCGACGGCGTCAGCTGGGTCCGCACCGCCGCCGACGGCTCCGGCACCGACGCCGCCGAGGGCCACGACCGGGCCCACACCTTCGCCGGATCCTCCCCGGCCTTCCTGATCGCCACCGCCCGGCTGCTCCGCCTGGAGCCCGGGGCCTCGGCCCGCCTGCGCCTGGTCTCGTTCACCGACCCGGTCCTGGCCCCCCGCACCTTCGACCAGGGCTGGCTCCTCGAAGCCGTCGACACCCACCTCACCGACACCGGCCCCCTCCGGGTCGAGCGCTACCAGGTGGCCGACCTGGAGACCGGCGAACAGCAGGTCGTCCACCTGGCCGGCGACGTCGTCCTGGACGCCCCGGGCATCGACCTCGAAGAGCTCGAGTCCCCGCCCAACCAGTGGCCCACCGAGTACACGCCCTAGGCGGGCGGAGCGAACCCATCCTCAGCCGCAGGACCCGCCTGCACCTGTGCCTGCACGGGCGCCTGCACCGGGGGCGCGGCGGGCGCCGGAGCCACCGGGGGAGGAGCGACCGGGGCCTCGTACCGCCGAGCCCGCTCCAACGGCTGCCGCACCGGCTGCCCGCCCTGCACCGGCTGCCAGCCCTGCGCCTGCTGCCCGTGCTGCGCCGGCGGGTGCTGCACCACCGGCTGCCCGTACTGCGCCTGCGCGGCCGTCGACCGCTCCCAGTCCCGGCGCTGACGCTCCACCAGCACCGCCCCGAGGTACTGCGCCGGATGCACGCCCTGCGGCGCCGCCTGCCCGGTGTACGCCACCAGGTCCCCGGCCAGCCGCTGCGCCATCCCGAAGCCAACCGCCGGGTCCAACTGCCCGATCCGGCTCAGGTACTGACGGATCGCCAGCCAGAGCGGGTCCGGCACCGCCGACAGGTCGAGCGAGACCAGCCCGCTGCCGATCCCCGCCAGCAGCTCCGGCGGCACCGGCGGCAGCGCGTCCCGTCCCCCGCCCGCACCCGGCACCCGCTCCCGGACCACCAGCGTCCCCGCGAACACGTCGCCGAGCCGACGCCCCTCCGGCGAGACCATCGAGCAGATCAGCGCCGGCACCCCCATCAGCATCGGCAGCTCGACGAACCCGACCAGCCCGCGCACCAGCGAGTGCCGGAACCGCACCGGCCCGCCGTCCGTCCGCACCACCCGCAGCCCGAGCGCCAGCTTCCCCAGCGAGCGCCCCCGGGAGAGCGTCTCCACCAGCACCGGCAGGATCACCAGGCAGAACACCATGAGCCCGAGCCCGATCGCGGCACCGGCCGCGTCGTCCACCTCACTGACCATGAACGCCGACGCGAACAGCAGCGCGATCATCAGCAGCAACTGGGCGAACAGGTCCAGCCCGATCGCCAGCATCCGGCTCGGCAGCTTGGCGGACCGCAGCCCGAGCACCACCGCCTCGCCCGTGACCAGTTCGCTCACTGCCGTCCCCCGCCCGTTCCCACTGCCGCTCCGCCAACAGTCCGCCAACATACGGCCCGCCGGAACCCACAGGAAGGGCGGCCCACCCCTCTGGCATGCTGAGCCCCGACCCGCCCGACCACCCGCCGCCCAGCAGGAGAGCCTCCCCATGGACCTGGACGTCTTCGTCGCCGCCCACCAGGCGGAGTGGCACCGGCTGGAGGCCCTGAGCAAGCGCCGCCGCCTCACCGGAGAAGAGGCCGACGAACTCGTCACCCTCTACCAGCGCGCCACCAGCCACCTGGCCCAGGTCCAGTCCACCGCCCCCGACCCCACCCTGGTCGGCCGCCTCACCACCCTGGTGGCCCGCGCCCGCAGCGCCGTCACCGGCCGCCGCTCCTCCTCCTGGCGCGACGCCGGCCGGTACTTCGCCGTCAGCTTCCCGGCCGCCCTGTACCGGTCCCGCCGCTGGTGGATACCGATCGCGGTCCTCTCGATCCTGCTCTCCGCCCTGATCGCCTGGTGGGTCTCCACCCACCCCGAGGTCCGCGACTCGATCATCGCCCCCGAGGGCCTGCACGAGATGACCAAGGAGGGCGGCCAGTACGAGACCTACTACTCCGACCACCCCGCCACCTCCTTCGCCGCCCAGGTGTGGACCAACAACGCCTGGATCGCCGCCCAGTGCCTGATCTTCGGCGTCCTGCTCGGCCTCCCGGTCCTCTGGGTCCTGGCCAGCAACGTGATGAACCTCGGCATCGCCCTCGGCCTGATGTCCTCCGCCGGCCGCCTCGACTTCTTCCTAGGCCTCCTCCTCCCGCACGGCCTCCTCGAACTGACCGCCGTCTTCGTCGCCGCCGGCCTGGGCCTGCGCCTCGGCTGGACCGTCATCGACCCCGGCCCCCGCCCCCGCCTCACCGCCCTGGCCGAGGAGGGCCGCGCCGTCATCGGCATGGCCGTCGGCCTCACCGTCGTCCTGTTCATCAGCGGCCTGCTCGAAGCCTTCATCACCCCGTCCCCCCTCCCCACCTGGGCCCGCATCACCATCGGCGCCGTCGCCGAGGTCCTCTTCCTCCTCTACGCCCTCGTCCTCGGCCGCCGAGCCGCAGCCACCGGCGAGTCCGGCGACCTCGAAGCGACCGACCGCGAGGACCGTCACCCGGTCGCCGCGTGACCGGCGCGGCGCCTGCCGGTGGTCAGGAGTGACCCCTCTGACCTGGTAGTCTCATGATCAGCGCACAAAAACCGTTGACTCGGTCGGAGTACGCGAGTAGGTTTGAACGGTTGAGAGCGACTGGACAAAGGTCGCGGTCAGACGTTAACGTCTACGACAACGCCAAGACGAAGCGGTGAGCGCCGAAAGGTGCCCGTTCGAATCGGCGAATCCCTCCCAGCGGGAATTCAGAACGAATGAAGCCGGTAAAACGGCCGAAAATGGTCTGATAGGCTGGGAAACACGAAAGAACGAAGCGCCCGGAGGGCCCGCTGGAAAGCGGCCTGAAGGAAGTGACCGTTCCTTGAGAACTCAACAGCGTGCCAAAAGTCAACGCCAGATATGTTGACATCCCCGGCCTCACCGTTTGGTGG
>NZ_JBVJLD010000092.1:0-11000 GCF_055584905.1 Kitasatospora sp. NPDC088742 | reverse complement strand
GCCCCCGGGCTAACCCCGGGTGCGGGCGCCCCTCTAAGCGCCCCACTCCTCCCCCGTGTGCCATCCGGCCCTTTCCCCCCCCCCTAACGCCCCCACCCCCGCGCGGGCACCCCGGGGCTCCCCGCCGCGGCGCTGATCCTCCGGACATCCGAACCCCTTGAACGCGAGGTCCCGTTGACCGTCGAGAACGTTGTCGGGCTGATCGTGGCCGGCCTTTTGGTCGGCTACCTGGTGCTGGCCGTCAAGTACCCGGACCGCTTCTGATGACCGTGCACTCCGTCGCCGGCCGGGCACGGTGGCCGGCGGTGAGGGGCTGTCGGGTGGACTCTCCGCAGGCCATCTTCGGTGGCCGCCGTCCACACTCCGCCGACGAGTCGGGCGAAGGACCGCAGGAGGGCCCGCCCGTGGACCCTGGGCCGGCCCCCGCCGCCTCAGCGGAGCGGGCTGTCGACCGCCCGGCCCGAGTCCGCCGCGCCGCGCGGTGACGGCGTGCCCGCTCCGGCCGACCCGGGCCGGGCGGGGGCCGGGGCGCCGAGAACGCGCCAGACGCTGTTGTCGAGCGGGCTGTCGGCGATCCTGTGGACGACGGCGGTCAGCAGCGCGAGGAACGCCTCACGCGCGCGCCGGAAGGACACCGCCGACAGGGGACGGGGAAGCTGGTGGACTGCCACGTGGACACCGCTTTCATGAGGCGCCGTCAGGACCGTCCGGGCGGACGGAGCAAGGGCCGGACGTGCTCGCGCGCGATCGGCCGGGGCATCTTCGACGCTAGGACGGACCGTGCGGGTGGCGATCGTTCCTGACACGTTGTTGATTGCCCGGACCCGCTCCTTGACGCCGAACTGACACTGCCGTCCGATCGGGTACCAGGGCGTCCGCCGGTGGAACAGCCGGCCGACCGAGCCACCGGACAGGGGTGTCCGGCACTGGGAGATCGGAGGGGGAGGTACGGGGTGGAGCACAGGGGGCTGGGGGAGGGGCTGCGCCCCGGCCGGGTGGTGGTCGGAGTCCGCGCGTCGGCGACGGGTGTGGCCACGCTGGGGTGGGCCGGGGCGCAGGCCGCCCGCAGGGCGTGCGGAGGTGCTGGCGGTACTCGCCTGGCCGTCGGCGAGGATGGGCCTGGGCCTTTCCGGCGGCGGGCACGGTCGGGCGGCAGTCGAGGCGGGTCTCGACGAGGCGGCGGCCCGGCTGCGCGCCGCCGTCGGGGAGGCGTTCGCCGCCGGGATGCCGCAGGTGCCGATCAGCTGCCTGGTCGTGCGCGGTTCGGCTGGCGAAGTCCTGGTGGAGGTGGCCGACCGTCCTGGTGACCTCCTCGTCATCGGGGCCGGGGGCGGGGGTCCGCGGTGGTGGGGTCTGCGCCCCTCGGTGGTGTCCCACTGTGTCAGGCGCGCCCGCTGTCCGGTGCTCGTGGTGCCGGTGGCGGGGAGCCGCGAGCCGGCGTAGGTCCGTTCGCCCGTACGACGCCCGAGCAGAGGTTCCGGGTGTCGGGCGGCAGTGGAGTGATGGAGCGTCAAGGACGCGTCAGAGCAGGTGGAAGGCGCTTGCACCGCTCTGCCGGGGGGATTTGAATGGGCGTCATGCACCGCTCGACACGCCATCACGACCGCCCGCCGCATCCGCGGGCGCTGGCTGTTGTCGCGGTCCCAGACGCCCGGTAGCTCCTCCCTCCCCGGAGCCGGTTCCCGGACGCATCGCGGGCGGGCCGCCTCGGCCCGCCCGCGCCGTGTTCCCCCGCCCCGGGCCGAGCGGCTCACGCCGGCCGGGGTGGGCATTCCGTAGCACCTCCCCTCGCAACTCCGGCCCCCGCAGGGCGCGTTCGACGCGCTCCCGGCACCCCGGAGCTGCCGCTCACCCTTGGATGGGTCATGTCCGACGCAGTTCAGTCCACCCGCACCACCCTGTCCGGCCACACCGCCCTGGTCACCGGGGCCTCCTCCGGGATCGGTTGGGAGACCGCCCGGCTGCTGGCCGCCCAGGGCGCCACCGTGATCGTGCACGCCCGCACCGCCAACGAGGGCGAGCACGCCGTCGAGCGCCTGGTGGCCTCCGGTGCCTCCCGCGACCGACTCCACACCTTCGCCGCCGACTTCACCCACCTAAGCGAGGTCGCGGTGCTCGCCGCTACCGTCGTGGCCGCCTTTCCGACCCTCGACCTGCTGGTCAACAACGCCGCCACCATGGCCCCCGAGCGCTGCACCCTCACCGACGACGGCAACGAAATCTCGCTCCAGGTCAACTTCCTGGCCGCCCACCTGCTCGCCCGGCTGCTGCGCGGCCCGCTGTCGGCGGCCGGCGGCACCGCGCGGATCGTCAACGTCTCCTCCTCGCTGCACCGCACCGCCTCGATCAACTGGAACGACCCCAACCGCGCGAAGCGCTACTCCCGGGTGGCGGCCTACGCGCAGTCCCAGCTGGCCCTGTCCATGGCCGCCCGCGACATGGCCCCCGAGGGCTCCGGCATCACCTCGGTGAGCGTCAACCCCGGCCTGTGCGACACCGCGCTGCTCCCGCTCTACGGCCGGGTCGGCGCCCCCGCCTCCGAGGGCGCGGCCGCCGTGGTCCGGCTCTGCCAGCCGGACTTCCGCCTCGCCAACGGCGCGTACTACGACGGCGGCGACATCGCCCCCGCGGCGGGTGCCGTGTACGAGGACCGCTCCCAGCGGCGGATCACCAAGCTCGCCGACCTGCTCGTCCACCACACCTGAACCACCCGACCGACCAGGAGGCACCGGCCATGTCCAAGCGCGCCCGCAAGAAGAAGGCCCGCCGCAAGAAGAAGGCCAACCACGGCGGCGGCGCCTGCCGCTGACCCCACCAGCTTCCCGGCGCCGCGTGCCACCGGCGCCGGGAGCCCGAAGGCCACCGCCCCGGGAGGGGAGATCCTCCCGGGGCGGTGGCGCGCCCGCCGACGTGCCGTCAGTTCGACTGCTGTGTCGCCGCCGTGCCGCCGGGGACGGCGATGGCGCGGTCACCGGCCAGCAGCGGCAGCGGGTCCCCGTTGCGGGCCGACAGCGCGAGGCGCTCCAGCAGGGCGGTCGGTGAGGCGACGATCACGCGGCAGCGGGCGTGGGTCTTGCAGTAGCGGGTGACCGAGCCGTGCAGCACGTGCTGGAGGCGGCGGTGGCCGCCGGTGCCGACCACCAGCACGTCATCGGGCCGGTCGGCGGTGGCGACCAGTGCCCGTCCGGCGTCGCCGCAGACGACGACGGGGTGGATGCGGAGGCCTTCGGGGTAGCCGCCGCAGGTCTGCTCGAAGGCACTGTCCAGCCGCCGGAAGGCGGCGTGCTCCAGCTCGGAGAGCGGCCGCAGGCCGTCGGCCTCGGTCGGCTCCCAGGCGCAGACGGGGACGAGCACCGCGTCGCGGGCGCCGGCCTCGGCCACCGCGCGCTGGAGGGCGGCGAGTCCGCTGAGCGTCCCGCAGACCCCGACGATGACCCGAGTGCCCCGGTCCATGGTGTTCCCTCTTCTCAGACTGGTCGTGACCCTTCCATTGCACCTCCGCGACGGCATCCGGCCACGGCCGTTGACGCATGGATGACGGGCACGGGCGCGTTCTTCGCACATCCTTGACGGGCCCGGGACTGTCGGTGCCGCAGCCGGCCGGTGGCTCGGGTCAGGTGGTGCCGAGCTTCGCGCGGATGAGCGTGTCCAGCTGCTCCCAGGCGGGCGATGAGGCGTTGACCGAGCCTTGGACGAGGGCCGTGATGCCGGAGGCCGCGTCCGGGCCGGGCGGCCGCTGCGCGCCGTACCGCAGACGGGTGGCCCGGACGATCCGGTCGGCGAGGTCAACGAGGAGGGGGTCGTCGGTGTCCAGGTCGTGGGCGCGGTCGTAGTCGAGGAACAGTTGCCGCAGGGCGGGGTCGGCCAGGCTCCCGGCCTGGTCGCGCAGGAGTGCGGGTGCGTGCTCGGGCTGGGTGGCGAACACCAGGATCCACAGGTCGCGTTGCAGCTCCCTCCAGCGTTCGGTGAAGCCCCAGCCGGCCATCTGCTCCAGCAGGGCGCAGGCTTCGGAGGGCAGCGCTGACGGGTCGCCGGCGGCCAGACGCCGCAACCGCCCCCTGGTCGCTTGCAGGGCGTCGATGCGGTTGCTGAGCTCCCCGTCGATCCCGGCGAGCTCGTGCTGGAACCGCTGCGCACCGGCCGCCCGCAGGTCCCGGATGCGGGCAAGCGGGACGCCGGCCTCGGCCAAGGTGCGGATCTTGACCAGCTCGATGGCATCGGCCGCGGTGTAGCGCCGGTAGCCGGACGCGTCGCGCTCGGGCTCGGGGAGCAGGCCTTTGGCGTGGTAGACGCGGACGGTCTTGACCGACACCCCGCAGTAGGCGGCCAGCTGCCCGATGGTGATCACCTCGCCATGATCCCACTTGACCCTGCCCCAGGGGCAGGGCCGCAGCATGGCGTCATGACGAACGACGCAACCGATCGCCAGGTCCTGCGCGAGCTGGCCGACGCGGGCAGCGAGGCGGCACTGGACCGGCTGGCCGACCTCACCGACGCCGAGGGAGACCTGGAGGAGTTGAGCGGGCTACTTGACGAAGGGTCAGCACGCGCCGGCCACCTGCTGACCCGCCGCGCGGCCGCCGCCGCGGACCTGCGCGAGCTGCAGCGCATCAGCGACGCCGGGTACGAACCGGCCGGCGACGAGTTGGAGCGGCTGCTGCGCACCCCTGACCGCTCCTGAGGTGCGGCCACTATGCTGGCCTGCGGTGTGCCGGGAAGCCTGGTCGGCGAGGGGACGGACCGCGACGTTCGTGGCGGCGCCCCTGGTTCAGTGACCGGGGGTCGCGCGGGTGCACGGTGTGGGGATCGTTCTTCTGCTCGTGGTGGTGGCCACCGCTGTTGCGGTCGGCGCGCGGCGTTGGCGGGTGCCCGCCCCGTCGCTGCTGGTGCTCGCGGGCCTGGCGGTGGCGCTGGTGCCCGGCACTCCCGAGGTGCGGATCCCCCCGGAGACCATCGGCCTGGTCGTGCTGCCGCCACTGCTGTACGCCTCCGCGGAGGAGTTGTCGCTGCGCGACCTGCGCACGGTGTGGAAGCCGGTCACCGCCCTTGCCCTGGGCCTGGTGCTGACCTCGGCCGCTGCCGTCGGCGCCTTGGCCGTCGCGCTGACCCCGCTGACTCCGGCGATGGCCTTCGTGCTGGGCACGGTGCTGGCCAGCACCGACCCGGTCGCGGTCAGCGCCTTGGGGCGCCGCCTCTCGCTGCCGGGCCGGGTGCAGGCGCTGGTCCAGGCCGAGAGCCTGTTCAACGACGCGACCTCGCTGGTGCTGTTCAAGGTCGCGGTCGCGGTGGCCCTCGCCTCGGGAGCGGTCGGCTGGTCCGACGCGGGAGGGGAGTTCGTCCTCCTGGCCGGCGGCGGCGCGCTGGCGGGTGCGGCGCTGGCCGCGGTGGTCAGGCTGATCCGCAGCCGCACCCAGGACCCGGTGCTGGAGACGGTCATCGCCCTGGTCACCCCGTACGCGGCCTACATCCTGGCGGAGGCGGCGCACGCCTCGGGCGTGACGGCCGTGGTGGTCGCCGGGGTGGCGCTCAGCAGCTCGGGCCACCGGCTGAGCGATGCCAGGATCCGCCTCCAGCTGCACGCCGTCTACGCGGTGGTGGTGTTCTTGCTGGAGAGCGTGGTGTTCGGCCTGATCGGCCTTCAACTGCCCACCCTGGTACGGGACCTGCCGGACGGCACGGGCCTGTGGCCGCTGCAGGCCTTGGCGATAGCCGGGGTGCTGGTGGGGCTGCGGGTGCTGTGGACGCTGCCGCTGTCGATGGCCGTGCGGGCCGGACCCGGCAGGCCCTCGTGGCGGGTGGCCTCGGTGCTCACCTGGGCCGGAACGCGAGGGGTGATGCCGCTGGCGGCCGCGCTGGCGATCCCGCTCACGGCCGCCGACGGCACCCAACTGCCCGGCCGGCCACTGGTGTTGGCGCTCACCACCGCGGTGGTGGTCTTCACCCTGGTGGTGCAGGGGCTGAGCCTGGCGCGTGTGGTGAACCGCTCGGGCCTCGCGCTGGAGCCCGAGCACACCGAACGGGAGGAGGCCGCCACCCGGGAGAGCCTCACCCGGGCCGGGCTCGGCCACCTGGACCAGCTCGCCGACCTGGAGACCGTGCCGGAGGCCGTGCTCGACCGGATGCGCCGCAGCCTGACCGCCCGCCTGGACCAATCCCCGGACGGCCGGGCGGACACCGAGGCCGCCGTCTACCGGGAGCTTCGCCGGGAGGTGATCGCGGTGCAGAACGCCGAACTGCGCCGCCTCTACGACGACCACCGGGTCAGCTCCACCACCCGCAGACGGCTGCAGCACGACCTGGACCTGGAGGAGACCGGGCTCGGTGGGGCCTGAGCCGCTCCTGCCGCCGGTGAGCCCTCGTCAGATCCCGGGCCGGGCCGGACCGGCCCAGTGCACGACCTCGTTGCGCACCGGCCGGAAGCCGGCGGTGGTGGCCATCACCCGGCTGGCCAGATTGACCTGGGAAGCCGACCAGGTGGGGGTCAGGCCCTGCTCCCGGGCCGCGGCGGTGGCCGCATGCACACAGGCCAGGCCGAGGTCCAGGCGGCGGAAGGCGGGGGCGGTGGCCACCGCGATGTCCAGGTGCTCGCGGCCCACCAGGTAGCCGCAGGCGAGGGCGGCCAGGCACGGGCCGACGAAGGCGCCCCAGGCGAACCGGCCGGCGGCCAGCGCGTGGTGGCCGCCCCAGGTGTGGGCCGTCCAGTGCGGCTCGCCTGCAGGGCGCCGGGGGGAGGAGCGGGCGGCGAAGCGCTCCAGGAGCGGGACGTCCCCCGCCCCCAGCGGACGGACCCAGTCCGCCAGGTGCGGGGACACCGGCCGGGGTTCGGCGCGCTGCACGTAGACGGTGCGCACCCACGGGGTGATGGTGGTGAAGACGCGCCCCAGCAGCGGCAGGAACCCTTCCGGGGCGGTGAACTGGCCCCGCCCGAGGCGGGCCAGCACCTTTGGGTCGAGGTGCCGCGGATCGCCGCGCAGCAGGCGCTCGGGGCCGCAGTGCACCAGCACCGCCCGGGGCGCGGCCACCTCGTCGCTCCACCAGCCGCCGTGGCCGGTACGGCTGACGTGCGCGGCGAGCGCGGCCATGCCGGGCTCCTCCGCACGCAGCGGGACGGTGGACGGGCACATGGCGGTCGAGGCCTGCACCGCACCAGTTCCTCATCGCGGGCGGGCCCAGGCGGGTCGGGTTGACGAAAGCCTGGCGCCGACGGGGCCCGCTCTGACAGAACCCTGACGCATTCCCCGGAGGGACCGCCCCGGGGTGCCGCATGGGGGGCGTCAATTGTCCCTGCTCGCACGTCAAGAAGACGTCAGTGTCCGGGTGTTGGCGCCAGGGGAGCGATTGGGTGGGAATCCCGGCCCCGTGCCGGGATCCCGTCGCCGGCCCGCCCGCAGAAGGTCACGCCGTATGCCTCCCCTGGCTCCTGAGAAGGACCCCCGTATCTCGACCACGCCCGCCCCGAGCGTCCCGGCCGCCCGCCAACACCGGGCCCCCGGTGGGCTGTTCGACCCGGGTCAGCTGGTCGCCGCGTTCCCCGAGGCACTGCGCAAGCTCCACCCCCGGGTGATGGTGAAGAACCCGGTGATGTTCGTGGTCGAGGTAGGCTCCGCCCTCACCACCCTGTCGGCGGTCGTGTCGCCCAGCGTGTTCGCCTGGCTGATCAGCGCCTGGCTGTGGCTGACGGTGGTCTTCGCCAACCTCGCGGAGTCGGTCGCCGAGGGCCGGGGCAAGGCGCAGGCCGCCTCGCTGCGCCAGGCCAGGACGGGGATGACGGCGCGCCGGATCGACCGCTGGCGGGTCGGGCAGCAGCACTTCCGGGAGGAGGTGGTGCCGGCCGAGCACCTGATGCCGCACGACCTGGTGGTGGTCGAGGCCGGGGAGACCATCCCGGGTGATGGCGACGTGGTGGACGGTGTCGCGGCCGTCGACGAGTCGGCCGTCACCGGCGAATCCGCCCCGGTGATCCGCGAGTCCGGCGGCGACCGCAGCGCGGTGACCGGCGGCACCAAGGTGCTCTCCGACCGGATCGTCGTGCGGATCACCTCCAAGCCCGGGCTCAGCTTCATCGACCGGATGATCGCCCTGGTGGAGGGCGCGGAGCGGAAGAAGACCCCGAACGAGATCGCCCTCAACCTGCTGCTCGCCTCGCTCACCGTGGTCTTCATCCTCTCGGTGGTCACCCTCCAGCCGATGGCCGTCTACGCCGGGGCCGAGCAGTCCATGACCGTGCTGGTGGCGCTGCTGGTGGCGCTGATCCCGACCACCATCGGCGCCCTGCTCTCCGCGATCGGCATCGCCGGCATGGACCGCCTGGTCCAGCGCAACGTGCTGGCCATGTCGGGCCGCGCGGTGGAGGCCGCCGGGGACGTGGACGTGCTGCTGCTCGACAAGACCGGCACCATCACCTTCGGCAACCGCCGGGCGGTGCGCTTCGTCGCCCTCGCCTGTGTGACGGGCGGTCAGCTCGCCGAAGCCGCCCAGCTGTCCAGCCTCGCCGACGAGACCCCCGAGGGCCGCTCTATCGTCATCCTGGCCAAGGAGCACTACGGGCTGCGCGAGCGCGCGCCGGGCGAGCTCGGCCGGATGGAGTTCGTGCCGTTCAGCGCGCAGACCCGGATGAGCGGTGTCGACCTCGCCCGGCCGGACGGCATCGGCATCCTGGTCCGCAAGGGCGCCGCCGCCGCGGTCGCGACCTGGGTGCACGAGCGCGGCGGCCAGGTCCCGCAGCAGGCCTTCGACGTCGTGCGGGTGATCTCCGCCGCAGGCGGCACCCCGCTGCTGGTCGCCGTCCACGACCGGCACGGCGCCCGGGTGCTCGGCGTCATCCAGCTCAAGGACATCGTCAAGGACGGCATCCGGCAGCGCTTCGAGGAACTGCGCCGGATGGGCATCCGCACCGTCATGGTCACCGGTGACAACCCGCTGACCGCCAAGGCGATCGCCGAGGAGGCCGGGGTGGACGACTTCCTCGCGGAGGCCACCCCCGAGGACAAGCTCGCCCTCATCCGCGCCGAACAGGAGGGCGGCAAGCTGGTCGCGATGACCGGCGACGGTACCAACGACGCCCCCGCCCTCGCCCAGGCCGACGTCGGCGTGGCGATGAACACCGGCACCATGGCGGCCAAGGAGGCCGGCAACATGGTCGACCTCGACTCCAACCCCACCAAGCTGATCGAGATCGTCACGATCGGCAAGCAACTGCTCATCACCCGAGGGGCGTTGACCACCTTCTCGATCGCCAACGACGTGGCCAAGTACTTCGCGATCATCCCCGCGATGTTCGCCGCCGCCTACCCCGGACTCGGCCACCTCAACATCATGGGCCTGCACAGCCCACGCTCCGCGATCACCTCGGCGATCATCTTCAACGCCCTGATCATCATCGCGCTCATCCCGCTGGCCCTGCGCGGGGTGCGCTACCGGCCCGCCTCCGCCTCCGACCTGCTCGCCCGCAACCTGCGCCTGTTCGGCCTCGGCGGCCTCGTCCTTCCCTTCCTCGGCATCAAACTCATCGACCTGCTCGTCCAGTTCGTCCCCGGCCTGTGAACACACCGTCAGGGATGCGTTCGAAACCGGGCCCCGGCCGTCAGGGAGTCGTCAACAGACACCGGCGCGGGGCCCCGGCCCGTGTTGGCTTGAGCCGCCAACGGACACAGACGAGGACGGACAGCATGGACGGGGACAGCACCGGCGAGCAGCAGCGGACGCGGCGGGTCGTCGTCGGCGTCAGCGGCTCCCTCGGCAGTCTCGCCGCGCTCCACCGGGCGGCCGCCGAAGCCCGCCGTACCGACCGCGACCTGCTGGCCGTCCTGGCCTGGCTTCCGCAGGGCGGGGAGCACGGCTACCGGCTCGCACCGTGCCCGCCCCTGCTGGCCGCCTGGCAGGAGCGGGCCACCGCCCGCCTGGCCGAGGCCCTCGACACCGCCTTCGGCGGCACGCCCACCGGAGTCCGGCTGACCACCCATGTCATCCGCGGCGAGAGCGGCCGGGCCCTGGTGCGGACCGCGGACCGCCCGGACGACTTGCTGGTGCTCGGCACGGGCGGCGGCTTGCTGCACCGGGGACTGCGGCCCTCGGTGACGGCCTACTGCATCAAGCGGGCCACCTGCCCGGTGCTCACCGTGCCCAAGCCCTCCCTCCAGCGGGACCTCGAAGCCCTCCACCGCCGCAACCTCTGGCACCTCCCGGTCGCCGGATCCTCCGCCAAATGACCCGCGAACCAGCAGACATGAGGCTCCGCCAGGCCCGCCCGAGCAGGCGGAGCCCGATGACGGCCCAGCGCCTGCCGACCGCCATGTCGGGCGCCCTCGCCCTGCTCGGCTCCGCCGCCCTCGTACCGGCCCTGGCCGTGACCGGTGAACTGCGCGACACCTGGTTCGCCCTCATGGCGTTCACCGCCGGCTGCGCCGCGCTCGGCCTGGTCTCCCGACCGTTCGCCGCCCCTCTGGTCGCGGGCGCGACCTGGCTGTTCCACAACGGCTTCGTCCTTCACCACCACGGGAGCCTGGGCTGGAGCGGAACACAGGCCGAGTGCGGCCGGCTCGCCCTGTTCGCCGCCGCGGCCCTCCTGCCCACCCTGCCCGCGGCGCTGCCCGGGCGGGGGCGAGCCCCGCGATCGGCACCGGCGTCCGTCAACGCGGTGTCAGGGCGGCCAGGCGGGACGCCAACGTCCCGTTAGGGCCGTCGGGCACGCCGCCGCCGTTCGCTCCCTGCTGCTCAAGGCCGCTGCTAGCTCCGGATGGAAGCAGTGAAAATGGGGTGGTTCATACCGTATGACCGGAATCCGCACACAGACCTTGACGGACCCTTAACACTCCTCTTGACGGGCTGTTAGCACCACTACTCGCCCTCTGACCTGCGGAAACATCGGCCCGGAGGGGTACTCCGTACAGTTTTGGAGTATCCCCTCCGCGTCCTACTCTCGCCGGTGTGTTCAATCTGCCCCAGGCGCTGAAGCGCCTCGTGATCGGCAAGGCCATGCGCAGCGAGGAGCTGGGCGAGAC
>NZ_JBVJLD010000091.1:0-11115 GCF_055584905.1 Kitasatospora sp. NPDC088742 | reverse complement strand
GCGAATCTCGGTGACCGGCACGGCGCCCTTACCACCGTCACCGAAGCCGTCGAGCACTACCGCGACCTCGCCACCGCCAACCCCCAAGCCTTCCTCCCCGACCTCGCCATGGCCCTCAACAACCTCGCTACCATTCAAGCGAATCTCGGTGACCGGCACGGCGCCCTTACCACCGTCACCGAAGCCGTCGAGCACTACCGCGACCTCGCCACCGCCAACCCCCAAGCCTTCCTCCCCGACCTCGCCATGGCCCTCAACAACCTCGCCATCCGGCAGGCAGCCCTCGGCGACCGGCACGGCGCCCTTACCACCGTCACCGAGGCCGTCACCATCCGCCGCGACCTCACCACCAGCAACCCCCGTGCCTTCCTCCCCGACCTCGCCACCTCCCTCAACAACCTCGCCAACCGGCAGGCAGCCCTCGGCGACCGGCACGGCGCCCTGGCCAGCGCGACCGAGGCCGTCGAGCACTACCGCGACCTCGCCACCAGCAACCCCCGGGCCTTCCTTCCCGACCTCGCCATGGCGCTCAACAACCTCGCCAACCGGCAGGCCGGTGCCGGTGACCACGACGGCGCCCTGACCACCGTCACCGAAGCCGTCGAGCACTACCGCAACCTCGCCACCGCCAACCCCCAAGCGTTCCACCCCAACCTCGCCGCCTCCCTCAACAACCTCGCCAACCACCGTTCCGAACTCGGCGACCTGCAGGGCGCCCTGACCGCCATCACCGAAGCCGTCACCATCCGCCGCGACCTCGCCACCGCCAACCCCCAGGCCTTCCTCCCCGACCTCGCCACCTCCCTCAACAACCTCGCCAACACCCAGGCAGACCTCGGGGACCACGACGACGCCCTGACCACCATCACCGAAGCCGTCAAGCACTACCGCGACCTCGCCACCACCAACCCCCAAGCCTTCCACCCCAAGCTCGCCGGCTCCCTCAACAACCTCGCCAACACCCAGGCAGACCTCGGGAACCACGACGACGCCCTGACCAACATCACCGAAGCCGTCACCATCCGCCGCAGCCTCGCCGCCGCCGACCCACGCGCCTTCCTCCCCGACCTCGCCGCCTCCCTCAACAACCTCGCCGGCATACAGGCAGACCTCGGGGACCACGACGACGCCCTGACCACCATCACCGAAGCCGTCGAGCACTACCGCGACCTCGCCACCACCAACCCCCAAGCCTTCCTCCCCAAGCTCGCCGCCGCCCTCAACAACCTCGCCGGGCAGCTCACCGCCATGGGACGGGCCGCCGAAGCCACGTACCGCTTCGAACAGGTGGCAGCCGACTTCCACAGCCCTCACAGCGACCGCCTGAAGCTCGTTCTGGCCCGGCACCTCGTCGATACCGGCGGCACCGCTCCCGGTGTCGAAGCCCTCATCTCACTGATCGTTCAGGAGCCGCCCGTCGAGCCGCCCCTGCGACTGCACTGCCACGCCCTCCTGCGCGAGCTGGCCCACCGGTCCGTCCCGGATCTCGCACTGATCACCGACCTGTGGAGCTCCAACACCCAACTGCCCCTTCCCGCCTGGCTCACGATCGAGCAGCGCGGCATCGACCTGGTCCGCTCCTGGTTGGGGAGCGGAGACTGGCACGAGCGACGGCAATTCCACCTCGCCCACGCGGAGGCCCTCGCCCGGGTACCTCTCCCGACCGCCGTGGAGGAGGCGGTCCCGTTGTCGCCGGAGGTTGTCGTCTTCCTCTCCGATCTGCTCGGGCAGACCGGAGCCGGGATCGACGCCGCCTACCGCTACCCGGTGCTCAGTGAACTGTTCAGGGCCTGGATGTCCACCCGGGACTGGCCCGAGTCCAGGGCCTTCCTCGAACAGCACCAGGGTGACCTGCTGTCGGCCGATGCCGTCGGCTCCCTCGCCGACCTGCCGGGAGGTGAGGGCCTGGAGGCCCAACTCCACCTCGCCATCCTGCACTTGGCCCTCGACACCTCCGTCGACACCGCCTTCGAGGCGCTCTCGGACCGGTCCGTCCTGGCCAGCGTCTACCTCCGGCCCGCGCTGGAGGTGGCGGACCCGGCCCGCATCCGCCGGTGCGCCGTTATCGAACTCGCCGTCCACCAGGACGAGTTCGCCGCAGCGCTGCACACCTCGATCGCTGACGCCCTCGACGGGAACCCGGCACCGACCGGCATCGGCCCGTCGCCCGTCGACGCCTCCGAACGCACCGCCGCCATCACCCAGGTCGCCGAGCTCATCCGCCAACACCCCCAGTACGCCTCATCGTTGAGTGAGCTGATCCAGGTCCTGCTAACGTCAGCCGAATGACGCGCCCGGCCCGGCCGGCGGCAGCCCTCACCGTCCTCGTCGTGCAGGCCGCCGCCCCCACCCTCCGTCTGGACGAGGAGTTACGGAACATCAAGGAGGCCCTCCGCCACTGCCAGTTCCGTGACGCCTTCGCCGAGGTCCGCGTCGCCTCGGCCGCCAGGCTGGAGGACCTCTCCCACGAACTGCGCAGCGGCACGCCGACCCTGCTCCACATCGCCGGCCACGCCGACGAGGACGGCAGCCTCCGGTTGCCCACCGACGACGGCGGCCACGCGCCCGTGCACTCCCCCGGGCTGCTCAAGCTCGTCCGTAGCCACGCTTCGCCGGAGCTCCTCGCGGTCGTCTTCAACACGTGCCACAGCCTCGACCTCGCGACCGCCTTCGCCGAGGAGTTCGGCTGCGCCATCGGTACGGACGGACGGCTGGACGACACCGACGCCGTCCGGTACGCCTCCGAGCTCTACCGCAACATCGGCGCCGGCTACGACATGGACCGGGCCCACCGGGCCGCGACGGCCTTCCTGGAGGCGAACGACAACACGCCCCGTGCCCTGCCCTCCCTCCACGTCGGATCGACCGCGCTGCCCGCGGCGGCGGTGATCCCGGTCGGGACGGCCCACCGGCCGGTGCCGCGCCGGGATCCGGTGAAGCCCCGGGGGACGGGGGTGCGGCTCCGGCTGCTCACTTCGATGTTCCCGTTCGGCGGGCTGGTCGGCCGCCCGTCCGACCCACCAACCGACCCACCGTCAGGCGGGGGTCCGCCGGCCGGGATGTAGTGCGGACGGACGAACGGGGTCACCCGGTGGGCGGCCGCGTTAGCGTGTGGCGCGGGGAACGACGATGCTGGAGCGGTGATGTACGAGACGGACTTCTGGCAGTTGATCGACGAGAGCCGGGACACGGCCGAGGGTGACCCTGACGAGCAGGCGGATGCGCTGGTCGAGCGGTTGGCGCAGCTGACGCCCGATGACGTGGTGGACTTCGCGCGGCTGTTCGAGGCGCGGTTCCAGCGGGCGTACCGGTACGACCTGTGGGGGGCGGCGCACCTGTTGCTGGACGGGGCTTCGGAGGACAGCTTCGACTACTTCCGGTGCTGGCTGATCGCGCAGGGGCGGGAGGTGTTCGAGGGAGCGCTGCACGAGCCCGACGCGTTGGCCGAGCTGGTGCCGGACTTCGACGAGGAGGAGGACGGCGAGGCCGAGGACATCGGCTACGCCGCCGACGAGGCGCACGAGCAGCTGACGGGGCTTCCACTGCCCGATCTGGGTGTGCAGCAGCCGCGGCGGCCGGAGGGCGACTCCTTCGACTTCGAGGACGCGACGGAGATGGCGAAGCGCTACCCCTCGCTGTGGGCCCGGTTCGGCGACTGACCGGTCGGCCGGTGTGCCGCCACCTCGGTTGACCTGAGCGGGAGTTGGGAACTCCTGGAGGTGCATGGCCGGAACAGGGACCGAGGGGGTGGCATGTCGGCCGAGGTGGCGGAGCTGGTCGGGCAGATCGGGCCGTACGTGGGGGCGGCCGTGACGGCGTACGGGGCAGGGGTCCTGACGCGGGCACCGGAACGACGGCGGTGGTGACCGCGCCGCAGACCTTGCAGGGCCTGGGCGGGATCGGGAAGACCCAGCTGGCGCTGGAGTACGCGCACCGGTACCGGGAGCAGTACGACCTGGTGTGGTGGATCGACGCGGAACAGGCCGCGCTGCTGCCCGCGGCACTGACCCGGCTGGCGCAGCGGATCGGCCTGCCGGTGGACGCGGACGCCGATCCGGTGGGGCTGCTCAAGGACGCACTCCGGCGCGGGGTGCCGAGCCCCCGCTGGCTGCTGGTCTTCGACAACGCGGACACTCCGGAGGCCGTCCGCGACTTCCTGCCGGACGGTCCGGGACGGACCCTGATCACCTCGCGGAACCCGGCCTGGACCGGACTCGCGGAGGTCCTGCCGGTCAGCGTGTTCACCCGGGCGGAGAGCGTCGAGCACCTGTGCCGCCGCGACCCGGCGCTGCCCCGGGAGGACGCGGACCGGGTGGCCGAGGCCGTGGGCGACCTTCCCCTCGCGGTCGGCATCGCGGCGGCCTGGCTGACCGAGAGCGGCATGCCGGTCAGCCGGTACGTGGACGAGTTGCGGGCGGGGGCGGCCCGGGCGTTGGCCGGGCACCAGCGGCTGTTCGGCCGGGAGCACGTCTTCACGCTGGTCTGCGAGAACGGGCTCGGGATCCACCTGCTGGCCTGCGGAGAGGCCGCGCAGGCCGTGCTGCACGGCACCCGGTGCGCGTCCGGGCTGCGCGAGCTGGCCGGACCGACGCATCCGCACACCCTGATCGCCATGGCGAATCTCGCCAACTCGCTTGCGGAGCACGGGGATACGGTGAAGGCGGAGGAGCTGGGGCGGGGAGCGTACCAGGGCCTGACGGCGCGGTACGGGGCCGGGCATCCGGACGTGCTCGGCTGCCTGTCGAACCGCGCGGTGACGCTCCGGGCTGCTGATCCCGAACTCGCCGGGCGGCTGCGGGTGGAGGCGTTCGCGGGCCTGGCGCGGGTGCTCGGGGAGGAGCATCCGAGCACCCGCGCCTGCGGGGAGTGGCGGCGGATCAGCCGCGATCTGGAGACGCAGTCGGTCTGAGGCGCCGGCGGGGCCGGGCCCGGGCGGCCTGCCGGTCGGGGCCTGCGGGCGGCGGCGGGGCGGCGGGCGGCGGCGGGGCGGCCACACCGTAGGCGACGGCAGCTCCGACCAGGGCGGCGCCGAGGAGGACCCGCGGGGTGAGGGCGGCGGTGCCGAGCAGGGCGCCGAGCAGGGCGGCGGCGAGCGGGATCAGGCCGGCGAAGAGGCCGGCCCGGTCCACGCCGAGGCGGGCGATGCCCGCGTACCAGAGGAAGAAGGCGAGCGCCGTGACGACCAGGGTGAGGTAGGCGAGGGCGACGGCCTCGGTGGGGGTCGGGAGGCGGAGGGCGGCGCGGCCTTCGAGGACGGCGGAGGCGGTGGCGAGGAGGGGGACGGCGGTCAGGCAGGCGAGGGCGGAGAGGCGGCGCGGGCCAAGGACGGGGAGCAGCGGGACCGCGAGCAGGGAGAAGCAGCACTCGCAGGCCAGCGCTCCGGCCGAGAGGAGCAGCCCGGTGGGGGTGGCGGAGCCGTGGCTCTGGATCAGCAGGACGCCGAGCACGGTGAGCAGGCCGCTGACGGCGACTCGGGTGGAGGGGCGGCGGCCGGCGAGGAGTGGTCCGGTGACGGCGAGGAGTACCGGGGTGGCACCGACCACGGCGCCGACGGTGGCCGCGTCGGCGTGGGCGACGGCGTTGAGGAGGAAGACGTTGAACCCGGCCATGCCGGTGGCCGCGAGGGCCAGGACGCGGCCCCGTTGACGGAGGGTCAGGCGGGGTGGGGGTGGGAGGCGCCGGCCGGGGATCAGGAGGATCAGTCCGGCGGCGAGGTAGCGCCAGGCCTGGCCCGCGAGGAGCGGGTAGGCGGTGAGCAGCGGGCCGACGGCGGCGGAGCTGCCGACGGCGGTCATCGCGGTGGCGGCGGCGAGGCTGCCGCGGAGGGTCCGGGTCTGGGTCTGGGTCCGGGGCTGGGTGGGACGGGCCATGGGAAGCAGCCTGAGGGGGAAGTGGTCCGGTCTGCCCGACCACTTCGGGAGCGGGGCACCGGACCACTTGGGGTGGCGGGTGCGTGGGGCCTCGGGGCGGGTGGAGGATCTAGTGCCGGGCACGGCACTAGGCTGGCAGGGCCGTCGAGTCGGGAGTGAGCGGGACGTGTTCGTCAAGATCTGTGGTCTGAGCACCGCGCCGGATGTCGCTGCGGCCGTCGCGGCCGGGGCCGATGCGGTCGGGTTCGTGCTGACCGAGAGCCCGCGGCGGGTGACGCCGGAACTGGTACGGGAGTTGGTGGCCGGGGTGCCCGAGGGGGTGCTGACGGTGGCGGTGTTCCGGGAGGAGCCGGCGGAATACGTCCGGGAGATGGTGCGGGCGGCCGGGGTCGGGGCGGCGCAGCTGCACGGGAACCACCGGCCCGCCGCCTTCGCGGAGTTGGTAGATCTCGGGGTACCGCTGATCCGGGCGACCTCGGCGGCCGCAGCGGCGGGGGCGTCCTGCGGGGACTTCGGCGAGGACCTGCTGCTGCTGGACTCGCCGGTGCCGGGCTCCGGGGAGGCCTGGGACTGGGCCGAGTTGGGGGCGAAGCCGCCGGGCGGGAAGTGGCTGCTGGCGGGCGGGCTGACGCCGGAGAACGTACGGGAGGCGATCGCGGCCGCCCGGCCGTGGGGCGTGGACGTGTCGAGCGGGGTGGAGGTACGGCGCGGGGTGAAGGACCCGGCACTGATCACCGAGTTCGTCCGGGCGGCGAAGGCGGCCTGAGCGGCCGGCCCTGGGTGGTGTGCAGGGGAACGGCAGCACGTGCAACTGGCTCGCCTGCCCCGATCTCACGCTGGTCCGCCTTCCGAACTCGCGCAGTTCCCCGCGCCCCCAGGGGTGTAGCCACTTCCGCGCCCACGCGGCGGAGCCGCAGATCAGCAGAGCCCCGCGCCCCCAGGGGTGTAGCCACTTCCGCGCCCACGCGGCGGAGCCGCAGATCAGCAGAGCCCCGCGCCCCCAGGGGTGTAGCCACTTCCGCGCCCACGCGGCGGAGCCGCAGATCAGCAGAGCCCCGCGCCCCCAGCGGCGTAGCCACTTCCGCGCCCGCGCGGCGGAGCCGCAGATCAGCAGAGCCCCGCGCCCCCAGCGGCGTAGCCGCTTACGTCGGTCGGCCCTGGGCGGCGAGGGCGTCGCGGAGGGTGGCCAGGGCGTCGGTGATGCCGGCGAGGGGGAGGTGGGCGTAGCCGATCACCAGGGCGGGGGGACGGGGCCCGGGGGTGACCTGGTGGTGGGCGCCGCCATGGAGCAGGACGGAGCGGGCGAGGGCTGCTGCGACCAGGGCCGACTCGTCGGTGGTGGGCGGGAGTCGGAGGTAGCCGTGCAGTCCGGCCGAGACGCCGAGCAGGGTGGCCTCGGGGAGGTGTTCGGCGGCGGCTCGGGCGAAGACCTCGCGGCGGCGGCGGTAGCGGGCCCGGACCCGGCGGAGGTGGCGGTCGAGCAGGCCGCTGGTGACCAGTTCGGCGAAGGCGTACTGGGTGAGGCCGTCGGTGCCGAGGTCGCGCCGGGCGCGGACCCGGTCGAGCGCGGCGGTGAGCGGTGGCGGTACGGCGAGCCAGCCGATCCGCAGCCCGGGCACCAGGGCCTTGCTGGCGGTGCCCGCGTAGACCACGTGCTCGGGTGCGAGCCCCTGGAGGGCGGCTGGCCGGGCGTCGCGGTCGAACCAGAACTCACCGTCGTAGTCGTCCTCGACCACCAGGCCGTCGGTCTCCCGGGCCCAGCGCACCAGGGCCTGGCGGCGGGCGGGTGAGAGCACCACGCCGGTCGGGTACTGGTGGGCGGGCGTGACGAGCACCGCGCGGGCTCCGGTGGCGGCCAACTCCCGTACGTCGATGCCCTCGTGGTCCACCCGGACGGGGACCACCCGCATGCCGCACTCCTCGATGAACCGGCGCTGGCTCCGGTGCCCCGGGTCCTCGACCGCGAGGGTGCGGACGCCGAGCCGGGGCAGCGCCTCGCAGAGCAGCGAGAGGCCCTGGGCGAAGCCGGCCGTCACCATCACCGTCCCGGCCTCGGCCCGGACGCCGCGGACCCGGCCGAGGTAGTCCGCCAGGGCGCGGCGCAGCAGCGGGTGCCCGGCCACCGGCGGGTAGTCCAGCTCCTCGCGTCCGGCGGTGGCCAGCACGGTGCGGTAGCAGGCGAGCCACTCCTGGCGGGGGAAGGCGGAGGGGTCGGCGCGGCCGGTGCGCAGGTCCCAGCGGACCGGTACGGCTGGTTCCGGCTCGCGGAGGGTGACGGCGGGCGGTGGGGCGGCGCCGTGGGCGCGGTCGGCGACGCGGGTGCCGGAGCCGTGACGGCAGGTCAAGTAGCCCTCGGCGGCCAGCTGTTCGTACGCCTCGACGGCGACGCTGCGGGAGACGTCGAGGTCTTCGGCGAGTTGGCGGGTGGAGGGGAGACGGGTGCCGGGGCGCAGGACGCCGTCGGCGATCCGGTGGCGCAGGGCGTCCTGGAGCTGCCCGGCCAGCGAGGTGGCGGAGGCGCGGTCGACCTCGACGGACAGGTGCCAGGCCACGGTGGCCACCCCCTTCTCGCTCCCCCGGCGGCCAGTCTGCCACGGCGGAGTCGGGGTGCGGGTCAGGCGGCGCCCGGGCCGGTGCCGCCCTGGGCGGCCACGGGGCGGATGGCGGCGACGAGTTGGTCGAGGAGGGCGGCGGAAGGGGCGTCCGGGTGGTCGTCCACCGAGCCGACCAGGACGGCGTAGCCGCCGCCCGGGGACGGGACCGCGACCACGAGCACCTTGCCGCTCGACTCCTTCGTCGGATCGACCTGCCAGCGTTCGGCGTAGCCGGGGACGCCGGCCACGGTGACCGGGCCGGAGGCGAGGCGGTGGTGGGAGTTGGGCTTGCCGAACATCGCCGGGGCGTACTCCGCCATCCGCTCCTCGGCCACGGCCTGGGCGCTGGCCCCGCTGAACGCGTCGGCGATCACCTCGAAGACGCCGCGCGCGCAGGAGCCGTCGCCGATGCCGCAGTCGTAGGGCCGGGTGGTGAAGTTGAGCAGCACGGAGTCGCCGTTGGGCTGGTTGTTCTTCCAGCCGGCCGGGAGCGGCACCCGCCAGCCGTGGGTGGTGTCGGTCAGGGAGCCGAAGGACTGCAGCGGCGTGCTGCTCGGCAGCACCGGCGTGGGGGTCGGGGTGGGCGTGGGGGGCGGCGACGGGGTGGGCGAGGGCGACGGGGTGGGGGAGGGCGTGGAGTTCACCGTGGCGGACGGGGGCGGGAGTTGGGCCTGCTTGCCGTCGTCGCCCCGGCCGAGCCAGAAGGCGGTTCCCGCCGCCAGCGCCAGCACCGCCAGGACGGCCACCGGCGCCACCCAGGCCCGGCGGGGCGGCTCCGGCGGCTGCGGGAGTGCGTCCTGCGGGCCGGGGGCGGTGTCCTGGTCCGGCAGGCGGTACTCGTCCGTCCAGGCCGCGCCGTCCCACCAACGCTCGCGGGGCAGACCGTCCGGCCCCGGTTCGAGCACGGGGTACCAGCCGGCCGGCGTCGAGTAGCTCATCCCGGTACGGTAGCGCTCAGCCGTTCGAACTGTCAGGGCAGTTGACGAAGCGTCAGCGTGTGGCCGGCGGGCTCAGGAGGCGAGCGGGCGGCCCATCCAGATGTCGTCCACGTAGCGGCCGTCGATCCAGAACTCCTCGGTCAGCACGCCGTCCACCACGAAGCCGCAGCGCTCGTACAGGCGGCGGGCGGGGGCGTTGTGGCCCAGCACGCGCAGGGTCATCTTGCGGATGCCGTCGGCCTTGGCCACCGCGCAGGCCGCCTCGACCAGGGCCTGGCCGACGCCGCGCCCGCGGGCGTCCGGCGAGACCGCGAGGCCCTGGATCTGCCGCACGTGCCGGTTGCTGACCAGCGGGGTGGGCGGGGCCTGGCGGATGTGGCCGACCACCTTGCCGTCCAGCTCGGCGACCAGGAACTGCTCGGGCAGGCGGCGGTCGTCGAAGATCTCGGCGTTCTCCTCCGGCCGCGGGACGACGTCGCTCAGCCAGGACCAGGCCTCGCGGTCGATCCGGGCGATCACCTCCTCGTCCTCGTCCCTGGCGGTGCGTATGAACAGGTCGTCGGCTCCCATGGTCGTCATCGTAACGACGGGCGTCCGCGTCCTGCCGGGATTTCCCACGGCACACCCTGGGCGGGGCGGGGAGCCGGGCCGGCGGCGGGGTCGTGACGGCCGTGCCGGTGCGGAGCGTCCGGGGCGACCTGCCAGGATGGGGCCATGCGTATCGCGGTGACTGGTTCCACGGGACTGATCGGTTCGGCGCTCGTCCGCTCGCTTCTGACGGACGGCCACGAGGTGGTGCGGCTGGTGCGGCAGCGGTCGCGGACCGGCGTGCAGCCGGACGGGACGGTGGGCGTCGGGTGGAACCCGGCCCGGCTGGAGATCGACCGGGCCGGGCTGGCCGGGGTCGAGGCGGTGGTGCACCTGGCCGGGGCGGGGGTCGGCGACCGGCGGTGGACCGAGGAGTACAAGCGGGAGATCCGGGACAGCCGGGTGCTCGGCACCGAGACCCTGGCCGCCGCGCTGGCCGAGCTGAAGGAGCCGCCCAAGGTGCTGGTCAGCGGCTCGGCGGTCGGCTACTACGGGCAGACCGGCGATCAGGTGATCGACGAACGGGCGCCGGCCGGCGACGACTTCCTGGCCCGGATCTGCGTCGAGTGGGAGGCGGCCACCGCCCCCGCCGAGGCGGCCGGGATCCGGGTCGCGCACGCCCGGACCGGGCTGGTGCTGGCCACCGGCGGAGGTGCGGGCGGGCGGCTGCTGCCGCTGTTCCGGCTCGGCCTCGGCGGGCGGCTGGGCGACGGGCACCAGTACTGGAGCCTGATCTCGCTGGAGGACGAGGTGGCGGCGCTGCGGTACCTGGTCGACACGCCCGGGCTCGCCGGCTCCTTCAACCTGACCGGCCCGGAGCCGGTGACCAACGGCGTGATGACCGAGCTGCTCGGGCAGGCCCTGGGGCGGCCGACGCCCTTCCCGGTGCCGCGGTTCGCGCTCCAGGTGGCGCTGGGCGAGATGGCGGTGGAGGTGACGGGCAGTCACCGGGTCGTCCCGGAGCGGCTGTTGCAGTCGGGCTTCCGGTTCCGGCAGCCGACGGCGGAGGCGGTGGTCCGGGCGGCGGTCGCCTAGGGCCTGTTTCGAAAGTGCTGGTCACAGCCACTCGTTGATGGCTGCGACCAGCACGGTCGCTTCGTAGCGGACGGCGAGTTTGTCGAATCT
>NZ_JBVJLD010000090.1:0-11188 GCF_055584905.1 Kitasatospora sp. NPDC088742 | reverse complement strand
CCAGCAGCAGCTCGAACCGGGCGGCGCCGGTGCGCAGCACCTCGGTCTCCGCCACCACCCCGGGCAGCGTCAGCTCGCCGCGCAGGTTGTTCTGCAGCACGACGACGGCGTCCACCAGCGGGTGCCGCCCCGGCGAGCGCGGCGGGTTGAGCGCCGAGACCACCAGCTCGAACGGGACGTCCTGGTGGTCGTGGGCCGCCAGGTCGGTCTCCCGGACCCGGGCCAGCAACTCGCCCACGGTCGGGTCGCCGGTCAGGTCGGCCCGCAGCACCAGCAGGTTGACGAAGAAGCCGACCAGCTCCTCCGCCCCCTCCCGGCCGCGGCCGGCCACCGGGGCGCCCACGGCGGGGAGTTCGCCCGCCCCGGCCCGGCTCAGCACCAGGGCGAAGGCCGCCCGCAGCACCATGAACAGAGTGGCCCGGTGGCCGGCCGCCAGCGCGGTGAGCGCGGCCAGCCCGGCCGGGTCGATCCGCCGCTCGGCCGCCTCGGCCGCGGGGCCGGGCAGGGCAGGGCGGTCCGGCCGCCGCGGCAGCCGCGGCCCCTCCCTCGGGAGGTCACGCAACTGCTCGGTCCAGTAGGCGAGTTGCCTGGCCGTCAGGCTGGACGGGTCGGACGGGTCACCGAGCCGGGCGGCCTGCCGGGCCGCGTACTCCGGGTACGGGAACGGCAGCGGCTCCCCGGGGCGGCCCGCGTAGGCGGCGGAGAGGTCCCGCAGCAGCGGGGCCAGCGACCAGCCGTCGGCGGCGATGTGGTGCAGCACCAGGAGCAGCGCGTGCTCCTGCGGTCCGGTGCTGAACAGCTCGGCGCGCAGCGGGAGTTCGGTGGACAGGTCGAAAAGGTGCCGGGCCGCCGCGGCCATCCGCCCCGGCAGCTCGGCGGCCGTGACCCGGTGCGTGGTCAGACCGGGCGCGGCGTCCAGCACCCGCAGGGCGGGCTCACCACCGGGGGCGGGGAAGACGGTGCGCAGCACCTCGTGCCGCTCGGCCAACCGGGCCAGCGCCGCGCGCAGCCGTTCCGGGTCGACCGGGCCGTGCAGCCTGGTCAGCACCGGCAGGGTGTAGGCGGGGCCGGCCTCGATCCGGTCCAGCAGCCAGAGTCGCCGCTGCGCCGGGGAGAGTCCGGGGCCACCGGGGACCGCCGCGGGCGGGCGGTCCGGCGGGCGGACGCCGTCCACCAGCAGGGCGAGCCCGGCCGGGGTCGGGGTCTCGAAGACGGCGCGGACGCCGAACTCCGCGCCCAGCTCGGTGTGCGCCCGGCCGGCCAGCCGGACGGCCTTCAGCGAATCCCCGCCCAGCTCGAAGAAGCCGTCCTCGGCACCGACCTGCTCCACTCCGAGCACCTCGGCGAAGAGCCGGCAGAGCGCCTGCTCCACCTTTCCGCGCGGCGGCCGGGAGGTGGGGCGGAGCGCCGTGCGGACGTCGGGGGGCTCGGGCAGCGCGGCCCGGTCCAGCTTGCCGTTCGCGGTCAGCGGCAGCGCCGCCAGCCGGACGAAGGCAGCCGGCACCAGGTGCTCGGGCAGCGCGCGCACGGCCAGCGCCCTGACCTGCGCCACCTCCACGGCGGGGCCGGTCAGGTAGGCGGCCAGCCGGAGTTCGCCGGTGGCGTCCCGGTGCGGCACCACCACCGCCCGGTCCACCGCCGGGTGCCGGGAGAGCACGGCCTCGACCTCGCCCGGCTCGACCCGGAAGCCGCGGATCTTCACCTGCCGGTCGGCCCGGCCCAGGTACTCCAGCGCACCGTCGGGACGGCGGCGCACCAGGTCGCCGGTCCGGTACATCCGGGCCCCGGGCGGACCGTACGGGTCGGCGACGAAACGCTCGGCGGTCGCGCCGGGACGGCCCAGGTAGCCGTCCGCCAGTCCGTCGCCACCCGCGTAGAGCTCGCCGGGGACGCCGTCCGGCACCGGCCGCAGCCGCCCGTCCAGCACGTGCGCCCGCCGGCCCGCGATCGGGTGGCCGATCGGCACCGTGTCCCCGGCCGCGTCCTCGGCGGTGACCTGACGGGTGGTCACGAAGACCATGGACTCCACCGGTCCGTAGCCGTTGGACAGGCGCAGTTCCGGGAAGCGCTCGAGCGCCCGCGCGGCGTGCGCGGGCGACATCGCCTCGCCGCCGACGAGCAGGTGCCGCAGGCCGGCGAGGGCCGCCGGGTACTCGTCCACCACCACGTCGAAGAGGCTGCTGGAGAGGTACATCGAGGTGATCCGGTGCTCGGCGGCCAGCCGGGCGATCACCACCGGGTCGGGCCGCCCGCCCGGGTGCAGCACGCAGGAGCCGCCGAACAGCAGGGCGCCCCAGAGCTCCAGCACGAAGGCGTCCCAGGAGACCGGTGCGCACTGCAGCCAGACGGTGCCCTCGGTGAACGGCGCGTACGTCTGCCCCGCCAGCGTCCGGACGATCGCGGCGTGCGGGGCGACCACCCCCTTGGGGCGGCCGGTGGAGCCCGAGGTGAACATCACGCAGGCCGGGTCCCGCGGCGCCGCCCCGCCCGCGCCGTGCGGCAGCGGTTCGGCCCGGTCGGTGACGGCCACCGGGTGGGCGGCGGTGCCGAGCCGGCCCGCCTGCTCCGCCGTGGCCGCGACCACGGCGGCCACCCCGGCCTCGGCCACCAGGCCGCGCAGCCGCTCCACCGGGTGGGCCGGGTCGAGCATCAGACAGCCGGCCCCCGCCTTGAGCGCGGCCAGGACCGCGACCACCAGGCCGGTGCCGCGCTCCAGGTGGATGCCGACCAGCCCGCCGGCCACCCCCCGGGCGGCCAGCACCCCCGCCAACTCGTCGGCCCGGGCGTCCAGCCGGGCGTAGCTGAGGCGCTCCCGCCCCGCGACCAGGGCGAGGGCCTGCGGGGTTCGGGCGGCCTGCCGCTCGAACAGGCCGTGCACGGTGCCCGGCAGCGATCCCGCCCTCGGCTGCGCGACCGGCTCAGGAGACGGGGCCATCTCAGGAGACGGGGCCGGCGGGGCGGAGCCCGGTCCAGTTGGCCTCGACGTGGGCCAGGCAGGCCGCCCGGCCGTCCGGGCCGTGGGCCGTCCGCCATCCCTCGGGCACCGCGATGCCCTCGGGCCACAGCGAGTGCTGGTGCTCGTCGTTGACCAGCACCAGGTAGCGGCCGGCCTCGTCCTCGAACGGGTTGGTGGTCATGGCGGAACCTTCCGGGTCGGTCGCCCAGGGCGGACGTGAACGTGCCGACGCGGGGGCGGCCGGCGGATGGCCGGGCGCCGCGGTCGGGTGGGACGGGTTGACGAGCCGTCGGGAACGGGGAGCCCGGCGACGGGCTCAGGCGTCGGCGCCCTCGCGCCGCTCGGTGCCGGCCGGATCGTCGGCGTCGATGTCGGGGAGCAGGCGGTCGATGTCGCGGACGTTGCGGCTGGCCATGCCCCAGAGCGCGGCGGCCGTGCCGAGGATCCCGGCGAGCAGCAGCATGGTGGCCATCCCGGTGCCGGGCCCGGTGCCGACCAGCGGCCGGACCAGGCCGACCAGGCCGCCGCCCTCGGCGGCCTGCGGTTCGAAGACCCGGTCGGCGAGCGGGCCGGAGAAGGCCATCGCCAAGGGGGAGGAGATCTGCGAGACGAACATGACCGCGCCGAACACCCGGCCCTGACGGTCCTTCGGGACCTTGGTCTGGACGATCGCCTGCATGGTGCCGTTGACGATCGGCATCAGCAGGGCGCCGACCAGGATCGCCGCGCACCAGGCGGGCACCCAGCGGGCCGTGGCCATCAGGATCTGGGCGCTGACGCACATCCCGATGATGCCCAGGGTCATCCCCCGGACCCGGTTCTTCGGCCCGCCCCAGGCCGCCAGCAGCAGGCCGCCGGCGATGCCGCCGACGCCGATGCTGGTCATCACGGCCGCCAGTGCCCCGGGCTGGTTGCCGGTGCGGGCCAGGATCATCGGCTGCACCACCGCGAAGCCGAAGACCATCACCAGGTTGACCGAGAAGAAGACCAGGATCAGCCCGCGCAGACTGGGCTGGCCGAACAGGATGCGCAGCCCCTCGGCGGAGTCCGCGCTGAGCTTGCGGCGCGGCCCGGCCGGGGCCTTGGCGTCCACCGCGGCGGGCAGCCGGACCAGCCGGACGGTGAGCAGGGCCAGGGCGAAGCTGGCCAGGTCCACCCAGAGCACCAGCCCGAGGCTCGCCTGGGTCACCAGCACCGCGGCCAGCGCCGGGCCGACCACGTCGGCGGCGCTCTTGGCCGTGGCCAACAGGCCGTTGGCTCGCTGGAGTTGCTCCTTGCCGACCAGCAGCGGCACCGCCGAGGCGAGCGCCGGGTACTGGAACGCGGCGGCGGCGCCGAGCAGCGCCACCGTCGGGTAGACCTGCCAGAGCCGCAGGTCCCCCAGGAAGTACAGGGCGGTCAGACCCGCCACCACCACCAGGCCGCCCAGATCGGCGAGTTGGAGCGCCGTCCGCTTGCTGACCCGGTCCACCAGGGCGCCGGCCACCGGGCTGAGCAGCATCTGCGGCAGCAGCGCGCAGATCGAGAGCAGCACCACCCGGGTGGCCTCGCCGCCGGAGGTCCACGCCTGGACGACGAAGGCGAACCGCAGGACGGCGTTGCCGACCAGGGTGACCGCCTGCCCCGACCAGACGAGGCCGAACCGGCCCATCCCGTCGAACCGGCCGAGGAAGCCTGCGTTCTGCATGCTGAGTCATCCCCCGTCACTGTTCCGCGACGCCCCTCGGAGCCTGGGTGTCGCCCGGGCAGCGCCGCGAGCCACTGTCACACACCCGTGCGGCTTGATCAAGACTCAATTCCGCCTCATGGAAGGGCAGTTGCCTGCCCTTTCCCGGGGCGGCGCCGCGGTACCCCCGCGGCACCGCCCGACGGCTCGGTCCGACGGCTCGGTCCGACGGCTCAGTCCGTGAGGTCCCGCAGCTTGCGCACCGGGCTGAGCAGGAGCGTGGCGGGCACCAGCAGGACCGCCGCCGCGACCAGCCAGAGCGCGCCGCGGGAGCCCAGCCAGGCCGAGGCCCCACCGGCCGCCAGCGCACCGAACGGGATGACGCCCCAGGAGATGAAGCGGACCGTGGCCATCACCCGGGGCAGCAGCTCCGGCGGGGTGACGGTCTGCCGGTGCGTACGGGTGAGGATGCTGACCACCACGACTCCGGCGGTGAACCCGGCGTTGCCGATCGCGAACAGCAGCAGACCCCAGCCCTGACCGGCCAGCGGCAGCAACGCCACCGACACCGCCGAGACCGAGCCGGCCACCAGCAGGGCACGGGCGCTGCCGAGCCTCTTGCCCACCTTGGGAGTCCAGGCCGCACCGATCAGGCTGCCCAGCCCCTGGGCCGCCATCAGGAATCCGACCAGGCCGGCCGGGGCTTCGAGGGTCCGTACCAGGAAGACCGGCGAGGTCGCCATCAGCGCGCCGCTGACGAAGTTGATCAACGTTGCCACCAGGACGCACGGGCCGATCACCGCGTGCCTGGTGACGAAGGTGAGGCCGTCCTTCATCTGGCCGACGAAGGAGGTTCCGGCCTGCGGCGCGGGCGTCCGGGCGGGCCGGGGCAGGCTCCACAGCAGCGCGGCCGAGACCAGGTAGCTCACCGCGTCCACCAGCAGACCGGCGGCCGCGCCGACGGTCTGCACCAGCACACCACCGAGCGAGGGGCCTCCGAGCTGGGTGGCGGAGGCCGAGGCGGAGGTCAGGCTGTTCCGCGAGGTCAGCTCCTCCTTGCTGACGATGGACGGCAGAAAGGAGGAGTTGCCGACGTCGAAGACCACGTTGGCCAGGCCCACCACGAAGGCGACCAGGACGAGTTGGACCATCGCCAGCACGTCGAAGGCGGCCGCCACCGGGATCGACAGGACCGCGGCGGCACGCAGCAGGTCCATCGTCACCTGCACCCCCCGCAGCGGCAGCCGCTGGACGATCACGCCGGCCGGAAGGCCGATCACGATCCAGGCCGCGTAGCTGGCCGCGGTGATCAGGCTCACCTGGAAGCTCGACGCCTCCAGCACCTCCACCGCCATCAGCGGCAGCGCCACGGCGGTGACCGCGTTGCCGACGTTGCTGACCGTCGATCCGGTCCAGTACCGCCAGAACAGCCGGGCCCCGGCCGCCTTGGCCGAAGCCTCGGCCGGCGCCGTCGTGACCGTGTCCACCATTGTCCACCCCTAGTAAGTTCCTTTTGAATACTTACTATAGGAGGGACGGGCCCGGCACAAGGTGCCGGGCCCGGCGTTCCGCCTGGCAGAAGACCTGACGGGACGTCACCAGCGGCGGGACGCGCCGCCCACCGCGCAGCCCAGACCCGCTGACATCCGTTGCGCGCCCTCCACCACCGCGTCCCGCAGCCGGTCGCGGCCGGCCGCGTCGAGACGGGCCGAGGAGGCCGCGATGGTGACGCTGGCGCAGACCCGGCCGGTCGAAGCGCGCACCGGGGCCGCCACGGCCCAGACCCCGCGGTCGAGTTCGCCGTCGCAGACCGCGTGGCCGACGGCGCGCTCCGCCTCCAGACGGTCCATCACCTCCTCCACCACGGTCGGCGTGGCCCGGGTGAAGGGCGTCAGCGGCCGGGTGCCGAGCATCCGTCGCGCGGCACCGCCGTCCTGATGGGCCAGCAGCACCCGGGCGGCGGCGGCCGCGTGCAGCGGCATCGGCTGGCCGACCGCCGCGAAGGTCCGCAGCCGGTCGCTCCCCTCCACCAGGGCGGTGCACACCGCCGAGCCGCCGAAGACCTCGGTCAGGAAGACCGTCTCGCCGACCCCTTCGGCCAGTTCGACCAGGACCGGGTGCGGGGCCGCCAGCAGCGAGTGCTGCGGGGCGCCGTCATCGGCGAAACACCTGGTCGCCGGCCCCAGGAAGTAGCGTCGGTTGGTCGGCGAACGGCTGAGGAAGCGCTCCTCCTCCAGCACGGCGAGCAGCCGGTGCATGCTGCCGAGCGGGACGTTCAGGTCCTCCGCCAGCTCCTGCAGGCCGACCCCCCGCTCCGAGGCGGCGACGGACCTGAGAACGCTCACGGCTCTTACCACAAGTTGCATCCAAGACTCCCCCGTTTCGGAATACGGACGGCACCGTACCTTCACCCAATCAAGGCAGTCCAGCAGATATACAAGCTTGGAGGTTCCTCCAATCGACTTTTGAAAGATCTTTGCTCTTGCAATGCTCCGTCAATCTTGACGAATGATCTTGGCCTGCCTAGCGTGGGCCTGTTTCCTGCCCCGGCGACGACGGAGCCTGCCTTGGGACTGCTGCCGATACCCCTTCCGACCAGCGCCGTCGTCGTCCTCGGCCCGGACGACCACGACCGGGCCCGGGACCTCGCGCCCGGCGCGACCGTGCTCCTCGCGCGGCGCCACCGCTTCTCCGACGGCGAGCAGCTCGTCACCCTCGACGACCCCGCCGCGCTGACGGGCCGGGACGTCCTGGTGGTACAGACCACCGCCGGGCGCCAGGACGAGCAGTTCATGACGCTGCTCCAGCTCCTCGACGCCGTCACGGCCGAGAAGCCCCGCAGTCTCAGCTGCCTCGCCCCGTACCTCTGCTACCAACGGCAGGACCGGGCGATGCGCCCCGGCGAACCGGTGACCGCCCGGCTGGTGGCCCGCGCCCTCGCGATGGCCGGAGCCGACACCCTGATCACGGTCGACCGGCACGGCCGGCCGCCGGGCGACCTCGGGACGACCGCACTGGTCGACCTGAGCGGTGCCGAGGCCTACGTCCGCAGCGCCGCGTTCCGGGAGTACCGGCCCGACTTCATCCTGGCGCCGGACCAAGGGTCGGAGCGGCGGACGGCTCGGATCGCCGCCCGGATCGGCCTGCCCATGGTGACGCTCTCCAAGACCCGGGCTCCCGACGGCACGACCAGCTTCTCGGCACTCCCGCCGGAGCTGCGCGGGCGGCGCTGCCTGGTCCTGGAGGACCTCTGCTCCACCGGTTCGACACTGGTGCCGCTGCACGACGCCCTCCGGGAACACGGCACCGGATTCGCGGTCTTCGTCACCCACCTGCTCGCACCGGCCGAGGCGCTGCGCGCCCGGCTCCCGGGCGCCGACCGGATCGACCACAGCGACAGCTGCGGCCGGCCGGACGCCGCCGCCGTGCGGATCCTCCCGCTCGCCCTGCGGGCCTGGCCGGCCGGAAACGGCGAAGGCCGGGCCTGAGGCCCGGCCGCAATGCAGCGGGGGTGCCGCGCCGATCGGCGCGGCACCCCCGGGAATCAGCACGCGTTCATGAGGACGGTGCCCAGGGCGACCTTCTTGGCCACCGGCTTGGTGTACTTACGCATTAGAAATCACCTCCTTCCGGAAAGAATTTCGGGCGGGTCTTCAGGTGGGGGAGTGTTCCTTTTCCCTGCCCCGCTCCGTGCTTCTGATGAATAACCTACGGATCGACCCGACACTCCGTCAAGGTTCCCGGTGGTCTTTCGGCCCTGACCGAAATCCTGGTCACTCGGACGAGTTCCCACTAGCTTTCCCGCGTGGACATCGACCTGCCAGGCTGCCTGGACGAGCTGAACAACCGTGAATTGATACCCGAGGACGTGCGCTGCGTCTTCGCCGCCGGCTCGATCATCCGCGGCTGGGGGAACGTCAACAGCGACCTGGACCTCTACGTGGTCACCGGCGGCCGGACCGCCGCACAGGACCCCGGAGATCCCCTGTTGACCGCGTTCTACGTGGGAGAACGGCGCTGGGACGTCGAACAGTGGCAGGATCCGCAGGTCGACCGGACCATGACGAAACTGTCCTGGGCAGAGTACGACGCCGGTGACCTCACCCGGCACGCGCTCTCCCGGAACGAGATCGACCTGGTCGAGCGGCTCGGGCACGCCACGCCGCTGCTCGGCGGGCAATGGCTGGCGGAGCGGCAGGCGGAAATAGCCGGATCGGCCCTCCGGAAGGTACTGGTGGAGGACCGGCTGAATTTCGCCGACATATTCATCGAGGACGCCACCGGACAGCTCGTCTCGGCCGATCTGCACAGCGCCGTGGTATCCGCCCGGCAGGCGTTCGCCAGTACCGTCGACGCGCTCACCGCGAGCTTCGGTGAATTCGGGCACAGCGCCAAATGGCGACCCCGCCGGCTCATGGCGGTGGAACAGGACCTGCTCCGGTTCGACGATTACTGGCGCATCGAGACCATGCAGGACTTCGACCCGGCGGATCCGGCCGCCTGGGTGGACCGGGTGGTCCGGGTCTGCCAGCGCCTCGCCCTGGACGTGGCGGTCTGACGCACCACGGCCGGGCCCGCCGGACGGGTCGGTCGGACGGGCCCGCCGGACGGGTCAGTCCAGGTAGCCGTAGAGCGCCAGCTGGTCGGTGGCGGCCGCGGACTCGAAGGCGCCGACCGCCTCGAAGTAGCGTCTGGTCAGCTTGGAGGTGGCCCTGGCGTGGCCGCTCAGCACCGCCGGGGTGTAGATCTCCGCGGCGATCTGCTCGGCCTCGTCCCGGGAGAGCCCGTAGGTGGTGAGCTCGGCCTTCAGCGCCTCGGTGTCGGGGCGCAGGAAGGCGTCCATCAACCGGGGCACCAGCACGCCGATCCGGTGGCGGTCCTGACGGTCCGACTGCGCCCAGAGGTGGCGCAGCAGGGTGGCGAAGTAGGCGTGGTGGCGGCCCTCGTCGCCGGCGTGGTCGCGGATCGCCTCGCGGACGGCGGGGACCACTTCGTCGCTGTCGGGGAGTTCGGCGAGGCTGGCGGAGATCAGCGTCTCCGACACGATGACGAAGAGGAGCTCCGCCAACGGCCGTTCAGCGGTGGGGAGTTCGTCGAGGATCTGCTGGAGCCGGCGCAGGAAGAACGGCTCGGCCGGGAGGACCGGGGCCACTCCGGTGCGGGCCCTGACCTGGCGCTGGAGATCGACCGAGAAGAGCGCGTGGTACCCCTCGTCGCAGTACATCTTGAACGCGTCGAAGCGCATCTCGTCCGGCAGCCGGAGGCCGATGGTGCCGTGCGCCAGGCCCAGCACGGTGCGGTTGACCACCAGGTACTCGAGCTGGGCGGTGAAGTCCAGGTAACGGTAGAGGTGTTGGATCAGCAGCTCGCCGAAGACCCGCTCGGGCAGGGCCTTGACCAGCGGGTGCTGGGCGACCGGGACCAGGTCCGGGGAGAAGAACTTCAGCGCGGTGTCCGCCTCGCTGACCATCCGGCGCGGCGCCTGACGCACACTGGCCCGCTCGTACCAGGTCTGGAACGGACTCCGGTAGCCCGGATCCTCCGTCTCCTCCTCGGCCCCGGCCGCCCCGTCGTCCGCCGGCTGCGGGGACGCGGAGCCGGAGAGCAGGGCCTTGGGGCAGTAGGACAGCGCCGCGCACCCCACGAACATACCGACGGTCCCGCACATCTCCGACTCCCCGTCCTCGCGTCCGACCAACCGGCGGGCGGCGTCCGTACGCCACCCGCTTGCGACCCGTCACCCCGCCGGGGCGACCATCCCGAGCTCCAGGAACTGGGTGAGCAGCTCCAGGCTGTCCGCCGTCGCCTCGTCCACCGAGATGTCGTACTCGGTGGCGAGCCGCTCGCCGATCTGGCGGATCGTCAGCGAGCCGTCGACCTGCTTGAAGACGAGCTCGGCGACCTCGTCCAGCTGCAGCCCGCTGTCCGCGCGGGCGACCAGCAGCTTGCCGCGGAACTTGCGGACCCGGACGTCCGGCGCGTGCCGGAGCACCGAGGACTCGGAGAGCACCAGTGGTGCGGTCATCAGATCTCCACCTCCATGGAGAGGCGCCGGCAGAGCCGGACCACCTCGTCGATCCACTTCTCGGGAGCCACGGGGTCGAAGTCCCGCATGGTCTCCAGAGCCCAGTAGTCCTCGAAGGACAGCAGGTCCTGCTCGGCGCCCCGGAACCGCCGGGCCCGCCACTTGGGCTGCCAGAAGCCGAAGCTGCCGTGGCTCTCCAGCAGCGCGTCGACGATGTGCCCGAGCGCCCGGCGGGCCGAGAGCACCGCCGACTCCAGGTCCCTGGCCTCGAGTTGGCCGATCGCGTCCTCGACCGCGTTGTCCGCCTCGGTCAGCGAACGGGTCGTCACGAACGCCTTGAACGCGGACTCCTCCAGCTGCCGCCGGCGGCGGAGCACCCAGGAGTCGTCCCCCAGCGGCACGCAGCTGAACAGCCGCTCCAGGGAGAGCTCCTCCGTCGCGGTGAGCGGCTTGGACGATCCGGTGCCGCTGTCGAACCGGTCCCAGCCGACCTTGGCGATCAGCTGGTCGACCTGGTCGTCCAGCCAGTACTTGATCTCCC
>NZ_JBVJLD010000089.1:0-20815 GCF_055584905.1 Kitasatospora sp. NPDC088742 | reverse complement strand
CCCCCACGACGGCGCGCCAACACGATCACCCCACCAACCACCACCACGGCCAACACCCCGACGATCCCCCACACGACCACGGGGATCCCGCCGTCCTCCTTCTTCTCCCCCACCGGCGTCGTCGTCTGCCCCCCGCTCGCCCCGCCGGCGGCGGGCGCGGAGGGCTTCGCAGAGTCGGCAGGGGATGCTTGAGCACCGCCCTGCGACTCCACCCGAGAGAGCAACGGGTTGTCACGCGGGCCGTTGTCGACGGCAGGGTTGGCTGCGAGGGCCTTGGAGGGCGAGGCGACCCCGTACCCGAAGTTCTCGTTCGGAACGCTCTGCCCCTGGCTCGTCACTGCCGACTTGGTCATCCGGTTGATGACCTGACCTGCTGACAGCTCCGGGTACTTCGAACGCACCAGAGCGGCGATGGCCGACACATAGGCGGTGGCAGCGGAGGTGCCGGTGCCATTGCCATAGCTGGAGGTCGACTTGCTGGTGGCGCTGTAGACCTCCACGCCCGGAGCCACCAGGGTGAGCTCGGGTCCCCGGTTCGACTTGTTCCAGACCGCGCCCTGCCGATCGACGGCTCCGACGGCCACGACCCCCGGGAATGCGGCAGGGTAGGAGACAGGTGCGCTCTGCGTGCCGAGGTTGCCGGAGCCACCCACCAGCACGACGTCCTTGCTGACCGCGTAGTCGACTGCCGCCCGGGCCTCGGCATTCAGCCTCAACCCGCCGAGGGTGACCGACATGTTGACGACCTTGGCGCCGTTGTCCACCGCGTACCGCAGAGCGTCGGCGAAGCGGGCCTCCTCGCCGGAAGGCATCGCTCCAGCCTCGTCCAGGGCAATCCTGACGGGCAGGATCTTGGCCTTCGGTGCGAGGCCGATGATGCCCGCCCCGTCACCGTGACCGTGCGCGGCGATCAAACTCGCGATGCTGGTGCCGTGGCCGAGCTTGTCCACCCTCCCGTCCGACTTCTCGCCCGAGAAGTCAGCGCCAGGCAGCACCTGACCGGTGAGGTCCTGATGATCGCCCAGGACTCCGGTGTCGATGACGGCCACCGTCACACCGGCTCCCTGGGAGGTTGGCCAGACTTCGGTGGCCGCCTTGTACCGATCGATCGCCCACTGCGCTTCGCGAATGCTGTCCGCAGCAGCTGGTCCGGTACCCACGCCCCACAGCAGGGACCCGGCAGCCAGAAGCGCCACGCCACGTCCCAGTCGGCTGATCTTCAAGCCGTGTCACTCCTGTCCTTGAGGACCGCCACCCAACGGAGGCTCAGTCCACCACGTTCGGGTTGGCCGGGCGCCCCGTTGCCCAGGTCTCCTCGTCCTCGACCAGGTAGTCCGGGCGCTTGCCCTCCTGCTTCTCCTTCTTCTTCGCCGCCTGGTTCGCTCCGGGGAAGCCGCCCTGCCCGCCTGCCCCCTGAGCAGACTGGCCACGGGCTCGTCCGAGTCCCGAACCCCCCTCGGTGAAAGCTCCCTTGGCCCCGCGCCCAGGCGCAGAACCGCCCACCACACCACCGGATCGGCCTGCCTGACGTGACCCGCCACCGACGGCACTGCCACCGACGGCACTGCCACCGGTTGAGCCTCCGGCTGCCCCGCCCGACATCCCGCCGGAACCGAACGCGCCACCACGGGCCGCCCCGGACCCACGGCCGCCGTCTCCCGAGAACGTTCCCCTGGCACCGATGCCGCTTCCGCCGGCCGTTGCCCTGAGCCCACCGTTGGAGGCCGGTCCGCCGACGGTGATGCCACCGGTGCCGCCGCCAGTACCCGACAAGCCACCAGTGCCTCCACCGTGACCACCACCGCCCGGACCACCGATCCCGCCACCACCCGGCTTGTTGATCACGCCGGTACCGTCAATGCCCGTACCGGGGCTGGTGATCACCGGGGAGTTCGGCTTGGGAGCGGGGTTGGCCGTGCCGCCCTTGATGCCCGGGTCCGTCGGCGCAGGGGTGGTGATCTTCGGAGACTTCGGAGTGCTCCCGACAGGTCCCCCGGCGCTCCTGACGCCTGTGGTGGACGAACTCCCGTAGTCCTTGCTCGCCCTGGCGCCCATACCGCCGCCCAGGAGAAGCGCACTGATGGCGGCAGAGCCCATGGAGTCGCCCGGAGACTGGACGTCCACGATGTCCTCGATCGGCGACCGTACGGTCGGGGCCTTCATGAAGGAGGTGGCAGCGCGGTACCGGGTCGCCAGGAGGTTCATGACGGCCACCGCCTGAGTCTTCTTCTCATCGGTGATCGCCGTCTTGGTGTCCTCGTCCTCGTTGCCGACCGCGGACGACGCGGTGTCACCGATCGCGTCGGCCGCCTTGGACCAGAAGCTCGGCTCCTCCGGCATGGTCCGCTTGGCCTCGTCGATCGCGCTGGACATCATCTCGAGGGTGATGGCAGCGTCGTTCGCATATGCGGCAACGGTGTTGATGCTCGCGGCAAGCTTGATCATCTTGGCGTGGAACGCGTCGCTGGTGTCGCCCTCCCACGACGTGGTGGCATCACCGCTGGACGTCGCGAGCGAGTGCTGGATCTGCTTCAAGGTGTCCGTTGCCCGACGCCACGGATCAGCGGCGGACATGACGCCCCCCGAGTCCATCGACCCCACCATCCGGCGAAGATCGGCGTGGCTGTAGTCATTGAAGTTCGTGTGTTGGCTCATGGGCGGATGCCTCCAGTCCGGTTCCGCGCGGGGGTCTTGAGTGCCGACCCGCTCACCAGGTCGCCTGAGGGTCGGCTGCGGTCACGGGAGCGGCACCGGGCACCGGAGCCTTCGGCGTCGGCACCGCGCTCGGGCGCTGAGCAGTGGTGTACGCGATGTGCGTTGCCGTGGGCGCGCTACCGACCGACCAACCGTCGGAGTTGACCTTGAGGCCCCGTACCGTCTCGGCTTCCTGCTCCTCGTAGTTGGTTGCTGTGAGGTCCGCCTTGCGCTGGGCCTCGTCCACCGCGTCCTGGAGCGCGTTCATGACGTCCCGCAGTCCGTCCCGCATGTTCTCGTACTGGTCGTGCAGCGCCTGCGCCTCGGCGAAGGTGCCGAAAGCGCTGCGCGCCACACCCGCCTGGCCGTGGGTGCGGGTGCCGTCCGCTCGTGACTGGAATTCGTCCAGTAGGCCGCGTACCTGGGTAGCGAAGGCCCGCAGGCTGTCCACCTCGACGCGGTAGCCCTTGCCCGTACTCACGACTGTCCTCCCCCGTGGAGCCAGTGCTGCGACTGGTTGTGACTCGATGTCAAGTGTTTCGTGGGCGACGGGTCCGTGGTGGCCGCCCCCTCAACCCTCATGTCTAACACATGGCGTACCCGGGCCGGAGGGCGACGTGACGGGCCGTCGGGGATTGGGACCGAATCAGTACACGGGGTGGGCGAGGGCGGTGGCGAGGGCGCGGCGGCAGAGGGAGTCGGCGCGGCGGGTGGTTTCGGGGAGGCGGTAGGTGGGGGTGAGGCGGAGGACGGTGGCGAGGGATTCGGGGAGGCCGATGCGGTGGCCGGTGGAGACGAAGACGGGTTTGACGTCGGGGCGGGTGCGGAGGGCGGCGCCGACCTGTTCGCCGGTGGTGGGGTCGAGGAGGGGGGTGGTGGCGCCGCGGGTGGGGGCGGGTGGGGTGTGGGTGAAGGTGAAGGGGGTCTTGGCGACGCCGAGGGTGGGGAGGTCGGTGAGGAGGCCGAGGTGGGTGGCGAGGCCGAGGCGGCGGGGGTGGGCGAGGCCGTAGCCGTCGCAGACCACGAGGTCGGGGCGGGTGCGGAGGGCGGCCAGGGCGTCGAGGACGGTGGGGAGTTCGCGGAAGGCGAGCAGGCCGGGGACGTAGGGGAAGGAGATCCGGCCGGTGGCGGTGGTCTCCTCGATCACGGTGAGGGTGGGGAGGGAGAGCAGGACGGCGGCGGCGACCACCAGGTCGCGTTCGTCGTCGTAGGCGACGTCCACGCCGGCGACCAGGGCGTCGGGGGCCGGTTCGGGGCCGGTGGGGTCGGTCAGCGGGCGCAGGCGCAGCTGCTCCGCGACGGCCTCCGCCTCGGTGCGCGGCCAGCCCTCGGGGGCAGTGGACGGGTGAGGCACGGGCACGGTTCCCCCGGGGGTGTTCGAGCGGTCGGATGCCACCGTATCCAGCCGAGGGCCGGGGGTGCGGACTCGCCCTGGAGGGAGAGGACCTGACGGTGCGTGGGATGGGACGGGAAAGGGACTTGTCCGGGAGCGGGGGTGGGTAGACCTTGGGTAGGTAAGGCAAGGCTTCCCCCCGCAGCTCACCCCAGCACCGCAGTACCGCAGTACCGCAGCACCGCTGCCGCCCTGCCCCTCCCTGCCCCTGCTCCCCTCCCCCGTAGCGAAGGACGGTCCGTCATGTCGCGTCCCACCCTGGCCCATCTCAGCACCGGCGTCCTGACCGTGGTGGTCGCGGCCGCCGTGCTGCTCGCCGTCTCCGGGTCGAGGGGGGTGTTCGAGATCGCGGTGCTGGTCGGGTTCGCCGTCGCGCTCGGCACCCTGACGACCGCTCTGCTGGTGACCGGGGCCGACCGGCGGCGCCGGGTCTCGGCCGCCACCGGGGCCCGGCGCGCCGCACCGGCCGCCCGGGAGTACGCCACCCACCGCTGAAGACGTACGGACGCAAGGACGCCCCGTACGGCGGGGCCGCGGGAGCGGCGGCCGTACGGGGCGCGCCCGAGGGTCCGTCAGACGGTGCTGACCACCACGGTCTTGGCCGCCTTGTCGTGGATCGCCTGGCGGTAGGGCTTGTCGAAGACGCCGAACAGGCCGTCGATCACCCACCACAGCTGGCCGCAGCAGATCAGTGCGGGCGCGGCGAAGGTGGCCGCCCGGCTCCAGGCCGCGGCGGTGGTCGGGGTGCTGCCGTCGACGAGCATCGCGACCCGGACCTTGGTCACCTTCTTGCCGACGGTCTGGCCGTCCCGGCTGAGCATGACGCCCTCGTAGATGAGGTAGAGGACGTAGGTGATCCAGAGGGCGCTGAGCCAGCCGTTGCGCGAGCCGAGGTCGGCGAACGGGGCGGCGATCACCACGGCCACCACCTGGACGATCAGGTAGTCGATCACCCGGGCGCCGATCCGCGCGCCCCAGCCGCCGAGCGGCGGCATCCCGGGCACCGATCCGGAACCCGCGTCGTACGGGCCGCCGTAGGGCGCCTGTCCGTACGGGGCTTGGCCGTACGGGGCCTGCCCGTAGCCGGGCGGCGGGGGCGGCGCCGCGCCGTAGGGCGAACCGTGGGCGCCGGGGGCTCCGTTGTACGGGCTGCCGTACGGGTCGGCGGAGGGCGGCGGCGGGGGCGGACTGCCGTACGGGTCGGCCGGCGCACCGGACGGCGTACCGGACGGCGGGGGCTGCTTGTCGAAGGAGGGCCGGTCGTCCCCCTCCGGTTCGGCTCCTGACGAGGGGTCATGGGTGCTCATGACCCGAGTAGAACATTACGGTTACTGCCGTGTTGGGATATTTGGTCCGTTTTGCCTACCGATGGGTGATCAGGACCGGGAACGGACCACCCGGGTCCGGGCCGCCCGGTCCTGCCAGCCCCGTCGGCCCTTCCGGTCCCGGACCGGCGCCAGCAGGCCGAACACCGAGAGCACCGCCGCCTGCCGCACCACCCAGCGCAGCACCGAACGCCCGAAGGACGGCGAGGAGCCGGGACGGTCGGCGTCGACCACCCTGATCCCGGCCAGCCGCTTGCCGAAGGTCTGGCCGGTCCTGGCCACGGGGAGCATCTCGTAGAGCAGCCCGGCCAGCAGCAGCAGGCCCAGCAGCGCACCGATCCGGCCGAGCACGGCGCCGTCGACCAGCCAGACCTGCACCTGGACACCGCCGTTGCTCCGGCTCGCGCGCTGGGCCTGGTCGAGCTTCTGCTCCAGGTGGACGGCCACCGAGCTGACCATCGGCACCCCGGCCGCGACGGCCACCACCAGGAGCACCAGGCTGTCGACCAGACGGGCCGTCAGACGGCGTCCGAGACCGGCCGGGACGGGCGCCGCGGGCTTGCGGGCCGCGGCCCGGCGGCGCGGAGCGGCGGGCACGGCGGCGGTGACGGCCGGGGACGGGGACGGGGACGTGACCGGCTTCCGCCGGGCCTGCGGGACGGCCGGCTCAGCCGTCGGGGCGACGGCAGCCTCGGCCCGCGCCTCCTCGGGCTCGGGCAACGGCTCCACGACGGTGGCGGGCACGGCCGGCGCCGGGGACGGGGCACCCCAGGAGATCCGCTCGGCCGGCCCGGTCTGGGCGGCCTGCCACCCGAACGGGGCCGGGTCCGGGACAGGGGTCGGCGGAGCGACGGTCTCGGCGGTGAGCGGCGCCATGACGAAGGAGGCCCCGCCCGAGGTCTCGTCGAAGTACACGGGGCCGGTCTCGTCCACCCTCGCGGGTGAGGCACCTCCCGCGAAGGCGTCGCCGAAGCCGAGCGAAGGGGCGGGCGACGGGGCGGGCGACGGTGACGGGACGACCGGGGGCGGCGGGGCGGCGGCGGCCAGGTTGGCGGGCCGGTGGGCGACGCCGCGGGGCGGTTCGAGGTGGTCTCCGGCCACCGGGGCCGGGCGGCTGGTGCCGGGCACCCAGGAGGCGCCGCCCCAGTAGCGGACGAAGCCGGGGACGGAGGGGTCCGGGTAGTAGCCCGGCAGCGGGGTGGGCGCGGATGCGGCCAGCGCCCCCGGCTCGCCCAGATGAGTCGCGAAGGGGCGTTCCGTCATGGGGTCTTCTCTCCTGGCAGCACCGTGGGTCGACGCACCGTCACCAGCCGGTCACGGTCGGACAGTCGTCGGGCAGTCACAAAGGGTAGTGCCTCGGCGCCGTCGAAGCGGGCAGTTGGTGAATCCCGGGACTTCCGCCGAATGCGTGTAAGACCTTCGCCACGTAGCGCTCTCCTCCGGTGGAGGGGTTCGAGAGCGAGCCCCGAAGACACCGAGAGGAAGCCGTCATGGAACGGTCCACGACCGTGGTCGAGCACGAGCTCGAACTCAACCTGGTGCTCTCCCCCGAGCGCAGCGTCCCCGTCCCGGCCCGGCTGTCGTACGGCAGCCACGACCCGTACGCCGTCCACATCACCTTCCACCTGGACACCGGCACGCCGGTGACCTGGGTGTTCGCCCGGGAGCTGCTGGTGGAGGGGACGTTCCGGCCGTGCGGGCAGGGTGACGTGCGGATCTGGCCGACCCGGTCCGGGCGGCGCAGCGTGCTCTGCATGGCGCTCAGCTCCCCGGCCGGGGACGCGCTGCTGGAGGCGCCGCTGCCGGCCGTGGCGGCTTGGCTGGAGCGGGCGCACCGGCTGGTGCCGCCGGGCGCCGAGCTGGCGGCGCTGGACCTCGACCACACGCTGGCGGAGCTGCTCGCGTGACGCGACCGGGCGACGGTCAGCCGTTCAACGAGGACGACGGCGTGGGGTGCGGGGCCGGTGGGACGGCGTGGGCCTGTGGGGTCCGCGCCGGGGAGCATGCGGCCGGGCGTGGGGGCCGGCCGACGCTCCGTCAGCAGCGCCCGGGAACCGCCCGGCGGGCCGGTGCGGCCCGCGGTGCCCCCGCCCGGGGTGAGGGGGTGTCAGCTCAGCGCCGAGGCGCCCCGGCACCGGCCCCGGCACCGGCGGCCGGTGCCCTGCGCTGGGTCGGCAGGCTGACCAGCGGCGCCCCGGCGTAGCGGCGGCGGGAGCGGACCCGGAGCGCGGCGGTCAGCAGGAAGCAGAGGCCGACCAGCGGATAGACCGCGGCCGGGACCTGGGCGAGCGGCGAGAGGTGCAGGTCGAGGTCGCCCTTGTGCGGGACCAGCCACATGCCGAAGGAGACGAAGGCGAGCAGCGTGGCGGCGAAGATCGGCCGCCAGCGCAGCCGCCGGACCGCCGCCGGACGGGAGCGTTCGTGCGCGGCCTCGGCGGCCAGCAGCACCAGCATCGGGACGCACCAGACCCAGTGGTGGGTCCAGCTGATCGGCGAGATCAGCACGGCCGTGACGGCGGCGCAGCAGACGCCCCAGGCCTCGGCCCGGGGTGCCCAGCGGGCGCTGCGGTAGGCCCAGGCCGCGGTGGCCAGACCCGCCACCGCGACCACGGCGCCGGCCAGGGTGGCCAGGGTGCCCGGTTCGGCGCTGTGCAGCAGGCGGGCGACGGCGCCGCGTACGGACTGGTTGTCGACGATCTCGGTCTTGCCGACCCGGGAGGAGTCGTAGAGGTACTTGGTCCAGAAGCCCCAGCTGGCGTCCGGCAGCACCACGGCGCCGAGCAGGAAGGTGCCGAGGAAGGTGAAGCCCGCCACGAAGGCGGCCCGGATCCGGCCGGTGATCAGCAGGTAGACCGCGAACAGGCCGGGGGTGAGCTTGATCCCGGCGGCGATGCCGATCGCCAGGCCCTTGGAGCGCTTGCCGTCCGGCCGGGTGAGGTCCCAGAGGATCAGGCAGGCCAGGGCGAGGTTGATCTGGCCGTAGCGCAGGGTGGTGAAGACCGGCTCCAGCCAGACGCCGAGCCCGGCCACCAGCACCACGCCGACCGGGCGCAGCTCCTTGCGCGGCCAGCCGACCAGCTTGAAGGAGAGGTGGGCCAGCAGGCCGAGCAGCGCGACGTTCCCGAGGGTGATCGCCACCCGCAGGAACGGGACGCCGAACCAGGTGGTCGGCACGAAGAGCATCGCGGCGAACGGCGGATAGGTGGCCGGCAGGTTCCACTCCGTCACCCGCAGGGCGTAGAGGTCGGTGCCGTCGGCCACGGCGGCGCCCTCGGCCCGGTAGACGATCATGTCCACCATCGAGGTGCCGACGAAGTGCCGCAGCACCGCGTAGACCAGCAGGGAGAACACGGCGACCAACGAGGCCGTCACCATGAGCCGCCTGGGTGCCTCCTGGACCGCCTCCCGCACGGCCTGCGGGGCGGCCCGGAGAGCACGGGCGGGCGACGGGGAAGGCACCCGTTCCGGGGCCTTGCGCTGTTCCTGCGCCGTTGTCACGTTCCGCTCCGTCCGCCGGTCGACCAGTTTGCGACCTTACCCGACGGTTCGCGGGGGCGGCCCGGCGAGCGGCCGGGGGCGGGCGGCCGGGGGCGGGCGGCCGGGGCTCCTGGCCCCCCGTGGGTCAGGAGCCCCGGGCCGCTCGCCGGACGGACCGTCAGCCGGTGTAGGCGCCGAGGGCCCGGGTGAAGTCCAGCGGCTGCTGGGCGATGCTGCTGCAGCTCGCGTCGGCCGCCTGCTTCGGGCCGCCCGGGCAGGCCTTGTCGCGGGTGCCGGACCACATCGACAGCCAGGCCAGGTGCTTGGTCCTGGCGAACTCGGCCAGCTCGGTGGCGTCGGCCACCGTGAAGACCTCGGTGGTGACGTCGTTCACACCGATCATCGGGGTGACCGCGACCTTGGCCCAGGCCGCCGCGTCGGCCAGGCCGAGCACCGACTTCAGCTGGGCCTGGGTCGCGGTGGCGGCGTCGATCGCGTACTTGCCCATCCGGCCCTGCGGGTTCGGGGCCGCCCCGGCGCCGTAGTCCATCGCCATCACGTTCACCGCGCCGATCGCCACCCCGGCGGCCTTGGCGTCGGCGACCAGGTTCACGCCGTCCTGGGTGAGGCCGCTGGGCAGCACCGGGAGGGTGAAGGAGACGTCCAGCGGGCGGCCCTTGGCGGCGGCGTTCTTCTGCAGCTGGGCGATGGCCTGGGCGCGGCGGGTGTTGGCGGCGGTGTCGCCGAGGGCGCCGCCCTCCACGTCGAAGTCGACCTTGGTGAGGGCGTAGGCGTCCACGGCCTTCTGGTAGGCGGCGGCGAGCTCGGCCACCGAGGTGCAGGCGGTGGCGAGCTCGCTGCCGTTGGCGCCGCCGAAGGAGGCCCGGATGTCGCCGCCGAGCGCGCGCAGGGCGCCGATCTGGGCCGCCACCGGGTCGGCGGTGAGGTCGCTGACGCCGCCCCACTTCGGGGTGCAGCCGCCTCCGGAGACGACGAAGGCGAGGTTGAAGTTCTTCACGCCGCCGGCCTTGGCGGTGGCCGCCAGGTCGAAGGGGGGCCAGAGGGAGGTGTCGACGTAGGGCGAGAAGTGAGCCGTCGTCACGGGCGGGGTGGTGGGGGTCGTCGTCGGGGTCGGCTTCGGCGAGGTGGTCGGCGAGGCGGAGGCGGTCGGAGTCGGAGTCGGAGTCGGGGTCGGCTTCGGCGAGACGGAGGCGGTCGGGGTCTGAGTGGGCGTCACGGTCGGGGATGCGGAGGCCGAGGCGGAGGCGGTCGGGCGGCCGGAGGGGCTGGGCGGCGGGGTCGAACCGCCCTTGCACGGGGAGTCGTTGACGGTGCAGTTGGCCGGCTCGGCCTGGGCGGTGCCGCTGCCCTGGACCACGAAGCCGACCTCGACGGTCTTCCCCGGCTCGATCCGCCGGTTCCAGGCCTGCGCCTTCACGGTGACGTGGCGGCCGCTGGCGCTGAAGGTGGCGTTCCAGAGCGAGTCGATCCGGGCCCCGTCGGGGAGGTCGAAGCCGAGCGTCCAGTCGTCGATCGCCTCGCTGCCCGGGTTGGTCACCAGGTACTGGCCGGTGTAGCCGGCGTCCCAGGTGCTGGTGCGGCTGTAGACCGCGCCGAGGCTGGCCGCACCGGCCGAGGAGGCGAAGGTGACGGCGGCTCCGGCGGCGAGCACGGCGGCCAGGGCGGCGGCGACGGCCATCGGCCCCTTCCGGCTGCGGCGGCGGTGTCCCGAACGGCGGGTGGGCTGGCTCATCTGCTCGCTACCTCCGGCGTCACCGGAGACCCCTCGCCCCCGGACCAGCCAGACGCTAGCCCGGCCGGACCACCCGGAAGCCGCCCCTCAGCCAGCCGAACGCCTCTCTTATGGAGGCGTTAAGGAACGTGTCGAGAGCGCCGCGTAGGCAGGTGGCCCGGCAGGGCAGCGACCCAGGGGCGCGCGGCTCTGCTGACTTGCGGCTCCGCCGCGCGGGCGCGATTCCGGAAGGCGGACCAGCGCAGGATCGGGGCAAGCGAGCCAGTTGCACGTGCTGCCGTTCCCCCGCAGGGGACTCAGCGGACGACGGTCTGGACGTCCGGGTGGTGGCCGTTCCAGGTGGCGAAGACCGAGTTGGTGGCGCCGTCCTTGGTGAAGTCGACGCGGAGCCACATGTCGCCCTGCCAGATCTGCATCTGCCAGTCCTGGTCCGGGGTGGCGGAGACCAGTTCGGCGGTGGTGGGCTGCATGTCGAGGGCGACCCGGCCGCCGGGGACGCGGTAGCTCTTGACCGAGGAGACCGCGGTCGGGCCGTCGGGGGCCGCCGGGGTGGCGGCGGTGCTGGGGGCGGCGGGCTTCTTGGCCGGGGTGCGGCTGGGGGCCGGGGTGGCGGGGGCGAGCGGGGCCGGGGTGGTCGCGGCGGGGGTCGGCGAGGCGGCCGGGGCGGGGTCACCGGCCGTGGTGGCGGGAGGAGTTGACGGGGCGTCGGTGGCGGGGTGGGCGGCCGAGCTGGGGAGCTGGAGGGCGGAGGGCTGTTCGAAGGCGGTCTCCGCCAGCACCGCGTGCACGCCGAACCAGGACAGCGCCACCGCCGCCCCGGTGGCAGCCGTCCAGGCGCCGAGTTGTACGAGTCCGTTCCGCATCTCGTCCACATCCTGCCGTACCGCCGGGACCGGCTGGCGTGCAGGTCAGGGAATCGGCAGGGAAGTTGCACAAATGACACCGAGGTGGCAGGGAGCGGCTGCGGAGGGTTCCTGCCAGACCCACCGAGGTACAGACCACTGGGTCCGGATGGCGTAGCCTGCGGGCCCATGGCAACAGTGCTCGTGGTCGAGGACGACCCCTTCGTACGCTCCGCCCTGATCCGGCACCTGGCCGAGTCCGGCCACGCCGTCAGGAGCGTCGGCACCGCGCTGGAGGCGCTCCGCGAGGTGGCCCAGGTCGGCTGCGACCTGGTGATCCTCGACCTGGGGCTGCCGGATCTGGACGGCGGCGAGGCGCTGAAGATGATCCGCGGGCTGACCGACGTCCCGGTGATCATCTCCACCGCCCGGGACGACGAGGCGGAGATCGTCCGGCTGCTCAACGACGGCGCCGACGACTACCTGGTGAAACCTTTCTCCGTCGAGCACCTGACGGCCCGGATGGCGGCGGTGCTGCGCCGCTTCGGCAGCGGCAGCGCACCGGCCGGGCGGGTGCTGCGGGTCGGCGGGCTGGCGATCGACGTGCAGCGCCGGCAGGCCCTGCTGGACGCCCGGCCGCTGGACCTGACGCGGCGTGAGTTCGACCTGCTGGCCTTCCTGGCGGCCCGGCCCGGGGTGGTGGTGCCGCGCAAGGAGATCCTGGCCGAGGTCTGGCGGCAGACCTACGGCGGGGACCAGACCATCGACGTGCACCTGTCCTGGCTGCGCCGCAAGCTCGGCGAGACCGCCTCCAAGCCGCGCTACCTGCACACCGTCCGCGGCGTCGGGGTCCGTCTGGAGGCCCCCGCCGGCGCCCCGGTGGCGGAAGGCGGGGAAGCGACGTGAGGCGGCGCGACCGGGCCGGCGGGGGCGGCGGCGGGGGCGGGGGCGGCGGCCACTCGCTGCGCTGGGCACTGGTCAGGGCAGCGGTGGCCGGGACCACCATGGTCGCGCTGGCCTTCCTGATCCCGCTGGGCCTGATGGTCCAGCAGACCGCCCGGGACCGCGCCTTCACCGCCGCCGAGCGGCAGGCCGCCGCGCTCGGCCCGGCACTGGCCATCACCACCGAACAGGACGCCATCGCACGGGCGTTGGCCTCCACCGACTCGGCCACCCAGGAGCGGGTCGCGGTGCACCTGCCGGTCACCGGCTTCGGCCCCGGCGAGGTGGTCGGCCACGGCCGGGCCTCGCAGGCCTCGGTGGCGGAGGCGGCCGGCCAGGGCCGCTCCGGGCAGGGCCGGTCGTTCGTGGCGGCCGCGCCCGGCGGCTTCGTCCTGCTCAAGTCGGTTGCGGTGAGCGGCAGTCGGGTCGCGGTGGTCGAGGTGTTCGTGGCCGAGGAGGAGCTCGGCCACGGGGTGGTCACCGCCTGGCTGGTGCTCTCGGGCGTGGCGGTCGGCCTGGTGGCCATCTCGGTGCTGGTGGCGGACCGGATGGGGTCACGGATCGTCGGCTCCTCCCGCCGGCTGGCGACCGCCGCCCGTTCGCTGGGGAGCGGCAACCTGGCGGTCCGGGTGCCGGTGGACGGCCGGGAGTCCGAGGGCCTGCCGAACGAACTGCGGGAGGCCGCCCGCGCGTTCAACGCGATGGCCGACCGGGTGGTCCATCTGCTGGCCGCCGAACGGGAGTTGGCCGCCGACCTGTCGCACCGGCTGCGCACCCCGCTGACCGTGCTCCGGCTGAACACCGCGTCGCTGGGCAGCGGCGACGCGGCGGACGCGGCCCGGCACGCGGTGGCCCAGCTGGAGCGCGAGGTGGACCAGATCATCCGGGCCGCCCGGCGCTCGCCCGAGGACGTGCCGCAGGTGGCGATCGGCTGCGACGCGGCCGAGGTGATCCGCGAGCGGGTCGGCTTCTGGTCCGCGCTGGCCGAGGACGAGGGACGCCGCTGGCAGCTGGCCGGGGCGGAGGGCGCCGCACCGGTGCCGGTTCAGCGCGGGGACCTGGCCGCGGCGGTGGACGCGCTGCTCGGCAACGTCTTCCGGCACACTCCGATGGGCACCGCCTTCTCGGTGGACGTGCTGGTCACCGAGGGCTCGGTGATCGTGCTGGTCGGCGACGCCGGGGCCGGCTTCGCCGACCCGGAGGCGGCGCTGCGCCGCGGCGGCGGCGAAGGCGGCGAGGGCTCGACCGGGCTCGGCCTGGACATCGTCCGCAAACTGGCCGAGACCACCGGGGGCGACCTGGCGCTGGGCCGCTCGGCCGGCCTCGGCGGGGCCGAGCTGCGGCTGCGCCTGGAGACCAGGCCGACCCTCCCCCGCCCCGCCCGCCGCCGCCGCTGACCTGGCGCGAAGGAGCCCGGCCACCCGCTACACCGTCAGGCAGTCCGGCGGGGCCGGGCGGTAGCCCGGCAGGTACGGGCCCGGGTAGGCGGTGCGGTCGGCCAGCAGGTGGCGGGCCGGGCCGGGGGTGCCGAGCACGGCGAGGACGGCGGTGCCGTAGTGGTCGCCGAGCTCGAACGGCTCGGTGACCGAGCGGGCGCCGCGGTCCACCGCGTAGTCGTACGCGGCGTACGCGTCCGGCACCTCGATCACCAGGTCCAGCAGGGCGTCCCCGTGCCGCTCGACGTGCTCGGCGAGCCGCCGGGCGTGCGAACTCACCGGCGCCAGCGCGGAGCTGACGACCAGCCGGGTCGGCCCGGACTCCAGCACGTACGAGAGCACCGAACGGCAGCCGGTGGCCGGGCCTGCCCAGGCGGTGCAGCGCATGGCGAGCGAGACGGCGTAGTAGCGGGCGGTGCGGCGGGCGTCCCGGACGGCGTAGACGGCATCGGTGCGCAGCGCCGGGAGCGGTCCGGACCCGTCCGGGTGGAGGACGGGCGGTGTGGTGGAGACGTCGGTCAACGAGTACCTCCCCGGTGGAGCCTGTCCGACGACGGCCCAGGCCCCGCGGCCCGGTGTGGGGGCCCGTTCCGCGGGGCGGTGCAGGGAGCGTCCCGTCCGCACCGGCGTTACGCAACCGGTGCTCCCGGTCCTGGGCAAGCTGCCCCCCCGGGCCGGAGAATGGCGGTCACCGCTGGACAGATTGCCCACCCCCCACGGGCACCGCCCCACCACCCCCACATCCCGGACGGAGCAGCAGCCGTGCAGACGCCGAACGACGCCATCGACCAGCTCGACGGCAAGCTGATCAGGCTCCTCAGCGAGGAGCCGAGGATCGGCGTGCTGGAGTGCTCCCGCCGCCTCCAGGTGGCCCGCGGCACCGTGCAGGCCCGGCTGGACCGGCTGCAGTCCCGGGGTGTGATCGGCGGCTTCGGCCCGCAGGTGGACCCGGCCGCGATCGGCTACCCGGTGACGGCCTTCGCCACCCTGGAGATCTCCCAGGGCCAGGGGGTGGACGTGCGGGCGCACCTGACCTCGGTCCCGGAGGTGCTGGAGCTCCACACCATCACCGGGCAGGGGGACATGCTGGTGCGGATCGTGGCCCGGTCCAACGCCGACCTCCAGCGGGTGATCGACCGGGTGGTGGGCTTCGACGGGATCGTCCGGGCCTCCACCGCCATCGCGCTGGAGAACCCGGTGCCGTTCCGGGTGCTGCCGCTGGTGGACCAAGCGGCCCGCGAGCAGAGCGCGCGGGAGCAGAGCGCGCGCGAGCAGGCCGCCCGGGACCAGGCGAGTCAAGATCGACTCCATGACACCCGCACCGGCGCCTGACCGCGCCCTCTCTGACCGCTCGTCACCTGATGGTGCGCCATCTGACCGCCCGTCATCCACGCGCCCGCCCGAGCGCCCGCCGTCCGAGCGCCCGTCGCCCGGCCGGCAGCCGACGACCCTGATCGCCTCCGCGCAGCGCGCGCTGCGCCTGCTGGAGGCGGCGGCCCGCTACCCGCGCGGCGCCACCGCCAAGCAGCTGGCCCGGGACACCGGGCTGGCGCTGGGCACCGCGTACCACCTGCTCCGCACCCTGGTGCACGACCGCTACCTGGAGCGGCTGGAGGGCCGGTACCTGACCGGCCCGGCGGTGGCCGGGCTCTGCCGGGAGGAGGGCCCCGCGGCCGGGCGCCGGCGGCTGGAGCGGCTGCTCCGCCGGCTGAGCGACGAGCTCGGCGCGGCCGTCTACCTCTCCCGCCACCTGCGCGGCGAGATGGTGCTGGTCGGCTCGCACGCCGCGCCGGGGGCACCGACCGTGGACCTCGCGGGGTTCGGCGCGGGCGCGCACGCCACCTCGGCGGGCAAGACCCTGCTGGCGCTGATGTCGGCCGAGGAGCGGCGGGCCCACCTGGCCCGCTACCCGATGGTGCCGTTCACCCCGTACACGCTGCGCGACCCGTCCCGGCTGCCGCTGCTGCCCCGTCAGGGTCCGCAGCGGGCGGCGCCGATCACCCAGTACCAGGAGTTCGCCCTGGGCACCGCCGCGGCGGCCGTGCCGATCGTGGCGGGGAGCGGGCTGGCCGCCGTCTCGGTCAGTCTGCCGATGGCCCAGGCGCACCGGTTACCGCAGATCGCGGCCCAGCTGCGGAGCAGGCTGACCGACGACCTCGCGGCGGTGGCCTTCGGGCTCTGACGCCGGCACCGGGGCTCAGCAGGAGGGGACCGCGCCGCCCTCGTTCAGCGCGGTGAGCGCGGCGACGGATCCGGCCAGGGTCTCCACCGGCACCAGCCGCAGCCCGGCCGGCAGGTTCACCTTGGCCTCGGAGCACTCGCTCCTCGGGACCAGGAAGACGGTCGCCCCGTCCCGGGCGGCGGCCTGGGTCTTCAGCGGCACCCCGCCGACCGCGCCGACGTTGCCCTGGTCGTCGATGGTCCCGGTGCCGGCGATCACGCGGCCGCCGGTCAGGTCGCCGCCCTTGCCGTCACCGGCCAGCTTGTCGACGATGCCGAGCGCGAGCAGCTGCCCCGCGCTCGGCCCGCCGACCGCACCGAGGTCGACCTTGACCTTGACCTGGGCGGGCGAGAGCTTGAGGTAGTTCAGGGCGGCGACGGTGGCGCTGTCCTGGGAGTCCGTCATCTGTTCGGCCGTCACCTGCTCGGCCTTCTCCGGGTCCTTCTCCGGGTAGACCGCCTCGGAGGGCAGCAGGGCCTCGTCCGGGTCGATCCAGGCGCTCAGCGCCTCGGTCAGGCTGAGCCGCTCGCCGGGGTTGGTGGCCGAGATGGTCACCATCCGCAGCTGCCCGCCGGTGGCCCGCACCGGCGCCCCGGTGACGGTGAGCACCGGCCGGTCCTGGTACGAGCCGAGCACGTCGGCGGTGTCCCCGGGCATGGTGAGCGTGTACGGCAGCGGCACGAAGGCCGCCGTCCCGAACAGCGCCGCGACCAGTACCCCGCACAGGGTCAGCGCGCGGGCCCGGGGGCCGGGCAGCCGGCGGGCGCGCGGGGCCGGGGACGGGTTCTGGTCGGGCACACCGAGATCGGACACACCGTGATCGTACGGGGTCCCCCGCCGTGCGGGGCTCACCGCCGGGGCCCGGCTCAGCGCAGGGCGTCGGCCACCTCGGTGGCGGCCTCCACCACGCGCGGACCGACCCGCTCGGGGACCAGGCCGTTGAGCATCACCACGCCGACGCTGCCCTCGATGCCGCTCAGGCCGATCAGCGCGGCGGCCGCCCCGCTGGCGCCGGACTGCTCCTCCGCGCGGGTGATCACGAAGCCCTGCTCGGGGCGGCGCTGGCCGGGGAAGTTACGGGCCTCCAGGATGGCCCGGCCGGCCGCGCTCTCGTCCAGCGGGTGGCGCAGGCCGGTGCGGTAGGCCACGTGGAAGTCGGTCCAGCTGGGCTCGACCACGGCCACCGCGAGCGCCTCCGCACCGTCGACCAGGGTCAGGTGCGCGGTGGCGCCGAGGTCCTCGGCCAGGCTGCGCAGCGCGGGCAGCGCGGCCTCGCGCAGCAGCGGGTGGACCCGGTGCGCGAGCCGGAGCACGCCGAGGCCGACCCGGGCCCGGCCGCCGATGTCGCGGCGGACCAGTCCGTGCTGCTCCAGGGTGGCCAGCAGGCGGTAGACGACGGTCCGGTTGACGGCCAGCCGGGCCGCCAACTCGGTCACGGTCAGGCCGCGTTCGGAGTCGGCGAGCAGCTTGAGGACCCGGACACCGCGGTCCAGGGTCTGGGAAGTCTCGGCAGTCACGACGCGCATTCCTTTCTGCGGCGGTCTCCGGGCTCCGGGCAGGGGAAACCGAAACCGTAGACCGGGGTGTCGCGCGCAGGTGGGGGGTTTCCGCGCTGAAGCCGTGCGTCGGCGCCGTCGACGAGCGCACAGCCTTGCGGTGCGCCCGTCCCGACCGTGGGTGGTCGTTCGAGAGAGCGTGGGGAGAAAGTAGTGAACGGAGGGTGCGCTGCGAAAGCCCTTGTCCAAAATTCGGTCAACATCCGTTATCGAACGCGCGCCAAAAGGGGACATTCAGCCCATTTTCCGGGCCTAAATGGCTCGTACGTTCGAGGGAATTCCGGAGTCCGGACACCAGCCGTGCACGGACTCCGGACCGGGGCCGTCAGTTGGCCCACTCCTTGACCTTCGCGATCCGGGCCTTCAGCTGGTTGGCGGTGGCCTGCGCGGTGAGCGGGCCACCGCACTGGCGGCGCAGCTCGTTGTGGATGGTGCCGTGCGGCTGGTTGGTCCGGTGGTGCCAGGCGGCGACCAGGCCGTTCAGCTCCTTGCGCAGGTCGCGCAGCTCCTGATGGGTCACCACCGGACGCTGCTCGGCCGGGAGTTCGAGCAGGTCGGCCTCCTCGGCCGGCTTGCCCTTGGAGCGCTGGATCTGCCGGGTCTGGCGCTTCTGCAGCAGCATCTGCACCTGGTCCGGCTCCAGCAGGCCCGGGATGCCGAGGTAGTCCTCCTCCTCCTCGCTGCCCGGGTGCGCCTGCATCCCGAACTCCATGGAGTTGTAGAGCACCCGGTCGAAGACCGCGTCCGAGCCGATCGCCTCGTAGCTGAAATCGTCGCCGCCCGCGCCGTCCGGGCCGTCGTCGGCCCGCTCGGCCTCGGCGAGCAGCCGGTCCTCCTCGTCGAAGAGGCCCTCGCCCTCCTTCTTCGGCCGGTCCAGCACGTGGTCGCGCTGGAGCTCCATCTCGTTGGCGAAGCCGAGCAGGGTGGGCACGGTGGGCAGGAAGACCGAGGCGGTCTCGCCGCGCTTGCGGGCACGCACGAAACGGCCGACGGCCTGGGCGAAGAACAGCGGGGTGGAGATCGAGGTGGCGTACACCCCGACGCAGAGCCGGGGGACGTCGACGCCCTCGGACACCATCCGGACCGCGACCATCCAGCGCGAGGTGCCGGCCGCGTAGTCGGAGATCCGCTGGGAGGCCTCGGTCTCGTCCGAGAGCACCAGGGTGACCTTCTCGCCGCTGATCTCGCGGAGGATCTTGGCGTAGGCGCGGGCCACGTTCTGGTCGGTGGCGATCACCAGGCCGCCGGCGTCCGGGATGGCCTTGCGGACCTCGGTGAGGCGCTTGTCGGCGGCCTGCAGCACGCTCGGGATCCACTCGCCCTGCGGGGCCAGCGCGGTCCGCCAGGCCTGGGCGATCAGGTCCTTGGTCATCGGCTCGCCGAGCCGGGCCTCCAGCTCGTCGCCGGACTTGGTCCGCCAGCGCATGTTCCCGCTGTAGGAGAGGAAGATCACCGGGCGGACCACGTGGTCGGCCAGCGCGTGCCCGTAGCCGTAGGTGTAGTCGGCCACCGACTTGCGCAGGCCGTCGGTGTCCACCCCGTACTGGACGAAGGGGATCGGGTTGGTGTCGGAGCGGAACGGCGTACCGGTCAGCGCGAGCCGCCGGGTGGCCGGCTCGAAGGCCTCGAAGCAGGCCTCGCCCCAGGACTTGGAGTCACCGGCGTGGTGGATCTCGTCCATGACGACCAGGGTCTTGCGGGCCTCGGTCCGGTTGCGGTGCAGCATCGGGTTGACGCCCACGCCCGCGTAGGTGACCACGATGCCGTGGTACTCCTTCGACAGCGGGCCGGAGGAGTAGGCCGGGTCGAGCTTGATCCCTATCCGGGCGGCCGCCTCCGCCCACTGCTTCTTCAGGTGCTCGGTGGGCGCGACCACGGTGATCTGCTGGATCAGGTGGTTGTGCAGCAGGTACGCGGCCAGGGTCAGGGCGAAGGTGGTCTTCCCGGCGCCCGGGGTGGCGACCGCGAGGAAGTCCCGCGGCTGCTTCTCGACGTACTTGTCCAGCGCACCCTGCTGCCAGGCCCGGAGCTTGCCCGCGGTGCCGTAGGCGGCACGGCTCGGGAAGGCCGGGGACAGGTGGTGCGAGCCCGCGTGGGCCGCCCGGGCCGGCTGGTGCGACTGGGCGTCCGAGAAGAGCGGGGTCATGGCGGAGCTGGCGGCAGTACTCACGGTCTCCGAGGGGGGATCGTCGCAGGTCAGGGCCGGTGTGGCAGGCCCGATCCACGGTGGGACGGCGGTCGGACAACCCGCCTAGCCTACCGGGGCCGGGCCGGGAGGGCGGCCCGACACGGGGGCCGCCCGGGTGCCCCCGGGGCCCTGGTCAGCGGCTTCCGCGGGCCCCTTCCGGGGCCCCGCGCGGGGCCTGCGACTGTGACGCGGATCACCCGTTTCCGCCACCGGAGTCGCGTAAGCCCCGGGCGTCCCACCGCTCTCACCGGTGTGGCCCCGACCGGCGGGCTGCACGCACCGCCACCGGGAGGCACCATGTCCGTCGTCGAGCAGGCCGTCCAGGCCCACCTCATCGTCAGCGCGCACCGCTCGGTCCCGCTCCGGGCCACCCTGCGCTACCTGACCGGCGACCCGCTGGCGGTGCGGATGGGCTTCCCCGCCGAGTTCGCCCTGGACGGGGAGCCCGTCCCGGACGGCGTCCCGGAGATCACCTGGGTGTTCGCCCGCGAGCTGCTCGCGGGCGGGGTGGACCGGCCCTGCGGCCGGGGCGACGTGCACGTCCGCCCGTCCTCCGCCCGGCACACCGTGGTCGAACTGCGCTCCCCCGAGGGCACCGCGCTGGTCCGCTTCGCCACACCGGAGCTGCGCCGCTTCCTCTGGCGCAGCCACGCCCTGGTGGCGGCCGGCCAGGAGCACCTCCACCTGGACGCCGACCGGGCGCTGGCCGAGCTGCTCGGCTGAGCCGCTCGGCTGAGGGCCCGTCAGGAGGAGAGCTTGCGCATCAGCCGCACCCCCTGAGCGGGCGTCAGGTGCGGCAGGTACGCCTTGCCGATCGCCCGGCTGATGCTGGCCAGCGCCGCCGGGTCCGGGTACGCCATGTACATCGGGCGGTACTCGGGCTGGAACTTCGCCTTGAACGCCAGCAGCGAGCGGAAGCCGTACACCGGCTCCATCGACCGGCCCAGCCAGTCCATCAGCCGGTCCAGCGCGGTCGGCCGGCCGCCCC
>NZ_JBVJLD010000088.1:0-21163 GCF_055584905.1 Kitasatospora sp. NPDC088742 | reverse complement strand
GAACCAGCTCAGATCAGAAGAGGTGTTCCAAGGATTGGCCGCCCCGGGACCGTCCACACAGAACGCGTGTCCGGTGCTCCCTGCCGAGCGACTAGGGAACTGTACGCCCGCCGCGCACCGCATGCAACCGGGGCCGGAGAGCCCGGGAACGCCGAACGGCGGCCCGCCCCGAAGGGCGAGCCGCCGTCGTGTCACCTGGTCACCGCACTCCGGTCAGGAGTTGGTGGGGAAGCCCAGGTTGATGCCGCCGTGCGAGGGGTCGAGCCAGCGCGAGGTGACGGCCTTGCCGCGGGTGAAGAACTGGACGCCGTCGGGGCCGTAGGCGTGGGTGTCGCCGAAGAGGGAGGCCTTCCAGCCGCCGAAGGAGTAGTACGCGACCGGGACCGGGATCGGCACGTTGATGCCGACCATGCCGACCTCGACCTCGTGCTGGAAGCGACGGGCGGCGCCACCGTCGTTGGTGAAGATCGCGGTGCCGTTGCCGTACGGGTTGCTGTTGATGAGCTCCAGGCCCTCCTCGTAGGAGGCGACCCGGACCACCGAGAGCACCGGCCCGAAGATCTCGTCGTTGTAGACGGACATGCCGGGCTTGACGTGGTCGAACAGGGTGGGGCCGAGCCAGAAGCCGTCGGCCGTGGGGGTACCGGCGGTGTCCGTCTCGGAGATCGTGTGCTTGCGGCCGTCCACGGCGAGCTCGGCGCCGTCGGCGAGGCCGGACTCGACGTAGGAGGTGACCTTGTCGCGGTGCTGGCCGGTGACCAGCGGGCCCATCTCGCTGTCGCCGTTGCAGCCGGGGCCGACCTTGAGGGTGGCCATCCGCTGCTTGATCTTGTCGACCAGCTCGTCGCCGATCGGGTCGACCGCGACCAGGACCGAGACGGCCATGCAGCGCTCGCCGGCCGCGCCGAAGCCGGCGTTGATGGCGGCGTCGGCGCTCAGGTCGAGGTCGGCGTCGGGGAGGACCAGCATGTGGTTCTTGGCGCCGCCGAGGGCCTGGACGCGCTTGCCGTAGCGGGTGCCGGTCTCGTAGACGTAGCGGGCGATCGGGGTCGAGCCGACGAAGCTGACGGCCTTGACGTCCGGGTGCTCCAGCAGGCGGTCGACGGCCACCTTGTCGCCGTGCACGACGTTGAAGACGCCGTCCGGGAGGCCGGCCTCCTTCCACATCTGCGCGATGAAGTTGGCGGCGGACGGGTCCTTCTCGGACGGCTTGAGGATGACGGTGTTGCCGGCCGCGATGGCGATCGGGAAGAACCACATCGGCACCATGGCCGGGAAGTTGAACGGGGAGATGATGGCGACCGGGCCGAGCGCCTGGCGGATCGAGTAGACGTCGATGCCGGTGGAGGCCTGCTCGGTGAAGCCGCCCTTCACCAGCTGCGGGATGCCGCAGGCGTACTCGACGACCTCCTGGCCGCGGGCCAGCTCGCCGAGCGCGTCCGAGTGCACCTTGCCGTGCTCGGCGACGATGATCGAGGCGAGCTCGTCCTTGCGGGCGTTGAAGAGCTCGCGGAACGCGAACAGCACCTGGGTGCGCTTGGCGATCGAGGCGTGGCGCCACTCGCCGAAGGCGGCAGAGGCGGCCGCGACGGCCTGGTCCACCTCCTCGATCCCGGCGAAGTCGACCTGACCGGTGACCAGGCCGGTGGCCGGGTCGAAGATGTCGCCGCGCCGCGGGGCGGAGCCGGCGGTGGCGACGGGAGCGCCGTCGATCCAGTGAATGATGTGCTTGCTCAAGGTCCTGCCTCCGAAGTCCGATCACGGGCCTACCGCGCTCGTCCTCCAGTCTGCTGACCCGCCGGGCCCGGCTCAACGAACAGGCTGACGGGGAATGGAGATTCAGCCTTACAGGTCGTCATGCGCGAGAGGCTGACGCACCAGCGCGGCGGCCTCGTGCAGCGCGAGCTCCAGCAGCACCGGGTCGTTGAGCCGCCCCGAGCCGTCCGGCGGGGTCAGCCAGCGCAGCCCGCGCCCGCCGCCGGCCGGGTGCGGCAGGGCGACCCGGGCGCCGTACCCGGCGCCGCGCACGCCGGTGCCGATCCAGCGGGCGGCGGTGCCGGGCGGCACCAGGAAGCCGACCCGGGCGTCGCCGAAGTCGGCGAGGACCGGGCCGGCGCCCGGTGTCCCGGCGAGCACCCGGTGGGCGGCCCGGCCGAGCGGGCCGGGCACCAGCAGGACGTCCCAGAGCCGGCCGGCGGGCAGCAGCATGACGCCGCGCCCGCCGCGGTCCCACTCCGCCCGGCAGGCCGCCGGGTCGTCGGCGGCCGACACCAGCCAGTCCAGCGGGGTGGTCTCCATCGCGTGCTCCTCGAACTCCGGACATCCGTCAGGAGTGAGAGAGGGGCGCGAGCGCCGGGTCTTACACGCCTCCCCCGTACCAACACGACGGCCGGCAGACGGAGGAGGCGACGGACCGTCAGCGCAGCCGGGAGGAGGCCAGGATCGAGGCGAGGTGGGCGGGCACCATCACCCAGGTCACGGCGGCCAGCAGCGCGACCGCGGCCCGGGTGGGGGTGAGGTCGCCGGTCACCGTGTCGGCCACCGCGGCGGCGAGCAGCAGCAGCGAGGCCTCGATGCCGTTGGTGAGCCGGTGCAGCTTGAAGGCGGAGGCGAGCCGGCGCAGGGTGGCGACGCCCTGGGAGCGCGGCTGGGCGGCGGTGTCCTCGGCGACGGACAGGCCGCTGCGGGCCCGGGCCACGTCCACCAGGTCGGTGGAGGCCTTGAGCAGTACCACGCCGAGGGCGGTGGCGAAGCCGAGGGTCGACCAGGCCCCGAAGCCGTTCTCGCCGGCCCGGAAGCCGGCCCCGGCGAGCAGGGCGGCGTCGGCCAGGTAGGCGCCGAGCCGGTCAACGTAGACGCCGGCGGTGGAGAACTGGCGCTTCCAGCGGGCGACCTCGCCGTCCACGCAGTCGAAGAGCAGGAATCCCTGGAAGAGCACGGCGGCCAGCACCGCGCCGGCCAGGCCGGGGATCAGCAGGGCGGCGCCGGCGCCGACGCCGCAGACCACCATCAGCCAGGTGAGGGTGTTGGGCCTGACCCGGGTGCGGACCAGCTGCCGGGTGACGCGCAGCGAGATGCCGCGCATGTAGAGGCGGCCGGCCCAGTGTTCGCCGTTGCGGAGGGCGAGTTTGGCGGCGGGCTGGCAGACCTCGCGCAGGTCGGCCAGGGCGGGGGCGGGGGCCATGGTGGCTCCTTAGGAACGGACGCAGCGTCCAGGGGCGGGACGGCGCCAGGCTAGAGCAGGGCCGGAACGCGCCGGAGGGGCACCCCGCCGAAGCGGAACGCCCCTCCCCCACGGGCAACCGGACGGGCCGTCAGCTGTCGAAGCCCAGGCCCAGCTTGTCGAGCGTGCGCAGCCAGAGGTTGCGGTGCCCGCCCTGCCGGTCGGAGCGGTCCAGCGACCACTTGGTGATCTCGATCCCGGCCCAGCGCACCGGCTCGGGCGGGAACGGCAGCGGCTTGCTGCGCACCATCTCCAGCGCGGTCCGCTCGGTGGTCTCGCCCGCGAGCAGGTCGAGCATCACCTCGGCGCCGTACCGGGTGGCGCCGACGCCGAGCCCGGTGAAGCCCGCCGCGTACGCGACCCGGCCCTTGTAGGCGGTGTCGAAGAAGGCGGAGAAGCGGGTGCAGGTGTCGATCGCGCCGCCCCAGGCGTTGGTGAAGCGGATGCCGTCCAGCTGCGGGAAGGTCTGGAAGAACTGCCGCGACAGGGTGCGGAAGGTGTCCGGGCGCTGGTCGTGCTCGGACTGCACCTTGCTGCCGAAGTGGTAGATGGTGTCGTAGCCGCCCCACAGGATCCGGTTGTCCGCGGAGAGCCGGAAGTAGTGGAACTTGTTGGCGCTGTCGCTGAGCCCCTGGCGGCCGGTCCAGCCGATCGAGGCGAGCTGCTCGTCCGTCAGCGGCTCGGTCATCAGGGCGTAGTCGTACACCGGGACGATGTACGGGCGGACCCGCTTGACCAGGGACGGGAAGACGTTGGTGCCGAGCGCGACCTTGCGCGCGAAGACCCGCCCGTACGGGGTGCGGACGGCCATGCCGCTGCCGTACTCGGCGAGCGAGAGGCCCTTGGTGCGTTCGAAGATCCGCACGCCCTGGGAGAGGCAGGCGTCCCGCAGGCCCCAGGCCAGCTTGGCCGGATGGAGCATGGCCACGCCGTCCTTGTCCCAGAGGCCGCCCAGGAAGGTGGGCGAGTCGACCTGCTCGCGCAGGGCGTCGGCGTCCAGGAAGGTGAGGTCGGTGCCGTACTCGGCGACCGCCTCGGCCACCTCGCGCAGTTCGGCGAGCTGGTGCGGCTGGGTGGCGATGTCGATCTCGCCGGTCCGCTCCCACTCGCAGTCGATGGAGTAGCGCTTGAGGGTGTCCTCGATGGCCTGGAGGTTGGCCATGCCCTGGCGCTCCAGCTCGGCCAGCTCGCCGGGCCAGCGCTGGAGGCCGTTGCCGAATCCGTGGGTGAGGCTGGCGGCGCAGAACCCGCCGTTGCGCCCGGATGCCGCCCAGCCGATCTCGTGACCCTCGATCAGCACCACATCGAGCGAGGGGTCCCGCTCCTTGGCGATCAGCGCGGTCCAGAGTCCGGAGTAGCCGCCGCCCACCACCAGCAAGTCGCACCGGGTGTCGCCGACCAGGGCCGGCAGGGCCTCCGGCCGTCCCGGATCCTCGAGCCAGAACGGGGTGGGACGGGCATCACTGAGCGCACGGGCGGAGTCCATGCCTATCAGCTACTTTCTGCGAATTGATGGTGTTTCAGGCGGTTCGTACAGATTGTCAGGCGCGGGCCTTCCGGCGGTTTCCGACCCACTGGCCGGCCACCGTCAGGACCACGGCGGCGATGAACATCGCGGTGCCGATCACGTTGACCTGCACCGGGATGCCGCGCTGCGAGGCGCCCCAGACGAACATCGGGAAGGTGACCGTGGTCGGTCCCGAGTTGAACTGGGTGATGATGAAGTCGTCGAAGGAGAGCGCGAAGCTGAGCAGCGCGCCGGCCGCGATGCCGGGGGCGGCCAGCGGCAGGGTGATCTTCAGGAAGGTCTGCAGCGGAGTGGCGTAGAGGTCCTGGGCGGCCTGCTCCAGGCGCGGGTCCATGCTCATCACGCGGGCCTTGACCGCGGTCACCACAAAGCTGAGGCAGAACATGATGTGCGCGATCAGGATCGTGGTGAAGCCGAACGGGATCCGCATGTTGAGGAACAGGGTGCCGAGCGAGGCGGCCATCACCACCTCGGGCATCGCCATCGGCAGGAAGATCAGGCCGGTCGCGGTGCCCTTGCCGCGGAAGCGGTAGCGGGCCAGCGCGAAGGCGACCATGGTGCCGAGCACGGTGGCGCCGACGGTGGCCAGCACCGCGATCTGCAGCGAGAGCGAGAGCGAGCCGCACATGTCCGCCACGCCGCAGGGGTCGGTCCAGGCGTCGGTGGAGAACTGGTTCCACTCGTAGTTGAACTTGCCCGCGGGCTTGTTGAACGAGAAGGCCAGCACGACCAGGTTGGGCAGGATCAGGTAGGCCAGGGCGGCGAGCCCGGCCAGCGTGACCAGGTTGCGGCGCAGCCACTTCACGGGACGGTTCATCAGACCAGTTCCTCCGTCCCGGCCTTGCGCATGTAGACCGTCACCAGGCCCAGGATCAGGGCCATCAGGATGAAGCTCAGCGCGGCGGCCGTGGGGTAGTCCAGCACGTTCAGGAACTGCTTCTGGATCGCGTTGCCGATCATCTGCTCGCTCGGCGAGCCGAGCAGCTGGGCGTTGATGTAGTCACCGGAGGCGGGGATGAAGGTGAGCATGGTGCCCGCCACCACGCCCGGCAGCGAGATCGGGAAGGTCACCTTGCGGAAGGTGGTGAACGGCTTCGCGTACAGGTCGCCGGCCGCCTCGTGCAGCCGCGGGTCGATCCGCTCCAGCGAGGTGTAGAGCGGCAGGATCATGAACGGCAGGAAGTTGTACGTCAGACCGCAGATCACCGCGAGCGGGGTGGCCAGCAGGCGCTGACCCGTGGTCAGGCCGACGGCGTCGGTGATGCTCAGCAGGTGCAGCGAGTTGAGCACCGAGACCACCGGGCCGCCGTCCGAGAGGATGGTCTTCCAGGCCAGGGTGCGGATCAGGAAGCTGGTGAAGAACGGCGCGATCACCAGGATCAGGATGACGTTGCGCCAGCGCTTCGAGGCCTTGAAGGCGATGGTGTACGCCAGCGGGTAACCGACCGCCAGGCAGAGCAGGGTGGCCGCCCCGGCGTAGCCGAACGAGCGGAGGTAGTGCCACTTGTACTCACTGAGCGCGTCCCAGTAGGTCGAGAAGTGCCAGGTCAGCTTGAAGCCCTGCTCCAGCGAGCCGGTCTGCAGCGAGGTCGAGGCCTGGTAGACCATCGGCACCACGAAGAAGACCACCAGCCAGGCCAGGCCGGGCAGCAGCAGCCAGTAGGCCGTCAGCTTCCGCTTGGCGGGCCGCTCCTGAAGGGGTATCACCTGCGGCGGGGCCGCCTCGGTCGTGCTGGTCACGCCGCCGCCTCCCCGGTGCCCGCGTCGATCGCCTGCAGGGCGTCGAGGCCGAAGGAGTGCGCCGGGTTCCAGTGCAGGACGACCTCGGCGCCGGGGGTGATCCGGGCGTCGCGGTCCATGTTCTGCTCGAAGACGGCGATCTCCTGGCCGCTGCCGGTGCGCACCACGTACTGGGTGGAGACGCCGATGAAGGCGGAGTCCAGCACGGTGCCGGTGAGCCGGTTGCGGCCCTCGGCGACCTCGGTGCCGGCCGTCTCGATGGTGATCTTCTCGGGGCGCACGCCGAGGTGGACCCGGCCGGCCGTGGTGGCGCAGCGGGACTCGGGCAGGGCGAGCCGGGTGCCGTCGGCGTCCAGCAGCACCTCGCCGCCGGAGCGGCCGGTGACCTGAGCGGGGATCAGGTTGGACTGGCCGAGGAAGTTGGCCACGAAGGTGGTGGCCGGGTTCTCGTAGAGGTCGGCGGGGGCGCCGAGCTGCTCGACCCGGCCGCCGTTCATCACCGCGATGGTGTCGGCCATGGTCATGGCCTCCTCCTGGTCGTGGGTGACGTGCACGAAGGTGATGCCGACCTCGGTCTGGATCCGCTTGAGCTCCAGCTGCATCTGGCGGCGCAGCTTGAGGTCGAGGGCGCCGAGCGGTTCGTCGAGCAGCAGCACCTGCGGGTGGTTGATCAGTGCGCGGGCGACGGCGACGCGCTGCTGCTGGCCGCCGGAGAGCTGGTGCGGCTTGCGCCGGGCCATCGGGCCGAGCTCGACCAGCTCCAGCATGGACTCGACCTGCTTCTTGACGTCCTTCTTGCCGCGCCGGCGCAGGCCGAAGGCGACGTTCTCGAAGATGTCCAGGTGCGGGAAGAGCGCGTAGCTCTGGAAGACCGTGTTCACCGGCCGCTTGTACGGCGGCAGCGCGGTGACGTCCTGACCCCCGATCAGGACGGTGCCGCTGGTGGGCTCCTCCAGCCCGGCGATCATCCGCAGGGTGGTGGTCTTGCCGCAGCCGGAGGCGCCGAGCAGGGCGAAGAAGGAGCCCTGAGGGACGGTCAGGTCCAGCGGATGGACGGCGGTGAAGGCGCCGTAGGTCTTGCCGATGCCGGTGAGGCGTACGTCGCCGCCGGCCGTCGCCGCCTCGCGCAGCTGCTCAGTCATGGGGGTCTCTCTGTCGGGTGTTCAGAAGGCCGAGTGGGGGTGGGGTCAGGCGCCGATCAACTTGGAGAACTTCTCCTCGAAGGCGGTCTCCTCGGCCTCGGTGAGGCTGCGGAAGGTGTGCACCTTCGCCGCCATCTCGGGGGTGGGCACGACCAGGGGGTTCTCGGCCGCCTCGGGCGCGATCTTGGCGAGCTCGGCCTGCACGCCGGTGACCGGGGAGACGTAGCTGATGCCCGCCGTGAGCTGCGCCGCGACGGTCTGCTGATAGTAGAAGTTGATCAGCAGTTCGGCGTTCTTCTTGTGCGGGGCCCGGGCCGGGACCAGCAGGTTGTCGGTGGAGGCGAGGTAGCCGTCGGCCGGGATCACGAACTCGATGTCGGGGTTGTCGGCCTTCAGCTGGATCAGGTCGCCGCCCCAGGCGATGCAGGCCGCGATGTCCCCGGAGGAGAGCTCCTGGCCGTAGTCGTTGCCGGTGAACTTGCGGATCTGCTTGGAGTCCACGGCCTTCTGGACCCGGGCGACGGCGGCGTCGAAGTCGTCGGCGGTGAACTTCTCCGGGCTCTTGCCGAGGGAGAGCAGCACCATCCCGATGGTGTCGCGCATCTCGGAGAGGAAGGTCACCCGGCCCTTGAGCTCGGGGTCGTCGAGCAGCTGGGCGACGGAGGTGACCTCCTTCCCCTTGGTGGCCTTCTTGTTGTAGGCGATCACCGTCTGGATGCTGGTCCAGGGGTAGGTGTACTGGCGGCCCGGGTCCCAGTCGGGGGCGCGGAAGCGGGCCTCCAGGTTGGTCAGCGCGTTGGTCAGGTTGGCCGGGTTGAGCTTCTGCGCCCAGCCGAGCCGGATCAGCCGGCCGGCCATCCAGTCGGTGAGCACCACCAGGTCCCGGCCGGTGTCCTGACCGGCCGCCAGCTGCGGCTTGACCTTGCCGAAGAACTCGACGTTGTCGTTGATGTCCTCGGTGTACTTCACCTTGACGCCGGTGGCGGCGGTGAAGGCGTCCAGGGTCGGCCGCTTCGCCTCGTCCTTGGGGTCGACGTCGACGTACAGCGGCCAGTTGGAGAAGTTCAGCACCTTGTCGGTGTCCGAGGCGTCCGGGGCGGCGGACTCCTTCCCCTCGGTGGAGCCGGTCTTGGCCGGGGGGATCCCGCAGGCCGCCAGGCTGCCCGCCCCGGCCAGCAGGGCGGTGGCCTGCAGCAGCCGACGGCGCGTCAGCGCGGCCCGGCCGCTGTGCAGGCTCCGCTCCCAGGCCTTGCGGACCGGCTCGGACAGGCCGTCGGTGATCTCGTTGAACTCCATGCTGGGGACACCCTCCGGGGGAAGAGGCGGAGCAGACGGGGGTTATCTGTCTCCGAAGACCGTGCGGTGCCAGTCCTTCCTGGCGACCGCGGTGGTGTCGAACATGACGTGCTTGACCTGCGTGTACTCGTCCAGCGAGTACTGGGACATGTCCTTGCCGTAGCCGGAGGCCTTGTAGCCGCCGTGCGGCATCTCGCTGATGATCGGGATGTGGTCGTTGACCCAGACGCACCCGGCCTTGATCTCCCGGGTGGCGCGCAGCGAGCGGTGGACGTTGGTGGTCCAGGCGGAGGCGGCCAGGCCGTACGGGGTGTCGTTGGCCAGCCGCAGCCCCTCCTCGTCCGAGTCGAAGGGGAGCACCACCAGGACGGGGCCGAAGATCTCGCCCTGCACCACCTCGCTGTCCTGCGCGGCGCCGGTGATCAGGGTCGGCAGGTGGTAGGCGCCGAGGCTCAGGTCGGTGCCGTCGTGGCCGAGCACCCGGGCCGGGCCGCCGGTGACCACGGTGGCGTACGAGCGGGCGCGCTCGACGAAGCCGGCCACCCGGTCCCGGTGGGCGTAGGAGACCAACGGGCCGAGGTCGGTGGCCGGGTTCAGCGGGTCGCCGATCCGGACCTGGCCGTACAGCTCGGCCACCCCGGCGACGAAGGCGTCGTAGAGCGGGCGCTGCACGTAGGCGCGGGTGGCGGCGGTGCAGTCCTGGCCGGAGTTGATCAGCGAGGCGGCCACCGCTCCGTGCACGGCGGCGTCCAGGTCGGCGTCGTCGAAGACCACGAACGGGGCCTTGCCGCCGAGCTCCAGGTGGGTGCGCTTGACGCCCGCGACGGCCAGCTCGGCCACCCGCTTGCCGACCGGGGTGGAGCCGGTGAAGGAGACCATCGCGACGTCCGGGTGCGAGACCAGGTGCTCGCCCGCTGTGCGGCCGGCGCCGGTCACCACGTTGACCACGCCGTCCGGGATGCCCGCCTCGGTGCAGGCCCGGGCGAACATCAGCGAGGTCAGCGGGGTCAGCTCGGCCGGCTTGAGCACGATGGTGTTGCCCGCCGCGATGGCCGGGAGGATCTTCCAGGCCGCCATCTGCAGCGGGTAGTTCCACGGCGAGATGGAGCCGACCACGCCGATCGCCTCGCGGCGCACGTAGGAGGTGTGGTCACCGGAGTACTCGCCGGCCGCCTTGCCCTCCAGGTTGCGGGCCGCGCCGGCGAAGAAGGAGGTGTTGTCGACCGTGCCGGGGACGTCGAACTCGGTGGAGAGCTTGATCGGCTTGCCGGTCTGCGAGGTCTCCACCCGGGCGAAGTCCTCCGCGTGCTCCGCCAGCACCGCGGCCAGCTTCAGCAGCGCCTCGGAACGGGCGCCGGGGGTGGCGGCCGACCACTCCGGGAACGCGGCCCGGGCTGCGGCGACGGCGGTGTCCACGTCCTCCGTCGAGGCCAGGGTGACGGTCTGTACGGTCTTCCCGGTGGCCGGGTTGACGACCTGGAAGGGCTCGCTGCCGGTCCCCTCGGTGAGCCGGCCGGCGATGTACTGCGCGCCCGCGCCGAAGTCGGTCAGATCCATCAGTGTCCTCCAGGTGCCCGGTGAGTCGGCCAAGGTTCAGCGGGGTCCGGTGATCCTGACACCCGCCCGTTGCCCCTACAAGGGAATCCGCCGTTGCGTTCTGGTTACGCGACGGATTCCAAGGGCAACACCGCATTCATGCCACGACCCGGGTGATGGGTCGGTGCTGCCGACCCGCTGACCTTGCCTGCTCACCCGGAAGGGTGACAAGCCTCACTCCGACAGCCTCCACCGCGGAGGCCTTACAGGGTGGAAAGGCGACAGGTCGTCCGGCCGATGCATGATTCACCTGACACCCTGACGCCCCCACCGGAAGGTACCGCCGTGCTCCCCACCGTCGCCCACGTGCTCGACCTCGACGTGATGCGGCGCGGCCTGCCGCAGGTCGTGGCCGGAGCCGAGCACCTGGAACGCCCCGTCCGCTGGGTGCACGTCAGCGAGCTCCCCGACGTGGCCGGCATGCTCCAGGGCGGCGAGCTCGTCCTCACCACCGGCATCGCCCTGCCCGAGGACCGCGACGGACTGGCCCGCTACGTCCGCGAGCTCACCGAGATCGGCGCAGCCGGCCTGGTCGTCGAGTTCGGCCGCCGCTACTTCGACACCCTCCCCCGCGCCCTGGTGCACGCCGCCGAACAGCGCGGCCTCCCGCTCATCGCGCTCCGCCGCGAACTGCGCTTCGTCGCCGTCACCGAAGCCGTCCACGCCCTGGTGGTCAACGCCCAGCTGGAACAGCTGCGCACCTCCGAGGCCGTCCACCAGGTCTTCAACGAGCTGGCCACCGAGGGCGCCGAGCCCGGTGAGGTGGTCCGCCAGGTGGCCCGGATGGCCGGTGCGCCCGTGGTGCTGGAGAACCTCGCCCACCAGGTGCTGGCCCACGACACCGCCGGCCGCCCCGAGAGTGAACTGCTGGAGGGCTGGGAGCGCCGCTCCCGCGGCGTCCACCCCGCCGGCCGCACCGGCCACGACCCGCGCAGCGGCTGGCTGGTCACCACCGTCGGCGCCCGCGGCCAGGACTGGGGCCGCCTCGTCCTGGTCGCCGACCCCGGCCCGCTGCCCGCCGACACCGCCCACCCGCACGCCATGCTGCTGGAACGCGGCGCCGCCACCCTGGCCCTGAACCGCCTGGTGGTCCGCGACCGCGAGTCCCTGGAACGGCAGACCCACCGCACCCTGCTCTCCGGCATCCTCACCCACGCCCTGACGGTCAGTGAGGTCGCCCTGCGGGCGGCCGCGTTGGGCGTCCCGCTGGACGGGCGGCGGCTGGTCGGCGTCGTCCTGCGGCAGCGGCGCGGCCCCATCCCGGCGGCGCTGGAGGCCCAGGCCCGGCTGCGGGACTTCACCGAACTCGCCGCCACCGCCGTCCGCACCAGCCGGCTCTCCGCCCTGGTCGGCGCCCTGGACGACGAGGGCGTCGGCCTGCTGATCGCACTCGGCTCCGGGCAGGACGAACACACCGCGCTGGAGTCCTTCGCGGCGGCGCTGCGGAAGCTGGTGGCCGAGGGCGCCCGTGACGCCGCGTCACCCGCCCCCGAGCCGGTGATAGCCGTCGGCTCCTCGGTCGGCTCGGTCCGCGACGCGCGGCGCACCCTGCTCGAAGCCACCCAGGTCGCGGACGCCGCCCTGCACGACGCCCCCGGCGGGCGGGCGGCCTCGTACTACCGGCTGCCGGACGTCCGGCTGCGGGGTCTGCTCCACCTGCTCCGCGACGACGCCCGGCTGCAGACGTACGTCGAGCGGGAGCTCGGGCCGCTGCTCGCCTACGACGCCGAGCACGGCGGGCAGCTGGTCCAACTGCTGCGGATCTACCTGGAGCAGGGCCGCAACAAGTCCGCCGCCGCCGACGCCGCCCACCTCTCCCGGCCGTCCTTCTACGACCGCCTCCACAAGGTCGAACGCATCCTCGCCGTCGACCTCGACCAGGTCGAGTCCTGCCTGTCGCTGCACGTCGCACTTCTCGCGCTCGACGCCGTCAGGCGCTGAGAGTGGCCACACCGGGGGCGCGGGGAACTGCGCGAGTGCGGAAGGCGGCCCACCTACACCTGACCCACCGTCAGCCAGTTGCACGTGTGCCGTTCCCCTGCGCGCAGTTCCCCGCGCCCCCGGGTCGCTGCCCTGCCGACCGCGGTCACACGCCGGCGACGTTGCCCCAGATCTTGTGGAAGTCGGGGCGCTCGTCGGCGGTGACGTCCCGCATCGTCCGCAGCCGCGCCCGCATCTCGTCCGTCGGGAACATCAGCGCCTCCTCCGCCAGCGCCGCCGTCTCCGGGTCCTCGCTCTTCGCCAGGATCTCCCGCGCGGCCGGTACCGGACAGATGTACTGCACCGCCGCCGCCAGCTCCGCCGCCACCTCGGGCTGGTAGTAGTAGTCGATCAGCAGCTCGGCGTTGGTCTTGTGGGCGGCCCGGTTGGGCACCAGCAGGCTCTCGGCCCACAGTTCGCCGCCCTCCTCGGGCACCACGAACTCGATGTCCGGGTTGTCCGCCTTGAGCTGGACCGCGTCGCCGGAGTACGCCTGGCAGGCGACCGCCGCACCGGACGCCAGGTCGCTCGTGTAGTCGTTGCCGGTGAACCGCCGGACGTGCTTGGTGTCCACCATCTTCTGGACCAGCGCCATCGCCTTGTGCGCGTCGTCCGCCGTGAACTTCGCGATGTCCGCGCCCTGGGCCAGCATCAGCATGCCGATCGCCTCGTCCATCCCGGCGAACAGCGTGACCCGGCCCTTCAGATCAGGTGCCCACAGGTCGGCCGTCGACTTCAGCTCGCGCCCCAGCGCCTTGCGGTTGTAGGCGATCCCGGTGATCCCCGACTGCCACGGCACGCTGTGCCGGCGCCCCGGGTCCCAGGCCGGGGAGGCCAGCTGCGGGTCGAGGTACTTCGCCACGTTCGGCAGGTTGGCGGCCTCGTACTGCTGGACCCAGCCGAGCGAGACGTACCGTCCGGCCATCCAGTCGCTGACCACCATCAGGTCGCGGCCCGGGTCCCCGCCCTGGGCCAGCACCGGGCTGATCTTGCCGAAGAACTCGTCGTTGTCGTTGATGTCCTCGGTGTAGGTGACCTCGATCCCGGCGTCCTTGGTGAAGGCGTCCAGGGTGGGGCGCCCGCCCTTGTCGTCGGTGTCGATGTACTGCGTCCAGTTGGAGAACTGGAGCGCCTTGTCCTGCTCGGACCTGTCCGGCCCCGCGCGCCGCTCCTCCGGGACGTACGCGGCGGGGATGCCGCAGGCGGAGAGGCTCAGCAGGCCGGCGGTGCCCAGCAGGGCGCGGCGGGTGAAGGTCATCAGCGGGTCTCCGAGCAAGAGGGCGGCCCCGGGCGAGCAGCCCGGGGCCGTGCCGAACGGTACGTCAGACGGTGTGCGCGTCAGTGAGGTTGAGCACCTCGTCCAGGATGGCGAGGCCGGCCCTGGCCTCCTCCTCGCTGACGTTGCACGGCGGCACCACGTGGAAGCGGTTCATGTTCACGAACGGCCAGAGGCCGCGCTTCTTGCAGGCGGCGGCCAGCTCGGCCATCGGGGCGTTGGCGGGCCCGGCGGCGTTGTACGGCACCAGCGGCTCGCGGGTCTGACGGTCCTTCACCAGGTCCAGCGCCCAGAAGACGCCGAGGCCGCGCACCTCGCCGATCGAGGGGTGACGCTCCGCCAGCTCGCGCAGGCCGGGGCCGATCACCGTCTCGCCGATGTGCTTGGCGTGCTCCACGATGCCCTCCTCGGCCATCGTGTTGATGGTCGCGACGGCGGAGGCGCAGGCCAGCGGGTGGCCGGAGTAGGTGAGGCCGCCGGGGAAGACCCGCTCGGCGAAGGTGGCGGCGATCTCGGCCGAGATCGCCACGCCGCCGAGCGGCAGGTAGCCGGAGTTGACGCCCTTGGCGAAGGTCAGCAGGTCCGGGGTGACGTTCCAGTGGTCGGCGGCGAACCAGGCGCCGGTGCGGCCGAAGCCGGCCATCACCTCGTCCAGGATGAAGACGATGCCGTACCGGTCGCAGATCTCCCGCACGCCCGCCAGGTAGCCGGCCGGCGGGATCAGGATGCCCGCGGTGCCGACCACGGTCTCCAGGATGATCGCGGCGACGGTGCCGGGACCCTCGAAGGCGAGGGTCTGCTCCAGGTGGGCGAGCGCGCGCTCGCACTCCTGCGCCTCGTTCTCGGCGTGGAAGTTGGAGCGGTAGGCGTACGGGCCCCAGAAGTGCACGATGCCGGAGACGCCGGTCTCGTTGGCCCAGCGACGGGGGTCGCCGGTCAGCGCGATCGCGTTGGCGGTGGCGCCGTGGTACGAGCGGTAGGTGGCGAGCACCTTGTGGCGGCCGGTGTGCAGCCGGGCCATCCGGATGGCGTTCTCGTTGGCCTCGGCGCCGCCGTTGGTGAAGAAGATCTTGTCCAGGTCACCAGGGGTGCGCTCGGCGATCAGCCGGGCCGCCTCGGAGCGGGACTCCTCGGCGAAGCCGGGGGCGATCGTGCAGAGCTGAGCGGCCTTCTGCTGGATCGCGGCGACCACCTTGGGGTGCTGGTGGCCGATGTTGGTGTTCACCAGCTGGGAGGAGAAGTCCAGGTAGCGGTTGCCCTCGTAGTCCCAGAAGTACGAGCCCTCGGCACCGGCCACCGCGAGGGGGTCGATCAGGGCCTGGGCGGACCACGAGTGGAAGACGTGCGCGCGGTCGGCAGCCTTGACGGCCTGCCCGGCAGCCGGATCAGCAGTGGGGATGCTCATGCCGGTAAGCCTAGGGAAACCCGGGCCTGACGTGCAGTTGCATCCTGTCAGGCGGACGCCGCGTCGTCCGACACCCTGACAAACGCGAGGGGCGCGGAGCCACTGGCTCCGCGCCCCTCGCGCGCCATCAGATGGCGGTCATGCTGCGCCCGATGGTGACGACCCGCTAGATCGCGGTCATCACGTGCTTCACCCGGGTGTAGTCCTCGAAGCCGTACGAGGAGAGGTCCTTGCCGTAGCCGGACTTCTTGAAGCCACCGTGCGGCATCTCCGCGACCAGCGGGATGTGGGTGTTGATCCAGACGCAGCCGAAGTCCAGACGGCGGGACATCCGCATGGCGCGGGCGTGGTCCTTGGTCCAGACCGAGGAGGCCAGCGCGTAGTCGACGCCGTTGGCGTAGCCGACGGCCTGGTCCTCGTCGGAGAACTTCTGCACGGTGATGACCGGGCCGAAGACCTCGTTCTGGATGATCTCGTCGTCCTGGTTCAGGCCGGAGACCACGGTCGGGGCGTAGAAGTAGCCGACCTCGCCGACCCGGTGGCCACCGGCCTCGACCTTGGCGTGGGCGGGCAGGCGCTCGATGAAGCCGGCCACCTGCTTGAGCTGGTTGGCGTTGTTCAGCGGGCCGTAGAGCACGTCCTCGTCGTCCACGCCGCCGGTCTTGGTCTCCGAGGCGGCCTTGGCCAGCGCCGCGACGAACTCGTCGTGGATCGACTCGTGCACCAGCACGCGGGTGGCAGCGGTGCAGTCCTGGCCGGCGTTGAAGTAGCCCGCGACCGAGATGCCCTCGACGGCCTCGGCGATGTCGGCGTCCTCGAAGACCACGACCGGGGCCTTGCCGCCCAGCTCCAGGTGGACCCGCTTGACGTCCTTGGCGGCCGACTCGGCCACCTGGATGCCGGCGCGGACCGAACCGGTGATGGAGGCCATCGCCGGGGTGGAGTGCTCGACCATCAGACGGCCGGACTCGCGGTCGCCACAGATCACGTTGAAGACACCGGCCGGCAGCTCCAGGTCCTTGAGCACGCCGCCGATGATCTCGGCCAGCAGCACGGTGGAGGCCGGGGTGGTGTCGGAGGGCTTGAGGACCACGGTGTTGCCCGCCGCGATGGCCGGGGCGAACTTCCACACCGCCATCATCATCGGGTAGTTCCACGGCGCGACCTGGGCGCAGACGCCGACCGGCTCGCGGCGGACGATCGAGGTCATGCCCTCCATGTACTCACCGGCGGCCTTGCCCTCCAGCAGGCGGGCGGCGCCGGCGAAGAAGCGGAGCTGGTCCACCATCGGGCCGATCTCCTCGGAGAGGGTCAGCGCCCGCGGCTTGCCGGTGTTGCGGACCTCGGCGTCCACGATCTCGTCGGCGCGCGCCTCGACCGCGTCGGCGATCTTCAGCAGCAGCTTCTGCCGGGTGGACGGGGTGGCGTCGCGCCAGGCCGGGAAGGCCGCGGCGGCGGCGTCCATCGCCGCGTCCACGTCCGCCGCGCCCGACAGCGGGGACGTCGCGTAGACCTCGCCCGTGGTCGGGTCGATCACGTCCAGCGTGCGGCCGTCGGCCGCATCGACGAACTCACCGTTGACGTAGTTGCGCAGCGTCTGAAGCTCGCTCACGGAAGTCTCTCCTCGGTCGGGGCCTGCCACGTTGCAGGGACACCGGCGCCAGGGTACCTCCGGGCGCCGGACGACCGGCTGGGAAGCGCCGGTCCACGGTTGGGTGCGTACCCGCCTTCGCGTGTACCTGACCAGAGTAGCCGCTTCGCTTACGTTCTCGACAGCCCACCGACATCAGGGCCACGCAATCCGCACTCCAAATCGGAAACAGCGACGAAATCAGCAGCACGGGCAGTTGCGCCTGATGAAACGATCAGGCACAGTGGCGACGTGGCCAACCGCGACCGGAACGCCAGCGTTCCCCTCGACGCCGCCTCCAAGGCGATCATCGAGCAGCTCCAGGAGGACGGGCGCCGCCCGTACGCCGCCATCGGCAAGGCCGTCGGCCTGTCCGAGGCGGCCGTGCGTCAGCGGGTCCAGAAGCTGCTCGACCAGGGCGTGATGCAGATCGTCGCCGTGACCGATCCCCTCACCGTCGGCTTCACCCGGCAGGCGATGGTCGGGATCAACGTCGAAGGTGACATCGAGCCCGTCGCCGACGCGCTGGCCGCCCTCGACGAGGTCGACTACGTCGTCTGCACCGCAGGCTCGTTCGACCTGCTGGCCGAGCTGGTCTGCGAGGACGACGAGCACCTGCTCGAACTGATCAACAAGCGCATCCGTGCCCTTCCCGGCGTGCGGAGCACCGAGAGCTTCGTTTACCTGAAGCTCCGGAAACAGACCTACACCTGGGGCACCAGATGACGGACCTTTCCAAGACCGCCTACGACCACCTGTGGATGCACTTCACCCGCATGTCGTCGTACGAGCACAACCCCGTTCCCACCATCGTGCGTGGTGAGGGCGTCTACGTCTGGGACGACAAGGGCAAGAAGTACCTCGACGGCCTCGCCGGCCTGTTCGTGGTCCAGGCCGGTCACGGCCGCGAGGAGCTGGCCGAGGCCGCCGCCAAGCAGGCCAAGGAGCTCGCCTTCTTCCCGGTGTGGAGCTACGCCCACCCGAAGGCCGTCGAGCTGGCCGAGCGCCTTGCCAACTACGCTCCGGGCGACCTGAACAAGGTCTTCTTCTCCACCGGTGGCGGCGAGGCCGTCGAGACCGCCTGGAAGCTGGCCAAGCAGTACTTCAAGCTCACCGGCAAGCCGACCAAGCACAAGGTCATCTCGCGCGCGGTCGCCTACCACGGCACCCCGCAGGGCGCCCTGTCGATCACCGGCCTGCCGGGCCTGAAGGCCCCGTTCGAGCCGCTGGTGCCGGGCACCCACAAGGCGCCGAACACCAACATCTACCGCGCCCCCTCCTTCCTGGAGCGCGACGGCAAGGTCGACCCCGAGGCCTACGGCCGCTGGGCCGCCGACGAGATCGAGGTGGCGATCCTCAACGAGGGCGCCGACACCGTCGCCGCCGTCTTCGTCGAGCCGGTGCAGAACGCCGGCGGCTGCTTCCCGCCGCCGCCCGGGTACTTCCAGCGCCTGCGCGAGATCTGCGACCGCCACGACGTGCTGCTGGTCTCGGACGAGGTCATCTGTGCCTTCGGCCGCCTCGGCACCATGTTCGGCGCCGACAAGTTCGGCTACCAGCCCGACATGATCACCTGCGCCAAGGGCATGACCTCGGGCTACAGCCCGATCGGCGCCACGATCATCTCGGACCGCCTCGCCGAGCCGTTCTACAAGGGTGACAACACCTTCCTGCACGGCTACACCTTCGGTGGCCACCCGGTCTCCTCCGCGGTGGCGCTGGCCAACCTCGACATCTTCGAGCGCGAGGGCCTGAACCAGCACGTGCTCGACAACGAGTCGAAGTTCCTCGGCACCCTGGACAAGCTCCGCGACCTCCCGATCGTCGGCGACGTCCGCGGCAACGGGTACTTCTACGGCATCGAGCTGGTGAAGGACAAGGTCACCAAGGAGTCGTTCAACGACGACGAGATCGAGCGCGTGCTGTACGGCTTCCTCTCCAAGGAGCTGTACAACAACGGCCTCTACTGCCGCGCCGACGACCGTGGCGACCCGGTCATCCAGCTGGCGCCGCCGCTGATCTCCGACCAGTCGACCTTCGACGAGATCGAGCAGATCCTGCGGCAGACGCTGACCGACGCGTGGGCGAAGATCTGACGGCCTGACAGGCCCTCCACCCCACCCTCCGCCCGAGGCGGCCTCCTTCCGGGGGCCGCCTTCGGCGTTTTCCGGTGATCAACACGCCGGATTCGTCACTCTTCAGCCCGGAATGCACCCTGAACGGCTCAGTGCGCCGCAACCCCGACCCGCCCCGGTCGTTCTAATCTGACGACTGTCATATCCGCGTTCGGCACAGGATGGACCTCATGTCAGCGGCCCCGCCCGACAACGACGTGCTCTGGGCCCGGGGGATCGTCAAGTCCCACCACGGCACCCCCGCCCTCCGTGGCGTCTCGATCGGCGTCCGGGAGGGCGAGGTCCTCGCCGTCACCGGCCCCCGCGGCTCCGGCAAGAGCACCCTGCTCGGCTGCCTCTCCGGCCTGCTCCCGGTGGACGAGGGCGAGGTCTGGTTCAACAGCTCCCCCGTGCACACCCTCGGCCGGGCCGGCCGCGAGCGGCTGCGCCGCGAACGCTTCGGCTTCGTCGGCTCCGAACCGCACCTGGTGCCGGAGCTCACCGCCCGGGAGAACGTCGCCCTCCCCCTGCTGCTCTCCGGCGTCGGCCACAAAGCCGCCCACACCGCCGCCGCCGAGTGGCTGGAGCGGCTCGACGTGGCCGAGCACGCCAAGCAGCGCCCGGCCGAGCTGGTGCAGAGCCAGCGCCAGCGGATCGCGGTGGCCCGCGCCCTCGCCCCGCTGCCCCCGGTGGTCTTCGCCGACGACCCCACCGCCCCGCTGCACCGCGAGGCCCAGGACCAGGTACTCCGGATACTGGCCAGCGCCGCCCGCTCCCACCAGCTCACCCTGGTCCTCGCCACCCACGACCCGGAGCTCGCCCGGTACGCCGACCGCACCGTCGCGCTCGCCGACGGCCGGCTCACCGGCCCCGCCGTGCCGGTCGGCCGCAGCCAGGCCGGCCCGGGCCCGGCGGCCGCCGTCGCGGTGGGGCGCTGAGCATGCTCTACCTCCGCCTGGCCCGTGGCTACCGGGCCGCCGACCTGTTCCGCTGGCTGCTCACCGCGACCGCCGGCGCCGTGGCCGCGGCCCTGCTGCTGCGCGCCCTCGGCCGCGCCCTCGGCACCCCCGGCACCGACGCGCTCCCCCGGCTGCTCTGGTGCCTGCCGCCGCTGGCCGCCGTCGGCTGGTTCGCCGCCGCGGCCGCCCGCGCGGTGCCCGCCGCCCGTCCCGAACGGATCAACGGCCTCACCGCCGCCGGAGCCGGCCCGGTCCGGATCCGGCTGCTGATCGCCGGGGAGACCGCCCTCGCCTGCACCCTGGGCAGCCTGCTCGCGCTGCTCGCCTTCCTGGTGCTGCGCAACGACATCGCCGGGCCCTCGCTCGCCGCCGACCTGGGCATGGGCACACCGCTCCCGGCCGCCGCCCCGGTCACCCTGCTGGCCCTCGTCCCGCTCGCCACGGGCCTGTGCGCCGCCCTCGCCGTCCCGGCCGCCGACCCGCTGCCCACCGGCGTCGAGGCCGGCGCCCGCACCGGCTTCCCCAACGCCCTGACCGCCACCGGCCTCGGCCTCCTGGTGGCCGGTGCCGCCCTGGAGCTGTACGGCCTGCGGCCCGGCGCCGCCGCCGACGGCCGCCCGGTCGACCTGCCCGGCGGCCTGGGCGACACCAGCACCGCCGCGCTCACCGGCTGGGCCATGGCCGCCGTGGGACTGGCCCTGCTCACCGGACCGCTGCTCGCCCTGGCGGGCCGGGTGCTCGCGCTCGGCCGCCCGTCCCCGCTGCGCCTGCTGGCCGGCCGCGGCCTCACCGCCGAGGCCCGCCGGCTCGCCGCCCCGCTCGCGGTGTTCGGCCTCACCTCGGCCGCCGTGCTCACCGCCTTCCGCCACTGGGGCGACCGCCCCGGCACCGGGGAGGCCCTGACCGGCCTGGCCGCGGTCCTGGTGATCGCCTGCGCGGCCGCCGCCGTGGCCGCCCGGGCCAACGAGGTCCGCCACTCCCGACGGCCCGTCAGCTCCGCCCTGCTCCGCCTCGGCGCCGCCCCCGGGCTGCTGTTCGGCGCCGCCGCGCTGCGGGTGCTCACTGCGGGGACGGTGCTGCTGCTGACCGGCGGTCTGACCGCCGCCCTGGCGGCCGGCGCGCTCTCCTGACCCCATGACACACGGAAGGGCCCGGCGGACACTGCGTCCACCGGGCCCTTCGCCGTTGCTGCCTGAGCGGTCGTCAGCCGGCCGCCGCCAGCTGGCCGCAGGCGCCGTCGATCTCCTGGCCGCGGGTGTCCCGGACCGTGGTCG
>NZ_JBVJLD010000087.1:0-21548 GCF_055584905.1 Kitasatospora sp. NPDC088742 | reverse complement strand
GGGGCCCGGCGTCGGCTGGGGCAAGGGTTCAGAGCACCTCGACCGTCGGCCCGCTGAGGCGGCGCCGGCAGTCCAGCACGTACGAGGCGTGGGTGGTGACGGCCTCGTAGTCGAAGTCGTCGTGGTCGGCGAGCAGCACCACCGCGTCGGCGGCGGCCAGCTCCTCGGGGGTGGCCTCGACCCGGACGACGGAGCTGAACGGGGTCTCCGGCTCGGTGGCCCGCTGGCCGGGGATGACCGGCTCGGCCACGTGCACGCCGGTGACCACGTGCGGGTCGGCGGCCCGGACCTCGGCGCCCATCCGCAGCAGCAGTTCGGCCACCCGGGCGGCCGGGGTCTCGCGGGCGTCACCGGTGTTCTTCTTGTACGCCAGGCCGAGCAGCAGCACCCGGGAGCCGCGGACCGAGCGGTGACGGTCGTTCAGCGCCTCGCCGAGGCGGCGGACCACGTAGTCGGGCATGTGGCTGTTGACGTCGTTGGCCAGCTCGACGAAGCGGAAGGACTGGCCGAGGGCGCGCTCCACCCGCCAGGAGAGGTAGGAGGGATCGATCGGCAGGCAGTGGCCGCCGACGCCGGGCCCCGGGGTGAAGCGCAGGTAGCCGAAGGGCTTGGTGGAGGCGGCGTCGATCGCCTCCCAGAGGTCGATGCCGAGGTCGTGCGCGAACATCGCGAGCTCGTTCACCAGCGCGATGTTGACGTGCCGGAAGGTGTTCTCCAGCAGCTTGGTGAGCTCGGCCTCCTTGGTGGAGGAGACCGGCACGGTGCGCTCGATCAGCCCGGAGTAGAAGGCGTCCACTGCGGCCAGGCCCTCGGGCGAGGTGCCGGAGACCACCTTGGGGGTGTTCTCCAGCTTCCAGGTCGGGTTGCCCGGGTCGATCCGCTCGGGGCTGTAGCCGAGGTGGAAGTCCTGACCGGCCGTCAGACCGGAGCCCTCCTCCAGCAGCGGGGCGAGCAGCTCCTCGGTGGTGCCCGGGTAGGTGGTGGACTCCAGGACCACGGTGGCGCCGGGGCGCAGGTGCTGCGCCAGCAGCCGGGCCGAGGACTCGATGTAGGAGAGGTCCGGGACGCCGTCCCGCAGCGGTGTCGGCACGGTGATCACCGCGACGTCGAAGCCCGCCACCTCGGCCGGGTCGGCGGTCGGCTGGTAGCTGCCGTCCTCCAGCAGCGGACGGAGCCGCTCGGCCGGGATGTCCTCGACGTAGGACTCGCCGAGCGCGAGGCGCTTGACCCGCCGCTCGTCCACGTCGTACCCGACCACCTGGTGCCCGACCTCCGCCGCGCGGACGGCCAGTGGCAGCCCTACGTAGCCCTGGCCCGCGATGACCACGCGCATGACGATGTACCCCCTCCGTTGCGGTTGCACGGTGTCCCCACACCGTCTTCACACGAGAGGGTACGGAGCCCTGACCGGCCGCGCCGGGGTTCGGGCAAAGTGGTCGAGGAGTGGTGCAGGGAGCCCCCGGCGGGACGGGCCCGGAAACGCCAGGGGCCGCGGCGCCCCTCTACTGAGGGGTACCGCGGCTCCCGCGATTGGGCACGGGCGCCCCCACCCAGGGCCGCCCGGCCACGCACTCCCGACCCCCATCGGAGGTGCGTCCGTCCCACCACAGCCATCCCCCACGGTTGGGTGCGGCGGGCACGAACACCATGCTGCGCGACCACCATGGCCGGGTAGTGTCGGCAATATGTCGAATTCGTGATCTGTCAGCGGGCGCGGGTGTCCGTTCGGGGTGGCCGACGGGCCCGATGATCACGGCGGCGGGCGGGGCGGCGGCGTAGGCTGGACACCCCCGGGCGCTCCGCGTTCCGGGTCGTTCGCGTTGCCCGGCCGGGCTTTCCGGCGCCCGGGCACTCCAGCCGTGGAGCCGAGAAGCATGAGTCTGTCCGGACTGCTCGACGTCGTCGTCCGCGACGCCGCCCTCGCCGAAGCGATCGAGGCGGCCGCTGCCGGGCAGCGTCAGCACCTCGACCTGGTGGGGCCGCCCGCCGCCCGCCCGTTCGCGATCGCCGCACTGGCCCGCTCGCTGGCCGGCGCGGCCGGGAAGCGCGGGCGCCCGGTGCTGGCGGTGACCGCGACCGGCCGGGAGGCCGAGGACCTGGCGGCCAGCCTGCGTTCGCTGCTGCCGCCGGACGCGGTGGCCGAGTTCCCGGCCTGGGAGACCCTGCCGCACGAGCGGCTCTCGCCGCGGTCGGACACGGTCGGGCGCCGGCTCGCGGTGCTGCGCCGGATCGTCCACCCGCGCGGAGGGGACACCTCCCAGCCGGAGGCTGGGGGAGACCCGGCGGCCGGGCCGGTGCAGGTGGTGGTGGCGCCGGTCCGTTCGGTGCTCCAGCCACAGGTGAAGGGGCTGGCCGAACTGGAGCCGGTGGCGCTCCTGCGCGGCGAGCAGCACGACCTCGGGGAGATCGCCCGCAAGCTGGCGGCGGCCGCCTACTCCCGGGTCGAACTGGTCGAGAAGCGCGGCGAGTTCGCAGTCCGCGGCGGCATCCTGGACGTCTTCCCCCCGACCGAGGAGCACCCGCTCCGGGTCGAGTTCTGGGGCGACGAGGTCGAGGAGATCCGCTTCTTCAAGATCGCCGACCAGCGCTCGCTGGAGATCGCCGAGCACGGCCTCTGGGCGCCGCCCTGCCGCGAGCTGCTGCTGACCGACCAGGTCAAGCTGCGGGCGGCCGAACTGGCCGAGCAGCACCCGGAGTTGGCCGAGATCCTGGACAAGATCGCGCAGGGCATCGCGGTCGAGGGCATGGAGTCGCTGGCCCCGGTGCTGGTGGACGACATGGAGCTGCTGCTGGACGTGCTCCCGCAGGGCTCGGTCGCGGTGGTCTGCGACCCGGAGCGGGTCCGCACCCGGGCGGCCGACCTGGTGGCGACCAGCCAGGAGTTCCTGCACGCCTCCTGGGTGGCGGCGGCGAGCGGCGGTGACCGGCCGATCGACATCGAGATGATCGATGTATCCGCCGCCTCGCTCTGGTCGCTGGCCGACGTCCGCGAGCACGCGGCGGAGATCGGGCTGCCCTGGTGGTCCGTCAGTCCCTTCGCCACCAGCGACTCCTCGGTGACCGAGATCCTCGAGTTCGACGCCAACACCCTCACCCTCGGGATGCACGCCGTCGAGGCGTACCGGGGCGACACCGCCCGCGCCATCGCCGACGCCAAGGAGCGGCTGAACGCCGACTGGCGGGTCGTCATGGTGACCGAGGGCCACGGCCCGGCCTCCCGCCTGGCCGAGGTGCTGTCCGGCGAGGGCATCCCGGCCCGGCTGGTGGCCGACCTGGACGGGGCGCCGACCCGGGACGTCGTCTACGTCTCCTGCGGCTCGATCGAGCACGGCTTCGTCGACGAGAACCTCAAGCTCACCGTCATCACCGAGACCGACCTCTCCGGCCAGAAGTCCTCCACCAAGGACATGCGCCGGATGCCCTCCCGCCGCCGCAACGCGATCGACCCGCTGGCCCTGGCCGCCGGCGACTACGTGGTGCACGAGGCGCACGGCGTCGGCCGGTACGTGGAGATGGTGCAGCGCACCGTCCAGGGCGCCACCCGCGAGTACCTGGTGCTGGAGTACGCCCCCGCCAAGCGGGGCCACCCCGGCGACCGGCTGTTCGTGCCGACCGACCAGCTCGACCAGGTCACCAAGTACGTCGGCGGCGAGGCGCCCACCCTGCACCGGCTCGGCGGCGCGGACTGGGCGAAGACCAAGCAGCGGGCCAAGAAGGCGGTCAAGGAGATCGCCGCCGACCTGATCAAGCTCTACTCGGCCCGGATGGCGGCCCCCGGCCACACCTTCGGCCCGGACACCCCGTGGCAGCGCGAGCTGGAGGACGCCTTCCCGTACGCGGAGACGCCGGACCAGCTGACCACCATCGCCGAGGTGAAGTCGGACATGGAGAAGTCGGTCCCGATGGACCGGCTGATCTGCGGCGACGTCGGCTACGGCAAGACCGAGATCGCCGTCCGGGCCGCCTTCAAGGCGGTCCAGGACGGCAAGCAGGTGGCGGTGCTGGTGCCGACCACGCTGCTGGTGCAGCAGCACTTCTCGACCTTCGCCGAGCGGTACGCCAACTTCCCGGTCAACGTGAAGGCGCTGTCCCGGTTCCAGAGCGACGGCGAGGCCAAGGCCGTGCTGGAGGGGCTCTTCGAGGGCTCGGTCGACGTGGTGATCGGTACCCACCGGCTGTTCTCCAACGAGACCAAGTTCAAGGACCTCGGCCTGGTCATCGTCGACGAGGAGCAGCGCTTCGGCGTCGAGCACAAGGAGCAGCTGAAGAAGCTGCGGGCCAACGTGGACGTGCTCACCATGTCCGCCACCCCGATCCCGCGCACCCTGGAGATGGCCGTCACCGGCATCCGGGAGATGTCCACCATCACCACCCCGCCGGAGGAGCGTCACCCGGTGCTGACCTTCGTCGGCCCGTACGACGAGAAGCAGATCTCGGCCGCCATCCGGCGTGAACTCCTGCGCGAGGGCCAGGTGTTCTACATCCACAACCGGGTCGAGTCGATCGACAAGGCAGCCGCCCGGATCAAGGAGCTGGTGCCGGAGGCCCGGGTCGCCACCGCGCACGGGCAGATGGGCGAGACCCAGCTGGAGAAGGTGGTGGTCGACTTCTGGGAGAAGGAGTTCGACGTGCTGGTCTCCACCACCATCGTGGAGTCGGGCATCGACATCTCCAACGCCAACACCCTGATCGTGGAGCGCGGCGACACCTTCGGCCTCTCCCAGCTCCACCAGCTGCGGGGCCGGGTCGGCCGTGGCCGCGAGCGCGGCTACGCCTACATGCTCTACCCGCCGGAGAAGCCGCTCACCGAGACCGCCCACGAGCGCCTGGCCACCATCGCCCAGCACACCGAGATGGGCGCCGGCATGTACGTCGCCATGAAGGACCTGGAGATCCGCGGCGCGGGCAACCTGCTCGGCGGCGAGCAGTCCGGCCACATCGCCGGTGTCGGCTTCGACCTCTACATGCGGATGGTCGGCGAGGCGGTGGCCGAGTTCCGCGACTCGCTGGCCGGCGGCGGGGCGGAGCCGGAGGAGGAGCCGCTGGAGGTCAAGATCGAGCTGCCGGTCGACGCCCACGTGCCGCACGAGTACGCACCGGGCGAGCGGCTGCGGCTGCAGGCCTACCGCTCGATCGCGGCGGTCAACTCCGAGGAGGACATCGTCCAGGTCCGCGAGGAGCTGACGGACCGTTACGGCAAGCTGCCGGAGCCGGTGGAGAACCTGCTGCTGGTGGCCGCCCTGCGGCTGTACGCGCGGCGCTGCGGCATCGGTGACATCACCCTGCAGGGCCAGTTCGTCCGCTTCGGGCCGGTCGAGCTGCGGGAGTCGCAGCAGCTGCGGCTGAACCGGCTCTACCCGCGCAGCCAGGTGAAGGCGACGGCGCAGCAGCTCCTGGTGCCGCGGCCGTCCACCGGGAGGATCGGCGGCAAGCCGCTGGTCGGCCGCGAACTGCTGGCCTGGAGCCGGGAGTTCCTCTCGACGATGTTCGACGACCTGGCCGGCTCACGGTAATTGGTCACACCCGTAAGGGGCGCGGGGAACTGCGCGCGGCGGAAGAATCAGACCCGTGTGCCGGGTACGGACGCTCACTTGCCAGTGGATCTCCGTACCCGGCACACGAGCCGGCCCCTTCCGCCTCGCGCAGTTCCTCGCGCCCCTGATGGCCCCTGCGGGGCTCTCCGGGGGCGGTACGGTGTGGCGGGGGTTTTGGCGGCGCTCGTACGGGAGTACCCATGGCTGGTCAGCAGTACGGCACCAACGCGGGCCCGTTCGGGGCCGGGGGGAAGGTGCTGCTCGTCCTGGTGCCGCTGCTGTCGTTCGGACTGCTGGGCATGGCGCCGTCCTTGGTGCTGGCGCTGCGGCGCAAGCGGGCGGGGGACGTGGTCGGGGCGGTGGTGGCCGGGCTGCTCCAGCTGCTGGTCTACGTCACGGTCGGGCTGACCGACCCGGACCCGGACACCGCCAGCGGGCTCGACCTGGTCGGTGGGCTCGCCCTGCTCGCGCTCTGGTTCGGCGCCCCGGTGCACTTCCTGGTGATGGACACCCAGCGGCAGTGGTACCGCGCGGCCCCGGTTCCGGCCGCCTGGTACCCGCCGCCCGCGGTCCCGTACCAGCAGCCGCCGTACCCGCCGCAGTACGGGGGACCTCCGGCAGCCGGGTGAGCGGACCGGCCGGGTCCGACAATCCCGGGTCCGGCGCGACACCAGCCTTCCGGGGACGTCGGCACCCTTGGCCAAACGCCCCCGGGCCGTGAGACTGGTGCACCGTCAGCAGAACCACGCGCGCCCCACAACTCCCGGGAGGCCCCACGTGATCCGCCACCTCCGCACCACCGCCGGAGTCCTGCTCGCCGGAGCCGCCCTGGCGGCCTGCGGCAGCCAGCCGCCCCACCAGGGCTCGGCGGCCGTGGTCGGCGGGGAGAAGATCAGCATCGCGGCCGTGGAGGCCCGGGTCGGGGAGGTGCGCAAGGGGGTCGCGGCCGAGACCGGCGGCCAGCAGGCCGAGCGGGCCGGGCTGGTCCGCCGGACGGTGGTCGACCTGGTGCTGGACCGGGTGGTGGCGCAGGCCCTGCTGGACCGTCAACTGACGGTCACCGACGGGGAGATCGCCGAGGCCAAGGAGAACCAGGCCAGGATGATGGGCGGCGAGGCCGAGCTGGCGCGGGAGCTGCTGGTGCGGCAGAACGTCCCGGCCGACGGGGTGGACGCCTTCTACCGGCAGCAGCTGGGCATCCAGAAGCTGGCCGCCGGCAAGGACCCCCGCACGGCCGAGGGCGACGCGGCGATCCGTACCGCGCTGACCGCTGCCGGGGCCGAGCTGAAGATCGAGGTCAACCCGCGCTACGGCAGCTGGGACGTCCAGCAGATCGGCCTGGTGACGGCCCCCGCGGACTGGATCAGGCAGCCCGCCGCCACCGCCTGAGCGGGTAGGTTCGGGGTGTGGACACTCCGAAGCTGATCCTGCTCACCACCACCCACCGGGTCGCCCCCGGCCTGCTCTCCTGGCCCGCCTGGGAGGCGCTGCGCGGGGCGGCCCGGGTGCTGGCCGGGGACCCGGCCCACCCGCAACTCCCGGCCGTCCGGCAGGCCGGCGTCACGGTGGAACTGGTCGAGCGTTCCACCGCGCCCGCGCTGGCCCGGCTGCTGACCGAGGGGCAGGAGGGCACGACCCTCTGGCTCGGCAGCCCGGACGGGGACCCGGGGCTCACCGACGCGCTGGCCCGGATCGCGGTCGAGCGGGCCGGGGAGGTGCCCGAGATCGAGCTGCTGCCCGGCTCCTACGACCTGCCCGGTGCCCGGCTGCTCGACCTGGTCTCGGTGATGGACCGGCTCCGCTCCCCGGGCGGCTGCCCCTGGGACGCCGAGCAGACCCACGCCTCGCTGGTGAAGTACCTGGTGGAGGAGGCCTTCGAGCTGGTCGAGGCGATCGAGGACGGGGACCGGGTCACCCTGCGCGAGGAGCTCGGCGACGTGCTGCTCCAGGTCCTCTTCCACTCCCGGATCGCCGAGGAGCACCCGGAGGACCCGTTCACGGTGGACGACGTGGCCGGGGACATCGTCGAGAAGCTGATGTACCGTCACCCGCACGTCTTCGGCGACGTGGAGGCGGCCGGCGCGGCCGAGGTGGAGGCCAACTGGGAGCAGCTCAAGGCCGCCGAGAAGCAGCGCGACTCGATCCTGGACGGCGTCCCCGCCGGGCTGCCCGCGCTGGCGTACGCGGCCAAGCTGGTCTCCCGGGTCCGCCGGGCCGGCTTCACCGCCGTCCCGGACGCCCCGTACGAACTCCCCGCCGCGCTCGACCAGGAGAGCCTGGGCAGGGTGCTGCTGGCCCTCGCCCAGCGGGCCTACGACGAGGACCTGGACATCGACCAGGCGCTGCGCGCCACCACCCGTGCCTACCGGGACGAGGTCAGGGCGGCGGAGTAGCGCTGTTGCCGGGAGGGCTCAGGCGGCGACGGCGGGCGTGACGACCTCGCCGATCGCGTCGCCGACCTGGGCCATCAGCTCGGCCAGCGGGCCGAGGTGGTCCGGGAGTTCGGCCAGCGTCAGGATGCGTTCGGCACCCGGGCCGCAGACGCAGAACAGGTCGATCGGGCCGAGGTGCTTGGCCGCGGTGGAGACCAGCGCGGCCACGTCGGAGGGCTGCCGGACGTCGGCGCCCACGCCGACCACCGGGCAGCCCGGCCGGTCCAGCTCGGTGGCCAGGTCCTCGGCCACCCCGGGCCGCTGGTCGGCGATCAACAGGCCGGCCGCCCCGGCGGCGGCGAACCGCCGGGCCAGCCCGGCACCCGAACCGCCGTCCAGTACCGCGATGACCACCACTGCCCCGGTTACTCGCATGGGACTGCTCCTCCTTGAGCCGCGCCCGGCAGGGACGCGCCGCACCGGCGTCCCTCCAAGTCCGTATCGGAGGATCGTAAGCACGGGCCGATTCTCCGCAAGGTCTAATACCCGTCAGGTGACCAGGCTCACTCCTGAGGTCTCCCCCGGCAGAGCTTGCCCCGTCGCGCCGCCCGGCACGCACTCTCGCCGCACCGGGAAAAGACCCAAGTAGCTCCGCTACGAGGGCCTTTCCCCGGCACGCCGAGAGCACGCGCCCTCCTTGCCCGCCATCGGGCAGGAGGGGCCCTGAACGACGCTCCTCATGGGGCAAGCCCTGCCGGGGGAGACCCCATCCGCCGGGTTACCGTTCACGACATGCCGGAAAGCCCTGCCCCGACCCAGCCCGCCCTCTTCACCTGGGAGTTCGCCGCCGACCCGTACCCCGCGTACGCCTGGCTGCGCGAGCACGCCCCGGTGCACCGCACCACCCTGCCCAGCGGGGTGGACGCCTGGCTGGTCACCAGGTACGCGGACGCCCGGCAGGCGTTGGCCGACGCCCGGCTCTCCAAGAACCCGGCGCACCACAGCGAACAGGCCCACCGCACCGGCCGGGTCGGCATCCCGGGGGAGCGGCAGGCCGACCTGATGACCCATCTGCTGAACATCGACCCGCCGGACCACACCCGGCTGCGCCGCCTGGTCTCCAAGGCCTTCACCCCGCGCCGGGTGGCCGAGTTCCAGCCCCGGGTGCAGGAGCTGACCGACCGCCTGATCGACGGCTTCGCGGCCCGCGGCGAGGCCGACCTGATCCACGAGTTCGCCTTCCCGCTCCCGATCTACGCGATCTGCGACCTGCTCGGCGTGCCGCCGGAGGACCAGGACGACCTGCGGGACTGGGCCGGGGCGATGATCCGTCACCACGGCGGCCAGCGCGGCGGGGTGGGCCGGGCGGTGAAGAAGATCCGCAACTACCTGCTGGAGCTGATCCACCGCAAGCGGGCCGACCTCGGCGAGGACCTGATCTCCGGACTGATCCGGGCCAGTGACCACGGCGAGCACCTGACGGAGAACGAGGCCGCCGCGATGGCCTTCATCCTGCTGTTCGCCGGCTTCGAGACGACCATCAACCTGATCGGCAACGGCACCTACGCGCTGCTGCGCAACCCGGAGCAGCGGGAGCTGCTCCAGGCGTCGCTGCGCCGGGGCGAGAGCGCCCTGTTGGAGACGGCGGTGGAGGAACTGCTGCGCTACGACGGCCCGGTGGAGCTCGCCACCTGGCGGTTCGCCACCAGCCCGCTGACCATCGGCGGGGTGGACATCCCGGTGGGGGACCCGGTGTTGGTGGTGCTGGCCGCGGCCGACCGCGATCCGGCCAGATTCTCGGCCGAGAACACCCTGGACCTGGCGCGGCAGGACAATCCGCACCTGGGTTTCGGCCACGGCATCCACTACTGCATCGGCGCCCCACTGGCCCGCCTGGAGGGCCAACTCGCGCTCGGCACCCTGCTCACCCGGCTGCCCGACCTGCAACTCGCCGCCGAGCCCGCTGACCTGCGCTGGCGCGGCGGCCTGATCATGCGCGGGCTGCGGGAGTTGCCGGTGGGCTTCACCCCGGAAGGCTGAACACCCGTTGTCTGACGGCGTGTCGGTCATATCTGATCGACCGTGATCTGAATACACATCAATCCGGCCACAGAAGTACGGTTTGTGGACGACCCACAGCGCAGCGTGATTTCGGTGTGATGTGTTCGACATGAGCTTGTGATCGGTCAGCTGATCTGCTTACCCTCCCTGCAGTCCGCAGCTGCGGACCCCGTGCGCGGAACGCCGAATCCTGCCCGCCGCGCCGCCGGGACACCGACCAGACCCTTGGGCAGGGGCGGGGGACCCACACGTACGTCGCCGTCCCCCCACGGCTTGGGGTGAAGCCGCCTCACGGCGGCCGGGCCACCTCCCGGTCCGAACCCGACAGCTCACCTCGCAGGCGTGCGGAGAGGGATTTCTTCATGCTGTTCACTGGTTCGGGCCGTCATCGTCGTCGTACCCAGGCCGAGAAGGCCATCGCCGTCGCGGGCGTGGCCGGCGTCGGCCTCGCCCTGCCGCTGATGGCCGCCACCGGCGCCCAGGCCGCCCCGGTCTCCACCTGGGACAAGGTCGCCGCGTGCGAGAGCGGCGGCGACTGGTCGATCAACACCGGCAACGGCTTCTACGGCGGCCTGCAGTTCACCTCCAGCACCTGGGCCGGCTTCGGCGGCAAGGCGTACGCGGCGCAGGCCAACCAGGCCAGCAAGGGCCAGCAGATCGCGATCGCCGAGAAGGTGCTCGCCTCCCAGGGCCCCGGCGCCTGGCCGGTCTGCTCCGTCAAGGCGGGCCTGACCAAGGGCGGCGCCGCCGCCCAGGTCGACACCAACTCCGAGGCCAAGGCCTCCCGTTCGGAGACCCGCTCGGCCGCGCCGAAGACCGAGACCCCGAAGGCCGCGGCGCCGAAGACGGAGTCCCCGAAGACCACGAAGGCCGCGCCCAAGGCCGTCGAGACCAGCAAGCCGGCGCCGAAGGTCGCGACCCCGAAGGCCGCCGCGCCGACGGTGAGCACCCCGAAGCACGCCGCCCCGAAGACCCAGGCCACCGGCAACTACACCGTGCAGTCCGGTGACACCCTGTCCGGCATCGCCGCCGCCAAGGGCCTGGACTGGCAGCAGGTCTACCAGGGCAACAAGTCGGTCGTGGGCGGCGACCCCGACCTGATCTTCCCGGGCCAGGTCCTCCAGCTCGGCTGATCCGACGCACCGTCATCCCGGCGGGGCCGCACCGTGATCCGGTGCGGCCCCGCCGTGCTCGCCCCGGGTGGACTACCGGTGGGTAGGAAGGCCACGAGGTGAGACGGGACCGAGGTCAGCGTGGTCCCGGGCCCGGGTGCGGTTAGGCTCTGGTCGTAACGACTACACGTCCCCGCTTCCGCAAGGAGATGCCTCGTGCCGTCCATTGATGTCGTCGTAGCCCGCGAGATCCTCGACTCCCGTGGCAACCCCACGGTCGAGGTCGAGGTCGGCCTGGACGACGGCAGCACCGGCCGCGCCGCCGTCCCGTCGGGTGCCTCCACCGGCGCCTTCGAGGCGCTTGAGCTTCGCGACGGTGACAAGAACCGCTACTTCGGCAAGGGCGTCGAGAAGGCCGTCCTGGCCGTCATCGAGCAGATCGGCCCGGAGCTCGTCGGCTACGACGCCACCGAGCAGCGCCTCATCGACCAGGCCATGCTCGACCTGGACGCCACCCCGGACAAGTCCTCGCTCGGCGCCAACGCCATCCTCGGCGTCTCGCTCGCCGTGGCGCACGCCGCCTCCGAGGCCAGCGACCTGCCGCTGTTCCGCTACCTCGGTGGCCCGAACGCGCACGTCCTGCCCGTCCCGATGATGAACATCGTCAACGGTGGGTCGCACGCCGACTCCAACGTCGACATCCAGGAGTTCATGATCGCCCCGATCGGTGCGGAGTCCTTCTCCGAGGCCGTCCGCTGGGGCGTCGAGGTCTACCACACGCTCAAGGGCGTGCTGAAGGAGCGCGGTCTCTCCACCGGTCTGGGCGACGAGGGCGGCTTCGCGCCGAACCTCGACTCCAACCGTGAGGCCCTCGACCTCATCGTCGAGGCCATCAAGAAGGCCGGCTACACCCCGGGCAAGGACGTCGCGCTCGCGCTCGACGTGGCCGCCTCCGAGTTCTACAAGGACGGCGCCTACCAGTTCGAGGGCAAGGCGCTCACCTCCGCCGAGCTCATCGACTACTACGCCGAGCTGGTCGCCGCGTACCCGCTGGTCTCCATCGAGGACCCGCTGGACGAGTCCGACTGGGACGGCTGGAAGGCGATGACCGACCAGCTGGGCGACAAGGTCCAGCTCGTCGGCGACGACCTGTTCGTCACCAACCCGGCCCGCCTGGCCCGTGGCATCGAGACCGGCACCGCCAACGCGCTGCTGGTGAAGGTGAACCAGATCGGCTCGCTGACCGAGACCCTGGACGCCGTCGAGCTGGCCCAGCGCAACGGCTACCGCTGCATGATGTCGCACCGCTCCGGCGAGACCGAGGACGTCACCATCGCCGACCTCGCCGTCGCCACCAACTGCGGCCAGATCAAGACCGGCGCCCCGGCCCGCTCCGAGCGCGTCGCCAAGTACAACCAGCTGCTGCGCATCGAGGAGATCCTCGACGACGCCGCCGAGTACGCGGGCCGCGGCGCGTTCCCGCGGTTCCGCTCCGAGGCCTGAGCGACCCGGGGCTGACACTCGGCCGGCTGTGAACGGTGCCCCGGCTCCCACCCCGTAGGGTGGAGGGCCGGGGCACCGGCATGTGGACGGAGGGGTACCGGCGATGTGGAAGATTCCGGGCTTGGCGGCGCGACCGCGCTTCACCAGCCGCGCCACCGTGCTGGTGCTGGTCCTCTGCTCGCTGGTGGCGATCCTCGCCTACCCCACCCGGCAGTACATCGCGCAGCGCTCCGAGATCAACGCCCAGCGCGCCAAGGCCGAGCACGCCAGGGCCGAGGTGGAGAAGCTCAGCCGGGAGAAGGCGCGCTGGCAGGACCCGGAGTTCGTGAAGGCCCAGGCCCGTCAGCGGCTGCACTACGCGATGCCCGGCGAGACCCCGTTCATCTCGGTGGACCCGGCCCCGCCGGCCACCAAGTCCTCCTCGGCCGACGGTGCGTCAGCTCCGCAGGCCAAGGCCGCCCAGCCCTGGTACGCCAGCGTCTGGGACTCCGTCGACCAGGCCGACACCCCCACCGCCCAACGCTAGAGGCAGCACAGACCCGATGACTGACACCCCCTCCGTTCCCGAGGTTTCCGACCAGGACGTCGCCGCCATCGCGGCCCAGCTCGGCCGGGTGCCGCGCGGCCTCCGCGGTGTGGCCCACCGCTGCCCGTGCGGCAACCCGGACGTGGTGGAGACCGCGCCCCGGCTGCCCGACGGCACGCCGTTCCCGACCCTCTACTACCTGACCTGCCCCAAGGCCGCCTCGCTGATCGGCACCCTGGAGGCGGACGGCGTGATGAAGGAGCAGACCGCCCGGCTGGCCGAGGACCCGGAGCTGGCGGCCGCGTACCAGAAGGCGCACGAGGACTACATCGCGCGCCGGGACGCCATCGAGGTGCTGGAGGGCTTCCCGAGCGCCGGCGGCATGCCGGACCGGGTGAAGTGCCTGCACGTGCTGGTCGGCCACTCGCTGGCCGCCGGGGAGGGCGTCAACCCGCTCGGCGACGAGGCCATCGGCATGTTGGAGGAGTGGTGGGCCAAGGGCCCCTGCGTCTCCCCGGAGGAGGTCGAGGCGGCCGGTGGCCGAGTACTGAGGAACCGGGCGAAGGACCACGACCACGAGGCCGTGATCGCCGCCAAGGAGCAGCTGACCGCCGAGCGGGCCGCCAAGAAGGCCGCCGCCGAGGCCGAGCAGGGGGAGTCCGAGTGAGCATGACCAGGGTGGGTGCCATCGACTGCGGCACCAACTCGATCCGGCTGCTGGTGGCCGACCTCGACCCGGAGACGGGCGAGATCACCGACCTGGACCGCCGGATGGTGATCAACCGGCTGGGCCAGGGCGTGGACCGCACCGGCCGCCTCGCCCCCGAGGCGCTGGAGCGCACCTTCGCCGCCTGCCGCGAGTACGCCGCCGTGCTGGCCGAGCACGGGGTCGGCCCGGACCGGCTGCGGTTCGTGGCCACCAGCGCCTCCCGGGACGCCGAGAACAGCGCCGAGTACGTGGCCGGGGTCAAGGAGATCCTGGGCGTGGAGCCGACCGTGGTGAGCGGCGAGGAGGAGGCCCGGCTCTCCTTCACCGGCGCCACCAAGGAGCTGACCGGTGGTCAGTTCCCGTCCCCGTACCTGGTGTTCGACCTCGGCGGCGGCTCCACCGAGTTCGTTCTGGGCGGCGCGGACGTCGAGGCGGCCCGCTCGGTGGACATCGGCTGCGTCCGGCTGACCGAGCGTCACTTCGAGGGCGGCGCCGCGGTGCCGTCCGAGGAGCGGATCGCCCGGGCGAAGGCCGACGTGGAGGCCGCGCTGGACCGGGCCGCCGAGGTGGTGCCGCTGACCACGGCGGCCACCCTGGTCGGCCTGGCGGGCACCGTGACCACGGTGGCGGGCATCGCGCTGGACCTGCCGGAGTACGACTCGGCCCGGATCCACCACGCCCGGCTGACGGTCGGGCAGGTCCGCGAGACCGCCCGCCGGCTGCTGGCCATGGACCACGCGGAGCGGGCCGCGATCCCGGTCATGCACCCGGGCCGGGTGGACGTGATCGGCGCCGGGGCGCTGGTGCTGCTGGAGATCATGGAGCGGACCGGGGCCGCCGAACTGGTGGTCAGCGAGCACGACATCCTGGACGGCGTCGCCTGGAGCCTGGTCTCCTGACGCCCCCGCGAACGGCCCCGGATGCCCGCTGTGGCACCCGGGGCCGCCTGCTGCACGGGGTGTCGCGAGAACCTTCGTGAATTTCTTCACATGGAGATTCGGTCATTCGTCGCACTGGGGCGCCCGGAGTGTCCGATATGCGGGACCGAAGGTCTCCCCGAAGGGTCGTTCGATGCTTCGAAGGTGTACGTCAGATCGGGTAATGGATTCGAAACAACGGGGCGGGAACTGGCCCTGGTTGAGGATCGTTGCTGATCAGAGGCCGCACGTCCGGCCGGGTGTGTTCGACCGGGGTGGCACGGGCAGGTCGGGCCGGAAGTGTGGCCGCGCAGTGTAGCAGGTGGTGTCCAGAGGCTTGTGACGGGCCTCACGAAGGTGCCCCCGAACGGGGGTGGATACTTTCGGATATGAGCACCACGGAGCGTCCTCGCATCCTCATCGTCGGCGGTGGTTACGTCGGCCTGTATGCCGCGATGCGCATTCTCAAGAAGATGCGCTACGGCGAAGCGACCGTCACGGTCGTCGACCCGCGGTCGTACATGACGTACCTGCCCTTCCTTCCCGAGGCGGCCGGCGGCAACGTCGCGCCCCGCAACCTCGTCGCGCCGCTGCGCAGCGCCCTCAAGAAGGCGGAGGTGCTCACCGGTGCTGTCACCGGTGTGGACCACGCCCGCAAGGTCGCCACCATCCAGCCCGCAGCGGGCGACTCCTACGAGCTGTCGTTCGACTACCTGGTCGTCGCCACCGGCTCGGTCTCGCGCACCTTCCCGATCCCGGGTCTGGCCGAGCACGGCATCGGCATGAAGACCGTGGAGGAGGCCATCAGCCTCCGCAACCACGTGATGGCCCAGCTGGACCGCGCCGAGTCCACCACGGACGAGGCGATCCGCCGCAAGGCCCTCACCTTCGTGGTCATCGGCGGCGGCTTCGCCGGCATCGAGACCATCGCGGAGATCGAGGACATGGCGCGCGACGCCGCCAAGATCTACCGCACCGTCAGCCGCGACGACATGCGCTTCATCGTCGTCGAGGCGGCCAACCGCATCCTCCCCGAGATGGGCCCGGACCTCGGTCTGTGGACCAAGGAGAAGCTCGAGGAGCGCAACATCGAGGTCTACATCGAGACCTCGATGGACTCCTGCGTCGACCAGCACGTGGTGCTGAAGAACGGCATGGAGATGGACGCCTCCACCATCGTGTGGACCGCGGGCGTCAAGCCGAACCCGGTGCTGTCGCAGTTCGGCCTCCCGCTCGGCCCGCGCGGCCACGTGGACGCCGCGCCGACCCTCCAGGTCACCGGCTTCGACTACGTCTGGGCCGCCGGCGACAACGCCCAGGTGCCTGACCTCGCCGCCGGCGAGGGCGCCTGGTGCCCGCCGAACGCGCAGCACGCCGTCCGTCAGGCCGCCGTCCTCGGCGACAACGTCATCTCGGGCATGCGCGGCTTCCCGCAGGCCGAGTACAAGCACAAGAACCTCGGCGCGGTGGCCGGCCTCGGCCTGCACAAGGGCGTGGCCATCCTCTTCGGCAAGGTCAAGCTCAAGGGCCGGCTGGCCTGGTGGTTCCACCGCGGCTACCACGGCGCGATGGTCCCGACCATGAACCGCAAGATCCGGGTCTTCACCGACTGGACGCTGGCGATGTTCCTCAAGCGCGAGACCGTCGGCCTGGCCCAGATGGAGAAGCCGTTCGAGGCGTTCCAGGAGGCCACCGGCCCCGCGCCGAAGGCGGCCGTTCCGGCCCCCGCCGCTGCGCCCGCCAAGGAGCTGGCCAGCAAGTGAGCGACTGGCCCCGGGAGTTCACCGCCCCCGGGGTATGAGTCGGAGGCTCTCCGCCCGGCAACGTCGCCGGACCACGACCTCCGTGGTGCTCAGCCGGTTGCGTGAACCGGGCGGAGTACAGCAGTTGGTACCGCAGAAGGCCCCCCACCGAATCTCCCGGTGGGGGGCCTTCCGCGTGCTCCTGAGGGGGCGTCAGTCGGTCTTGATGCTGGTCAGGATGTCCAGCTTGGACGCCCGCCGGGCGGGCCACAGGGCGGCCACCAGGCCGACCAGACCGGCCATCAGCAGGAAGAGCAGCAGCTGGCCGTAGGGCAGCTCGGTGACCAGGCCCGGGATGCTGGAGTCCAGGGTGGAGTTGACCGCCCAGGCCAGGAAGGAGCCGAGCAGCACACCGGTGACGGCGCCGAAGAGCGAGATCACCACCGACTCCAGGTGGACCATCCGCTTGATGCCCCGGCGGTCCAGGCCGATCGCCCGCAGCATTCCGATCTCCCGCTTCCGCTCGAACACCGACATCGCCAGCGTGTTCACCACGCCGAGGACGGCGACCAGCACCGACATGGCCAGCAGGCCGTACATCATGTTGAGCGCGAAGGAGATGATCTGGTTGAACTCCTCCTTCATCTGCTCCTGGGTCTTGACCTCGATCACCGGGTTGTTGCCGGTGGCCTCCTTGACGGACTTGGCCAGCGCGGCGGTGGCGCCGTCGGCGCCCTTCACCAGGATGTCCCGGATGTCGGCGTCCTTGGCGTGCGGGGCCATCACCGAGTCGGCGACCACGAAGGGGGAGAGCAGGTCGAGCGACTGGTAGACGCCGCCGACCGTCAGGGTGCCGCCGGAGCCGTCCATGAAGTCGGCCTTGAGGGTCGAACCGACCGTCAGGCCGCGCTTCTTGGCGGTCTCGGCCTCGACCAGTACCTGACCCTTGGCCAGGGCGTCGGCGGAGCCGGCGTCCACGGTCAGGTCGAGCAGCTTCGGCAGCGTCTTCGGGTTCACGCCGGAGACCGCCGCGTCCTTGCCGTCCAGGTCCCAGTACGCGTTGGTGAGCGCGCTGGAGGCGGTCACGCCGGGGGCCTTGGCGACCTTCTCGGCCAGCTCGGGGGAGAGGCTCATGCGGTTGGCGCTGGAGACCTTGTAGTCGGCCACCACGCCCTTGGTGACGATCCGGTCCACCGCGCCGCTGACCGAGGCGCCCATCACCGTCATGGCGGTCACCAGGGTGAGGCCGATGGTGAGCGCGGCGGCGGTGGTGGCGGTGCGGCGCGGGTTGCGCACCGCGTTGCGCCGGGCCAGCTTGCCGGGGGTGCCGGCCACGGCGGCCAGCAGCGGGCCGACCAGTGCGATCACCGGGCGGGAGAGCAGCGGCAGCAGGACGAAGATGCCGATCATCGCGACCGGGGCGCCGCCCATGATGACGTAGCGGCCGGTCTCGCCGCCCTTGGAGGCACCGCCGAGGATCATCGCGAAGCCGGCCGCGGTGAGCACCGAGCCGATGACGTTCCGGACGATCAGGCTCTTCTGGGTCGCCGGGGCGTCACCGCTGGCCATCGCCGCGACCGGGGCGATCCGGGAGGCCCGGATCGCCGGCAGCAGCGCGGAGACCACGGTCACCAGCACACCGGTCACCAGCGCGGTGATCACGGTGGCCGGGGCGATCACCAGCGGACCGGTCGGCATGCCCTCGGCCAGCTTCGCCATCCCGGCCTGCATCGCGGCACCGATCCCGATGCCGGTGACCAGGCCCGCCACCGAGGCGGTGACGCCGATCAGCAGGGCCTCGGCCAGCACCGAGCGGGTGACCTGGCCGCGGGCCGCGCCGATGGCGCGGAGCAGGGCCAGCTCCTTGGTGCGCTGGGCGATCAGCATGGTGAAGGTGTTGGCGATGATGAAGATGCCGACGAAGAGCGAGATGCCGGCGAAGGCCAGCAGCATCGTCTTCATGCCGCTGGTGCCCTCCTCGACCATCTTGGTCTGATCGGCCGTCAGCTGGTCACCGGTCTTCGCGGTGATCGCGCCCTCCTTGGGGAGCTTGGCGATCACCGCCTCCTGCAGCGCGGTCTGCGAGGTGCCGGGCCTGCCCTGGACGTCGATGGCGGAGAACCGGCCGGGCGAGAGCAGGAACTGCTGCGCGGTGGCGGTGTCGAAGAGGGTGAGGGTGGCGCCCGAGGTGATCTGCGGGTCGTCGGTGGTGAAGATCCCCGTCAGCTTCACGTCCTGGGCCGGGCCGTTGCCCGCCACCCGGATGGTGTCGCCGACCCTGTACCCGGCCTTGTCGGCGCTGGCGCGGTCCAGGGCGACCTCGCCGGCCTTCCTGGGGCCCTGGCCCTCGGCCATCGGGTAGCGCGGGTCCTTGCCGTCGGCGGCCGGCACCCAGTTGGCGCCGTAGGCGTTGTACGCCTGGCCGATCAGGTCGCCCTTCTTGTCGGCCACGGCGGTGAAGCCGGCCGCCACGCCGCGGACCCGGTCCACGCCCGGGAGGGCGGCCAGCTGGTCGGCGGTGGCCTTGGTGAGCTCGGCGTCGCCGCCGCTCTTCTCGGAGGCGCGGGCGTAGGCGGAGGCCGAGCTGTCGGTGACCTGGACCGAGATGTCGGAGTAGCTCTTGGAGTAGCTGTTGGTCATGGCCTTGCCGAGCGTGTCGGAGAAGACCATGGTGCCGGCCACGAAGGCGGTGCCGAGCATGACGGCGAGGACCGTCATGAGCAGCCGGCCCTTGTGGGCCGCCACGTTGCGCAGTGCGGTGCGGAACATCGGATGTCGTCCTGGGGGAGTCGGAGCGGGAGGGCGGGCGGTGACGGGGCGTCAGGCCGTCAGCTCGTCCGGCCCTTGGCGTCGAAGCGGCGCATCCGGTCCAGCACGGTGTCGGCGGTCGGCTCGGTGAGCTCGTCCACGATCCGGCCGTCGGCCAGGAAGACCACCCGGTCCGCGTAGGAGGCGGCGACCGGGTCGTGGGTGACCATCACGACCGTCTGCCCGAGCTCGCGCACCGAGTTGCGCAGGAAGGAGAGGATCTCGGCGCCGGAGCGGGAGTCGAGGTTCCCGGTCGGCTCGTCGGCGAAGACGATGTCCGGCTTGCTGGCCAGCGCGCGGGCGCAGGCCACCCGCTGCTGCTGGCCGCCGGAGAGCTGCGAGGGGCGGTGCGAGAGGCGGCCGGAGAGGCCGACCGTGTCCACCACGCGGTCCAGCCACGGCTGGTCGACCTTGCGGCCGGCGATGTCCATCGGCAGCGTGATGTTCTCCAGCGCGGTCAGCGTCGGCAGCAGGTTGAAGGCCTGGAAGACGAAGCCGATCTTGTCCCGGCGGAGCTTGGTGAGCTGCTTGTCCTTGAGGCCGACCAGCTCGGTGTCCCCGATGGTGGAGGAGCCGGAGCTCACCGTGTCCAGCCCGGCCATGCAGTGCATGAGCGTGGACTTGCCGGAGCCCGAGGGGCCCATGATGGCGGTGAACTGGCCCTGCGGGAACACGACGCTGACGTTGTCCAGCGCGACCACCCTGGTCTCGCCCTCGCCGTAGACCTTGTTGAGGCCGGTGGCGCGGGCGGCCGCCTGGCCGGTGTGTGCGGCGTACGCGGGCTTGGTGATCACGGGGGAACTCCTTGCGGACGTGAGGGGGTCGTGGGAGGCCGGACGCGGGGCCCGACCGCTATCCCATCCTCCAATGGACGATCATGGAATCCGTCGCCCCCCGGAACGGTTGGGTCCACCGCCGCTGGGCGTAGGCGGGGCGCGGACGTCTCCTCCTGCGGTATGACACCGACCCCGAGTCGGAGGACGTGGCCGGATCGCGCCGGACCGTGGCCGATTTCCCGACGATTCGTCAGATGTCAAGGAAACATGACAAATTGCCTACCTGAGAGTGTGCGCAAGGGTGCTGCGGGCGACTAGTCTCAGGGGCGAACCCCGTACGAGGGGCGGAGAGGTCCCGCCCGGGTGGTGGAACGCAGACACGGGCAGCTTAAAACTGCTTGGCCGTAGGCCGTGCCGGTTCGAGTCCGGCCCCGGGCACCAAGACTCCGCGCAGCGCCGGTGCGCGTGTGCGAGATCATCCTCGCGGTTGAGGCTCATTCCTTTGCCAAGGCATTACCCTGTCAGGGTGCGGGTGGCACCACGCCGCCCCGGAGGGAATGACATGAGAAGCAGCAACCCGGTCTTCTCGCGGGAGGGGTCCTTCACCCGCGACTCCGGATACGCGGGATTCAACACGGCCCAGCAGCCCCAGGCCGGGGCGCCGCAGGGCGGGAACCCGTACGGCACCAACCCCTACGGCAACAACCCCTACGCCCAGCCGCAGCCCGGTCAGCTGACCGACGAGCAGCTGGTGCAGATGTACCAGGCCCCCTCGGCCGGCCCGCTGCAGACCGGCCGGATGACCATGGACGACGTGGTCGCCCGCACCGCGATCACGCTGCTGACCCTGGTCGCGGCCGGTGCCGTCGCCTGGTTCGTGCTGCCCGCCACCTCCTTCGGCCCCGCCATCGGCGCCGCGCTCGCCGCCTTCGTGGTCGGCATGGTGATCAGCTTCAAGCGGAGCGTCAGCCCCGCGCTGATCGTCACCTACGCCGCCCTGGAGGGCTTCTTCCTCGGCGCCATCAGCCACGCCTTCGAGGTCATGTTCTCGGGCATCGTGGTGCAGGCGGTGCTCGGCACCGCGGCCGTCTTCGCGGCGATGCTGATCGCCTACAAGTCCGGCCGGATCCGGGTCACCCCGCGCTACACCCGGATCGGCATCGCGATCGCCATGGGCTTCGTGCTGCTGATGCTGGTCAACGTGGTGGCCTCGATGTTCGGCGCCGACATGGGCCTGCGCTCGGGCCCGCTGGGCATCCTGGTGGGCATCCTCGGCATCGGCATCGGCGCCTTCTTCCTCTCCCTGGACTTCGCCGAGATCGAGGCGGGCATCCAGGGCGGCGCCCCGGAGAAGGAGGCCTGGCGGGCCGCCTTCGGCCTCACCCTCTCGCTGGTCTGGATCTACCTGGAGATGCTGCGCCTGATCGCCATCCTCCGCGGCGACGACTGACCCCCGGTCAATCCGCCTGAGGCCCGCCCCGGTTGGAC
>NZ_JBVJLD010000086.1:17711-21743 GCF_055584905.1 Kitasatospora sp. NPDC088742 | reverse complement strand
GGCGGCGCCGGCGCATCGACTCGGCCACCTCGGGCGCGTAGTCCAGGGAGAGCGGCTGCACCGAGTAGGCCTCGATCCCGGCCGGAGCGACCTCGGCGGCCAGCGCCCTGGTGAGCTCGTCGGCGAACCAGTGGCCGTCCCGGAGGGCGGGCCCCGGCGCGGAGTTGGAGTCACAGGGCAGGGCGCTGGCGGTCCGGGTGAGCACCGCGTGCACCTGCTCGCGCAGGTAGGCCTCGTGCTCGGCGATGGCCAGGGTGGCCCGGGCGGTGTCCCGCACCCGCCAGACGATCAGCAGCCGGACCACGATCGGGGCGCCGGTGCGGTCGGTGACGTGCACCGGCTCGCTGCGCCAGTGCCGGAGCCGGACGTCCACCCGGCGGCGGCGCAGCAGCGGATTGACCCAGAGCAGACCGGTGCGGCGCACCGTCCCCCGGTACCGGCCCCAGCGGGTGAGCACCCTGGTCTCGCCGCCCGCGTTGGCCAGCAGCCCGGCCAGCACGACCACTACCGCCAGGCCGGAGGCCGCCACCGCCGCGACCGAACGGACCGTCACCTCGGCGCGGCCGCTCGCCTTGGCCGCCCCGCCGCGAAGGTCGGGCAGCACGTCCCACCGCGGGATCACCCCGGCCCGGGCCAGCACCAGCAGCACACCGGCCACCCCGGCCAGCAGCACCAGCAGGGCCAGCCAGCCGGGCAGCGAACGGGCTTGGTGCTCCCGGAGGTTGGGGTCGGTCCGGGGCGGACGGCGGCCGGCCCGGGCCTCGGTGACCGCGGGGCCTTCGAGGGTCGGCGCGGCGGCGGAGGGAGCGCTCGGCGTGTCGGGCGTGTCCGACGCGGCGACGGGCAGCGGGTGCACCGTGATCAGCGGCCGGGCGACGGCACCTGCCACCGCCCGGCCGAGCGGCGTGGCGCCGGACACGCCGGACAGCTCCGGACGTTCCGGCAGAGCGGGGGGCCAGATCTCGGGACGAGGGGAGGGTTCGCGGGTGACGTCCATGCACGGGTTCCTTGGTGGTCGGTGTGTCGCGCAACGGGCGGCCCGGAACTGACGGGCGGTGCCAGGTTCAGGCTAGGTTGATAAGTCATCAAATGCGACATTTGCGGCGCGGCGTGTCGAGCATATCTGACGGCGCGTCGGACGACGCGCCGTCAGATTCCGCAGCTCAGCGGCGTCGTCGGCCACCACTGCCCCGACTGAACACCCGACGGGCCAGCAGGCCCAACGCGGTCAGCGCGAGCAGCAGCCCGAACGCACCGGTCCGCCAGGTCTCGGCCTCGCTCTGGGCCCCGACCGGCGGGGCGGCGAGGTTCCGCTCCTCCGCCCCCGTCTCGGACGGCGACGGCGAGGGTGTGGGCGACGGCGAGGCCGAGGGGGCGTCGACGACCTCCGGCGGGACCGCCACGGAGGTGGCGGCGACCGAGACCGCGGCGGACGGGGACGGGGACGGAGGCGGAGAGGCTGTGACGGGCGTTGGCGAAGCCACCACGACCGGGGGGGCTGGTTCCACCGCAGGCCCGGAGGCCGAAACGGACGGCGACGGGGAGACCGGGTTGCCTTGTTCCGATTGGCCGGCCGACGGCGACGGCACTGCCGCAACGGTCGCGACTGCCGAGGGAGACGCGGACGCGACGGCGGAAGCCGATGCCGATGCCGACGCGGAGGTGGATGCCGACGGCGACGCGGCCACCGAGGGCGACGGGGATGGAGACGGCGAGGCCGAGGCCGAGGCGGACACCGAAGCCGAAGCAGACGGCGACGGCGACGCGGATGCCGAAGTGGACGGCGACGGCGACGCGGATGCCGAAGTGGACGGCGACGGGGATGGCGACGCCTCAGGCCGGGCCGGATCCGTACCGCCGCCGGGCACCACGATCGGGACGACCGCAGCCAGCTCGTCCGGCGTCAACACCGGCCCGTCATACGGTGGTTCGGACGCCTCGGCGGACGGGGACGGCCGGACGGACGCCGGCACGGTCGGCAGCAACGACGGCGAACCGGACGGCAGCGGGAGTGCACTGGCCGAGCCGGACGGCGACGGCGTGACGGCCGGGCTCGAGGTCGGCAGCCCCACCGTCGGCCCGGAAGGCGAGGCCCCACCGGACGGCGCGACCGATGCCGAAGCAGAGGCCGAGGCGGAGACCGACGGCGAGGGCGACGGCGACACCGACACCGAGGGCGACGGCGAGGACGACAACGAGGGCGAGGGCGAAGGAGAAGCAGAAGGCGAAGTCACCACCGACGGCGAAGGCGAGGCCGAAGGCGACGGCACCACCGACGGACGGACCGTCAGGTCGGCCGCGTTGGCCGAGGCCGTGTTCCCCGCCCGGTCCGTCGCCGTGGCCACCAGCGCGTAGTCGCCGGCCGTCAGGTCCCGGGCCGCCGTGCAGCTCCAGGCCCCGTCGGCCCCCGTGACGGCGGTGCAGAGCACGAACCGCTCCCCCGCCGTCTTGGGCCGCGCGGTGACGGTGACGGTGGAGCCGGGCTCGGCGCGGCCGGTGAGGCGCGGGCGGGCCGTGTCGACGACGGCGCCCGCGGCGGGGGAGCCGAGGGTCGGACGGGGCGGGGCGACGGTGTCGACCGTCAGGGTGGCGGGCTTGCCGGCGGTGCGGTTGCCGGCGGCGTCGGTGGCGGAGGGGGTGAGCTGGTGGCGGCCGTCGGCGAGGTTCTCCACCGGGAGGCAGGACCAACTGCCGTCGTCCGCGGCGGCGGTGCTGCACAGCTCGCCGGCGATCCGCCCGGCCCCGGGCGCGGCCGGGGAGTCGACCACGGAGACGGTGGTGCCGGGGTCGGCGGTGCCGGTGAGGAGCAGGCCGGGGTCGTTGGTGTACTCAGGGAGGGTGAACTGCGGGGCGGCGGGCGGATCGGTCTTGACGGTGAGTCGGATCTCCTCGCCGCGCAGCACCAGGCCGCCGCGGGTGGTCTCCACCGGCACCAGGACGTGCTCCCCGGCGGGGAGCGGCTGGTCCGGGCGGCAGACCCAGCCGCCGTCCCGGCCGACGGTGGCCCGGCAGAGTTCGCGCTCGCCCTCCAGCACCGCGACGGTGGCGCCCGCGACGCCGGCCTCGCCGCGGATCTCGGGCCGGGCCTCGGGCAGCATGCTGCCGCTGACCGGGCTGGTGAGTTCGGGGCGGGCGGCGCCGACGGCGAGCCGGACCTTCTGGTCCAGCACCTCGCCGGAGTCGGCGAAGCCGCCCGGGTTGACCACCTGGGCGGCGGCGTGGGCCAGCCGGAGCCGGGCCCAGGTCTCCCCCGCCGCCGCGTTGCCCGGCACGATCCACTCCAGCCGGGCGCTCTTCGCACCCGGGATCACCTCGGCCTGCACCCGCTCGGCGGCGTCGAACTTCCCGTTGCGGTCGAAGTCGATCCAGCCGGCCAGGGTGGCCGGTCCGGAGGCGGCGGCGACCGGGACGGTCACCTCGTAGTAGCGCCCGATCGCGGCGTCGGCGGGGAAGGCCACGGACGGGTCGGGGCCCGGGTAGTCGCCCCGGCCGGGCTGGGGGGCGGGGGAGGCGCCGGGGGCGGGGGGACGTTCGAAGGCGCTGCGGCGGGACTCGCCGCCGTCCAACTCGACCATCGGCTGCGAGCGTTCGAGCACCGCCTCGGGCTCCTGCGGGCCGCTCGGGCCCTGGGGCACCAGCGGCCGGGCCACGGTGGCGGTGCCGGGGCGGGCCGCGCCGGTGGCGGTCCGGCCCAGGAAGAGGTCGGAGACCAGGTGCGAGGCATTGGTGTAGCCCTGGGGCGCGCTGCCCACTCCCTCGTCCAGGGTCACCGTGTACGCCTGGCGGAGCGCGGCCGGGGCGGTGGTGGAGCCGTTCTGCGCGGTGGTGCGCTGCTCCAGACGGAACGTCACGGTGGAGACGGTGCCGGAGAGTTCGAGGCTTCCCTGCCCGGGCCCGGGCTCGGGGCCGGTCTCCCCGGAGCCGGCGGGGGTGAGGGCGTTGTCGGTGACGGTCCAGCCCGGCCAGTCGGTGCGGGGGACCAGGCTGGGGGCGCTCGGGCTGCCGCCGGTGACGGTCAGCCGGCTGACCGTG
>NZ_JBVJLD010000086.1:0-17615 GCF_055584905.1 Kitasatospora sp. NPDC088742 | reverse complement strand
CAGCGCGGAGAGGCCGCTGAGGTGCAGCCGGGGATTGCGGACCGGCCCGGAGAAGGAGAGCTGGAGGGTCCCGAGGGTGCGCCAGGAACCGTCCGTGGTGGGCCGTTCGGCGCCGAGTTCGAACGCGGTGGCCGGATCTCCGCCGCGCAGTCCGTCGGAGTATCCGCCGCCGCCGGCGGCGAGCTTTCCGGTGGCGCCTTTGGCCGTGATTCCCGGGAGGGGGGAGAAATCCAGCTGCACGCGGAGGCCGGAGGGCAGTGCGGCGCGGCGTTCGGACGACCAGGAGTCCGGCGTCTGCTGGGCCACCGCGGCCGGGCCGAGCAGCGGTGAATTCCAGCCGATCAGCAGCCCGGTGGCCAGCACCGCGGCCATTCTCCGGCCGATTCCGGACCTCCCTCCGGCGCCCGGCCCGGCCAGGTGCCCGGCTCCACGTCCGGCTCTTCGGGCGGCACCCTCCGCCGCAGGTGCGGCACACCGGCCCGAGCGGGCGGCTGACGACGCGTCGGCGGGGCGGAACTGTCGGCTCATCCGGCTCTCCTTCGGTGTCGGCCGCCCACCGGCACGGCGGGCATAAGTTCCGACAAAACGGAATCACGACATGGAGTCCGTCATACCGTGACACTGCGGTGAACGTCCCACTGCAACCCGATTGGCGGGCACTCGTCCGGCAGTCTCCGACTTACCCCCCGAGCACCGATTCCAGCCGTCGGAGTTGGCCGCCAACCGGTCGTTACGCTCCGGTGCTTGACCATTCGTCACCGATTCCCGTTCGAATAAATCTCCGGTTGAGTAGAGTCAGCGCAGTGTCCTTCGACCCCGCGCTGCTGCGCGCCAGCTTCGCCGTCGTCGAGCGCCGGGCCGACCAGCTGGTCCGGTTCTTCTACGTCCACCTGTTCGCACACAACCCAGGTCTGCGCAGGCACTTCCCCGCCGACCTGAGCGCCCAGCGCGACCGCCTCTTCCGTGCGCTCGCCCAGGTGGTGCTCCACCTCGACCAGCCCGCCCGGCTCACCGAGTACCTGCGCGCGCTCGGCCGGGACCACCGCAAGTACCGCGCCGCCGCCGAGCACTACCCCGCCGTCGGGGCCAGCCTGATCGCCGCGCTGCGGCACTTCTCCGGCCGGTCCTGGACCCAGGAGGTGGAGAAGGCCTGGACCGAGGCGTACACGGTGGTCTCGCAGGCGATGATCGAGGCCGCCGAGGCCGCCGCCGCGGTACCCGCCTGGTGGGAGGCCGAGGTGACGCACCGTCGGCGCGCCGCCCCCGACCTGGTGGTGCTCACCCTGCGCCCCGGCCAGCCCTACCCGTACGCGGCCGGCCAGTACCTGACGGTCGCCTCGCCCCGGCTGCCGCAGGTCTGGCGCCCCTACTCGATCGCCAACGCCCCGCGCCCGGACGGCTCCCTGGAGCTGCACGTGCGCCGGATACCCGGCGGGCTGCTCAGCCCGGTGCTGGTGAACGACGTACTGCCCGGCGAGCGGCTGCTGCTCGGCCCGCCGCTCGGCTCCACCGTGCTCGACCCGGCCTCGGACCGGCCGGTGCTGGCGGTGGCCGGCGGCACCGGCTGGGCCACCGTCAGAGCCCTGCTGGAGCAGCTCTCCCGGGGACCGGCCCGGCCGGCCACCGTCTTCGTGGCGGCCCGGGACGACGAGGACCAGTACGACCTGGCGGCCGTCACCGAGCTGGTCGCCGAACACGCCTGGCTGGAGGTGGTGTTGGCGGCCCCCGAGGACGGGGCCGGGCCCGAGGAGGCGGCCGCCCTGCTCCGCACCGGGCTGCGGCAGACCGCGGACTGGTCCGGCCACGACGTCTACCTGAGCGGTCCGCCGGGACTGGCCCGCGACCTCACCCGGCTGCTCACCACGCTGGGCGCCGACCCCGGGCTGATCCGCCACGACCCGGCGCCGCCGCCCGCCCGGCCCGACGGCCACCTCACTCCGGGCGAGTGGTTCCTCGGCCCCTGATCGCCCCGGATGTCACGAGTGCCGCGAGTACCCCGACTGCCGCGAGGCCGGGAACGGCGAGAGGGCCCCGGGAGATCCCGGGGCCCTCTCGATCTGTGCGCTCAGCAGGATTCGAACCTGCAACCTCTTGATCCGTAGTCAAGTGCTCTATCCGTTGAGCTATGAGCGCTTGCGCTGCCCAACTAGCGGGCGGCGAAGCGGTGGTGCGTGGTGCGCTCAGCAGGATTCGAACCTGCAACCTCTTGATCCGTAGTCAAGTGCTCTATCCGTTGAGCTATGAGCGCTTGCCCCTGGCGGGGCGTTGCGGGGACAACATTACATGACCTGCGACCTGGGGCGAAATCGATTGCCCCGGGCGTACGACACAGGAGCCCCGACGGTCAGTGACCGCCGGGGCTCCCGGTTGAGCGGAGGCTGAGGGATTTGAACCCTCGATCAGGAATAACCCCGAAACCGCATTAGCAGTGCGGCGCCATAGACCGGACTAGGCGAAGCCTCCTCCGCAGGGACCGCACCGGCCTGGCCGGTGCACTCCGTGCGAGTGTGATGATGCCACAGCCTGGGGCCCCGACACCAACCGCCGCCAACGATACTGGGCGGGTCGTCCGCGGTGCAAAGAAGAATGAGATACTCCAGTCTCCCGAGAGAGCGCGAGCCGCCGGTCGCACGCCGTGACGCAAGCCGTGAGGAGACCTGTCGACATGAGCAGCAGGCCGATCCGAGGCACTGCTCGCCTCGCCGCGATACTCGACGCGCTGCCCGACGCACTGCTGCTGGTGAACAGCAACGGCACCGTGGTCGACGCCAACGCCGCTGCCGTGCAGGCGATGCAGACCCCCGGCACCTCCCTGGTCGGGCGCGGGGTGCTCGACCTGCTGCCGGAGTTCGACCCGAGCCGGATCCCCGGTTCGATGCGCCCGGCCCCGCGCGAGGCGGAGGGCCTGGACCGCCCGGTCCGGATGACCGCCCGGCGGACCGACGGGACCACGTTCCCGGTCGAGGTCTCGGGCAACGACTTCACCGACGAGGGCGAGGGCCGGGGCGGCTCCGGCTACACCTTCTATCCGGACGGCGGCTCCTCGGCCGGGGAGCTGCTGCTCCTGCTGGTCCGCGACCTGAGCGGCCGGCTCGGGGTCGAGGCGGAGCTGCGCCGCCAGCACAAGCAGACCGAGATGATCCTGCGGGCCGCCGCCGAGGGCGTGCTCGGGGTGGACCTCGACGGGCGGGTGGTGCTGGTCAACCCGGCCGCCGCGCACATCCTGGACTACCGGGCCAGCGAGCTGGGCGGCCGCGAACTGCACCCACTGGTGCAGCACTCGCAGGCCGACGGCACCCCGCTGGCGCTGGAGGGCTCGGCACTGCTGGACACCCTGCTCTCCGGGCGCAAGCACCGGGTGCGCGGCGCGGTGCTCTGGCGCAAGGACGGCACCCCGGTCACGGTGGACCTCACCACCGCCCCGGTCCGGGACGGCGACCAGCTGGTCGGCGCGGTGATGACCTTCACCGACCGGACCAGGGAGCTGGCCCTGGTCGCCCGCAACGAGCACCTGACGGCCGTTCTGGAGAGCGAGCTGGGCGGGGCGTTGGAGGACCTGCGGCGCCGGATCGACGGGCTGGCCGAGGACCCGGCCGGTTCGCTCTGGCCGGAGGCCAACTGGACCCTGCGGCGCCTGGCCGACGAGTGCCGCCGCTTCGGCACGCTGATCGAAGGGGTGCTGGACCACCAGCGCTTCGAGGTGGCGGCCGAGGCCGGACACGAGCAGCTGGACCGCGAGCCTGTGCCGCTGGACGAGGTGGTCAAGCGCGCGGTCGAGCAGGCCGGCGAGCTGGTCGGCGCGGGCCGGGTGCGGTACTCGGTGCACGCCGCCTCGGTCGAGGTGGTCGCGGACAAGGAGCGGCTGGCCCGGGCGCTGGCCCATCTGGTCGCGGACGTCAGCGGCGTGGCGCTCTCGCTGGACGGCGACACCGGCCAGGCCCCGATGGTGGTGCTGGCCGCCGCCCAGCGCGGCGAGGTGGCCCGGATCGAGGTGCGCGGGCCGGCCCGGACGGCCAACCCGGTGCACCTGCCGATCGCCCAGGGCACCGTCGAGCGGCACGGCGGGGTGCTCCAGCGGCACGACCTGCCGGCCCGGGGCGGTACGACGTACGTGGTGGAGCTGCCGCTCGACCCGGCCACCGCCGCGCTGAACCGGACCAGGCCGAGCGTGCCCAAGGAGACCGACACGGCGATGCTGCCGGACCTCCCCGAGGTGCCGCCCGCCGAGGAGGCCGCGGCCGGGCAGCCGGCCGGGGCGGCCGCCGACCGCGCCGAGGCGGAGGGGGCGGCGGACGGGACGGACGCGGCCCCGCAGGCCCGTGCCCCGATCGCGCTGGGGCCCGGCCCTGACGCACCGTCGGCTCCCGAGGCCGCCACCGAGGAGGGCAACGGCCGGGTCGGCCGGCGGCGCCGCGGCGCCGCGACCTCCGGCGAGGCGCTCGCCCTGCCCGGCGTGCCGGACCCGGGCACGCCCGTCTACCCCGGCCTGGAGCGCTCCCTGACGGAGGCCCAGCCCGTCGCCGGGCCCCCCGCCACCCCGCCGACCGGCCGCCGCCGGCGCCTCGCCCTGCCCGCCCAGGCGGGCCAGGACAGGCCGCAGGAGGAGACGGCGCAGAGCGGCTCCGGGCCGGAGCCGACCCGGAGCGCACTGGAGCTCACCTCCGCCCCCGAGGGCCCGTCACCCGCCCTGCCCGCCACCCTCCCTGAGCCCCCGTCGGCCCCGCCGACCGCCCACCTGGTGCCGGCGGGCGAGACCGGTCAGCCCGAGCCGGTCGGCACCGGCCTGGGCGAGCTGGCCCCGCCGCGTCCGATGGGCGGCGGCTTCGCGGGGGCCTTCCCGAACGCCTTCCCGCAGCAGCCCGCGGGCCCGGGCGGGGCCGAGCGCGCCGCGCTCCCCGCACTGGCCTCCGGCGGAGCCCCGGCGGACGGGCTCGCGCTCGAGGCCGGGGTGTCCGGGGCCGGAGCGTCCGGGGCCGGAGCATCCGAGGGCGTGCGGCAGGACGGCGCGCTGGTGCCGGCCGCCCCCGCGCCCCGCACCCCGCCCCGGCCGACCTCCGAACTCGCCCTGGCCGCAGGGCAGTCCGGCCAGGTCCCGGACGAGTCCCCGACCGTGGTGGTGCCCGCCGTGGACGGCGGCCCGCGCCGCCTGCTGGTCTGGCCCGAGCCCGAGCAGGCCACCGAGCAGGCGCTCCAGGACCGGGGCTTCCAGCCCGTCACGGTCCACTCCCGCGAGGAGGTCGACGCCGAGGCACCCGGCTACCCGGCCGCGCTCTTCGTCGATCCGCTGACCGGCCCGATCACCCGCACCGCGCTCCAGTCGCTGCGCACCGCCGCGCTCAACAACCGGGTGCCGGTGCTGGTCACCGCCGGGCTCGGCCAGGCCACCCGGGACGCCGCGTACGGGGCCGAACCGGCCGTGCTGCTGCGGGCCCTGGCCCCCAAGGACAGCGAGAACCACGCCCCCCGGGTGCTGCTGGTGGAGTCCGACCCGGACGTGGCCGCCGCGCTGATCGGCGGGCTGGAGCGGCGCGGCATGCACGTGGAGCACGCCACCGACGAGAACGACGCGGTCTCCCGGGCCAGCAGCGTGCAGCCCAACCTGGTGGTGATGGACCTGCTCCAGATCCGCCGCCGCCGGCTCGGCCTGCTGGACTGGCTGCGCGCCAACGACCGGCTGCACCGCACCCCGCTGGTCGTCTACACCTCGGTGGACCTCGACCCGGCGGCACTGCCCCGGCTGCGCACCGGAGAGACGGTGCTCTTCCTGGCCGAGCGCTCCACCTCCGACGAGGTGCAGGCCCGGATCGTGGACCTGCTGGCCCGGATCGGCTCGCTGGCCGAGCCCGCCGCCGCCCAGCACTGAACGACCGGAGGGGCCCGGACCGCCGCACGCGGTCCGGGCCCCTCCTCAGTTCTGATCAGTGCTGACCCCGTGTCACTTGCCGAGGGTGGTGACGTCCAGCTCGCCGCCCGCGTACTGGGCGCGGATCACCTTCTTGTCGAACTTGCCGACCGAGGTCTTCGGCACCGCCTCGACCAGCGACCAGCGCTCGGGCAGCTGCCAGGAGGCGACCCGTCCGGCCAGGAAGGCGCGCAGCTCGGCCAGGTCGGCGGTGGCGTCGGGGCGCAGCACCACGGTGGCCAGCGGGCGCTCGCCCCACTTCTCGTCCGGGACCGCGACCACGGCGGCCTCGGCCACCTGCGGATGGGCCATCAGGTGGTTCTCCAGCTCCACCGAGGAGATCCACTCGCCGCCGGACTTGATCACGTCCTTGGCCCGGTCGGTCAGGGTCAGGTAGCCGTCCGGGGTGATGGTGCCGACGTCGCCGGTGCGCAGCCAGCCGTCCGGGCTGAACTTGTCCTCGGGGCGCTCCGGCTCGTTGCCCGCGCCGCCGAAGTACGCCCCCGCGATCCACGGGCCGCGCACCTCCAACTCCCCGGCGGAGACGCCGTCGTGCGGCATCCGCTCACCGGCGGGCCCGATCAGCCGGGCCTCCACCGAGGCCGGGAAGCGGCCCTGGGTGTACCGGTAGGGCCACTCCTCCTCCGCGGTCAGCCCGGCCGGGGGCAGGCCGAAGGAGCCGAGCGGGGAGGTCTCGGTCATGCCCCAGGCGTGCACCACCCGGATGCCGTGCCGCTCCTGGAAGGCGCGCATCAGCGCGGGCGGACAGGCCGAGCCGCCGATCACCACGGTGCGCAGGCTGGAGGTGTCGTACGAGCCGGCGTCCAGCTCGTCCAGCAGGCCGTTCCAGATGGTCGGCACGGCGGCGGCCAGGGTCGGGCGGCAGCGGTCGATCATCTCGGCCAGCGGCTTGGGCTGGAGGAAGCGGTCCGGCATCAGCAGCCTGGCACCGGACATGAAGGCCGCGTAGGGCTTGCCCCAGGCGTTCACGTGGAACATCGGGACCACCGGCAGCACGGTGTCCTGCTGGCTCATGCCGAAGCTGTCGGCGGAGAGCACCTGGAGACAGTGCAGGTAGACCGAGCGGTGGCTGTAGGCCACGCCCTTCGGGTCCCCGGTGGTGCCCGAGGTGTAGCAGAGCGCGGCGGCCCGGCGCTCGTCGATGTCCGTCATCCACGGGTAGTCGGCCGGGCGGTCGGCGATCAGCGCCTCGTAGTCGTGCACCCGGCCGGCGAAGCCGTCCAGCAGCGAGCGGTCGCAGGGGCCGTTGACCACGATGTGACGGAGCGTCGGGTTGAGCTGTGGCAGCACCCCGGCGAGCAGCGGGAGCACGCTGCCGTCGACCAGGATCGCGTGGTCGGCGGCGTGGTTGATGATGTACGCCAGCTGCTGCGGGGGCAGCCGGAGGTTGAGGGTGTGCAGCACCGCGCCCATCGAGGGGATGGCGAGGTACGCCTCCAGGTGCTCGGCGTTGTTCCACATCAGGGTGCCGATGACGGACTCCTCGCCCGCCCCGAGCTCGTCCCGCAGCGCGTGCGCGAGCTGCCCGGCCCGGGTGCCCACCTCGCCGAAGGTGCGGACCACCGGGCCGGTGCCGTCCCAGGTGGAGACGGTGGAGGCGGCGTGCAGGGTCGATCCGTGCGTCAGGATCCTGGCGACGGTGAGCGGTACGTCCTGCATGGTGCTGAACACGCGGGTCCTCCTTGACCGGGGCGGGGACGAGCAACCGTGCCAGTGACTACTGGCGGGTAGTGAGATGCTGCTCGGCCGAGATTCTGTCGTCAAGGGAAAGGACCGTCAGCGACGAAGGTCACGCCCGCCGCTCGACGTGGCGTCAGGCGGCGACCGGGGCGTCCAGGCTGTTGTGGTCGATGGAGAGGGTGGCGCCGCCGTGGGTCTCGGTGGTGTTGCCCCGGTACTGGTGGATCCGGGCGTGCCGGGACCACTGGCCCGGGTCGATCGCGGTGGTCGAGGTGGTGTCGGCCTTGTCGTCCCAGCGGGCGTACCAGACGGCGTCCGGCAGCGGGGAGGCCCCGGCCCGGGCGGCGGCGGCCAGGTCGGCGATGCCGGAGTCGGTGCTGGAGTAGAAGCCGGAGCGGTAGCCGGCGGCGTGCAGGGCCCTGGTCCAGGAGAGGGTGAAGTCCACCACGCCCTGGGCGCAGCGCTGGTCGCCGCGCGGGTAGGACTCGATGTCCAGGTAGACCGGGCTGCCCGGGCCGAGCCCGAGGGCGCGCAGCGCGGCGGCCGCCTCGGCGGCCTCCTCCTTGCCCTGGCGGACGGCGGCGGCCGGGTCGATCCGGCGGGGCTTGCCCCCGAGGGTGGCGCAGGGGGCCTGGAGGCCGACGTGAGTGGGGATCAGCTCCCAGCCCATCGCCCGGACTTCGCGCACCCAGTCGGCGGTGAGCCGGGGCTGGGAGCAGCCGCGCTGGCTCCCGCTGACGTAGATGCCCACCGCGCCGTACGGGGAGTCCCGCTTCCACGCCCGCATGGTCTCCAGCGGCGGCGCGGTGCAGGCGTCGAAGCCGCTGCCGGTGAAGACCTTGGCGGGGGCCGGGGAACGCCGGGCGCGGCTCTCCGCGAGCCGGGTGCCGCGGATCACCACGGGCCGCGGGGAGGGGGCCGCCGGGGCGGGCTCGGGCTTCGCGGCCGCCGGGAGCACGGCGGCGACCGGCAGGGCCGCGGGCGCGGCGGCGGGCACGGCCTCGGCCACGACGGCGGAGGTCGCGACGGCGGCGCCGGAGGTGTCGGGCATCCCCTCGGCGGCGAGCAGCAGCACGAGCGAGGAGGCGGTGAGGGCGGCCGGGCCCAGGTAGCGCATCACATCCGTGATACCTGACCAACCGTCAGCCGGAACCGTCCTCGGAGCCGGAAGTTCACCCGTTCGCACCCGGCCTGTCATGGGTTTGCCCGGCCTGCGCTCCTTACGTCACACTCCTTGGATGTCCACCGCCGACCTCGCCGCCCCTGCGGCGACCACCCCTGCCACCAGCACCGCTCCCCCGTACGGGGGCCGTACCGCCCGTGTCCCCGCTCCCCTGCTCTGCGTGGTCGCGATGTTCACCGTGCAGCTGGGCATCGCGCTCTCCAAGCCGCTGTTCGGGCAGCTCGGCGTGGGCGGCGCCACCTTCCTGCGGATCGGCTTCGCGGCGGTGCTGCTGCTCGCGCTGACCCGCCCGAGGCTGCGCGGCCGCAGCGCCCGCGACCTGGGGGCCACCGCCCTGCTGGGCGCGGCCTCGGCCGGGATGACGCTGCTCTTCGCCGGGGCGGTGGACCGCCTGCCGATGGGCACCGCGGCCACCATCGAGTTCCTCGGCCCGCTCGCGGTGGCGCTGGCCTTCTCCCGGCGGCTGCCGCACCTGCTGTGGGCGCTGCTGGCCGGCGGCGGGGTCGCGCTGCTCACCCTGCTCGGCGAGGGCGGCGGCGGAGCGGACGGGCACGGCGGCGGGCTCGACCCGGTGGGCCTGCTCTGCGCCTTCGGCGCGGCCGCCTGCTACGCGGGGTACATCCTGCTGACCGACAAGGTCGGTGCCACCTTCCAGGGCTTCCAGGGGCTGGCGGTCTCGATGGCGGTCGGCGCGGTGCTGCTGGCCCCGGTCGGACTGGGCGGGGCCTGGTCGGGGCTCTCCTCGGCCGGGTCCCCCTGGCTGCTGCTGCTCGCCTCGGCGGGGGTGGCGCTGCTGCTGCCGGTGATCCCGTACGCGCTGGAGATGACGGCGCTACGGCGGATGCCGCAGCGGGTGTTCAGCGTGCTGGTGAGCCTGGAGCCGGCGGTCAGCGCGCTGATGGGCCTGCTGGTCCTCGGCCAGCTGCTCGGTGCGGTCCAACTGGCGGGCATCGCCTGCGTGGTGGCCGCGAGCCTGGGGGCCTCCCTGAGCAGCCGTCACTGAGGCCCCGCCGCGCAACGGCTCCGCCGCAGAACGCGCCCGTGGGCGGTGCCGCTCGACGCGGCACCGCCCACGGTGCGTTCTTCTCCGGAGCGAGTGACCCTTCCCACCCCAGGGAGGTCCGGGCGCCGGGGTGCTCAGCTCACCCCTGGCCCGGGGCCGGTCAGTGGAAGACCGGCGCGAAGACGAAGTTGAAGTCCCGGTTCCCCTGGTCGCTGAAGATGAAGCCGGTGTTGTCCTTGGCCTGCAGGTTGTTGTTCTGGTTCGACGCGCCGGAGCCGGTGGCCACCTGCTGGGTCGAGTTGTAGTTGCCGTTCACGGTTCCGAAGATGTTCCCGCTGCCGACGTTGGACACCACGCTGCTGTTGGAGCCGTTCCCGGCCAGGGCGCCGTTGTCGGCCGACGCGGTGCCGGCGCAGGCGAGCAGCAGGCCGGCGGCGAACGGGGCGGCGGCCAGCAGGCCGACCAGTCGGGCGGTGCGAGAGCGAACCATGGTGAAGCCTCCAGATAACCACACAGATAACTGCACTTCGGGTACTGCGTGCGGGAGTTCGCGGCCAGACGAACTCCTGCGGGCTGCGACGCCGAGGAACAGGTTTCCTTAACAAATCGACAAAGTGCCAGTACCTGGAGGGGTTTTCGCCCATTAGCGTGATCTTGCGGCCCCGTCGCATAGTCCGTGGACAGCCGGTTCGTAGGCAGGCACACCGGCCTTCACCAGCACCTTCCCCCGAACGGCGGCGGCTCGGGAGACAGGCGGTCCCCGCGCGAACCGACACGCGGGGACCGGGACTTCACCACCACGGCGCGCATTTCGCGAAAGGCGCCGCCGCGCATACGACAGTGATTCAAATGACCGCCGCCCGGCGGTGGTTCAGCTACGGCCGTGCGGGGTGAGCCAGAGCTCCGGGTCCGGGCCGACCGCCACGATCCGGGTCGGGTTGATGTTGTCGTGGGTCGCGTAGTAGTGCCGGCGGATGTGCTCGAAGTCCACCGTCTCGCCGAAGCCGGGCGTCTGGAACAGGTCCCGGGCGTAGCCCCAGAGCGCGGGGTACTCGGTCAACTTCCGGACGTTGCACTTGAAGTGGCCGTGGTAGACCGCGTCGAAGCGCACCAGCGTGGTCCAGAGCCGGATGTCCGCCTCGGTGATGGCGTCGCCGACCAGGTAGCGCCGCTCGCGCAGCCGCTCCTCCAGCGCGTCCAGCCGGGCGAAGAGCACCCTCACGGCCTGGTCGTAGAAGGCCTGGTTGGGCGAGAAACCCGCCCGGTACACCTGGGTGTTGACCTCCTCGTAGACGATCTCGTTGATCGCGTCGATCTCGGCCCGCAGGTGCTCGGGGTAGAGGTCGGGAGCGCCCTCGCGCTGCCACTGCTTCCACTCCGTGCCCAGGTCGATGGTGAGGTTGGCGAAGTCGTTGTTCACCAGGAAGCCGGTCCGGGTGTCCACCAGGCCCGGCACGCTCACGCCGCCGGTGTAGTCCGGCTCGGCGGCGAGGTAGGCCTCCCGCAGCGCGTGGATGCCCAGCACCTCGTCGACGCCGCCGGCGTTGCCGTTCTCCTCGGTGAACACCCAGTGGTACTCACCCTCGATCATCTCCTGCACCGGGTCGGTGACGGCCAGCGAGATGACGTCCTCCAGGCCGAGCAACTGCCGGGTGATGATGACCCGGTGGGCCCACGGGCAGGCCCGGCTGACCACCAGCCGGTACCGGTCGGCCTCGGCCTTGACGCTGTCCCCGCCGTCCCCGCCGTCCGCGGTGAGCCGGGTGGTGAAGTGCTGCGGAGCCCGGACGTGCTCCTTGGCCTCGCTCTGTTCGGTACTCATGCCAGTCCCCTCCAGGTGTGCGGTCAGTCCAGGCCCAGTGCGGCCAACTGCTGTGCGAACGGCACGAGTTCATCCTCGTCGGATGCCGTGCCGGATGACGGCCGCGCGGTGGACGCGCCCAGCGCGGCGGCCAGTTCGGCCCCGGCCCGGTCGATCCGGCCGGCCAGCTCCTCGGTGCCGCTCTCGACCCCCGCGCCCCAGTCCGAGGAGGCGGCGTACACCGCCGTCGGCAGCACCACGGCGCGCAGGTAGACGAACATCGGGCGCAGCGCGTGCTCCAGCGCCAGCGAGTGCCGGGTGGAGCCGCCGGTGGCGCCGAGCAGCACCGGGGTGCCGGTCAGCGCGGTGTTCTCCAGCACGTCGAAGAAGGACTTGAACAGGCCGCTGTACGAGGCGGTGAACACCGGCGTGACGGCTATCAGCCCGTCCGCCGCCGCGACCGCCTCCAGCACCTCCCGCAGCGCGGGCGAGGGGAAGCCGCTGACCAGGTGCTTGGCCACGTCCACGGCCAGCTCGCGCAGCTCCACCACCCGGATCTGAACGGGCGTCAGCCGGGCGGTGGCCTCGGCCAGCCGGTCGGCCAGCAGCCGGGTGGAGGACGGGTCGCTCAGGCCGGCCGAGACGACCACCAGGCGCTTCACTTCCCGGCCCGCCCGGCCGCTGCCCGGGCCTCGTGGGTCGGCCCGGCCGGGACGTCCACCGGGCGGCCGACCGCGAACTCCTTGCGCAGCACCGGGAGGACGTGCTCGCCGAGCAGGTCCAGCTGCTCCAGCACGACCTTCAGCGGGGCCCCGCCGCCGTCCAGCAGGAACAGCTGGCGCTGGTAGTCGCCGAAGTGCTCGCGGAAGGTCAGGGTCTTCTCGATCACCTGCTGCGGGCTGCCCACGGTGAGCGGGGTGGCCTCCAGGTAGTCCTCCAGCACCCCGCCCCGGTAGACGCCGCTGTTGTTGAAGTACGGGCGGTAACTCCGGATCGCGTCCTGGGAGTTCTTCCCGATGAAGACCTGGCCGCCGAGGCCGACGTAGGCCTGCTCGGGGCGGCCGTGGCCGTAGTGCGCGTACCTGGTCCGGTAGAGCTCGATCAGCTTCCGGAAGTGGTCGGTGGGCCAGAAGATGTGGTTGGCGAAGAAGCCGTCGCCGTAGTACGCGGCCTGCTCGGCGATCTCGGGGCTGCGGATCGAACCGTGCCAGACGAACGGCGGCACGCCGTCCAGCGGGCGGGGCACCGCGGTGAAGCCCTGCAGCGGGGTGCGGAAGCGGCCCTTCCAGTCGACCACCTCCTCGCGCCAGAGCTTGTGCAGCAGTGCGTAGTTCTCGATCGCCAGCGGGATGCCCTGGCGGATGTCCTTGCCGAACCACGGGTAGACCGGGCCGGTGTTGCCGCGGCCCATCATCAGGTCCACCCGGCCCTCGGACAGGTGCTGGAGGACCGCGAAGTCCTCGGCGATCTTCACCGGGTCGTTGGTGGTGATCAACGTGGTGGAGGTGGAGAGGATGATCCGCTCGGTCCGCGCGGCGATGTAGGCCAGCAGCGTGGTCGGCGAGGAGGTGACGAACGGCGGGTTGTGGTGCTCGCCGGTGGCGAAGACGTCCAGGCCGACCTCTTCGACCTTGCGGGCGATGGCGACCGTGGCCCTGATCCGCTCCTGCTCGGTCGGCGGGTGCCCGGTGTGCGGATCGGCGGTCAGGTCGCCGACGGTGAACAGACCGAACTGCATGTCTCTCTCCATACCGACAATCGTGGGTGCTCGCGGGAACGTGCGGGAAAGCGCGGCCCGATACTTCGTCAACTGCCGCACGGGCCCGGCACGGAGAGGGTGGTCTCCGGGCCCGGCCCGTTCTCAGCGGATGGTCAGCGCGTCCAGGTAGCCGGCCAGGTTGCGGGCGGTCTCGGTGACGTTGTCGCCGCCGAACTTCTCCAGCACCGTGTCGGCCAGCACCAGGGCGGTCATCGCCTCGGCCACGATGCCCGCCGCCGGGACGGCGCAGACGTCCGAGCGCTGGTGGTGGGCCGGGGTGAACTCGCCGGTGCGGACGTCCACCGTGCGCAGCGCGTGCGGCACGGTGGCGATCGGCTTCATCGCCGCCCGCACCCGCAGCGTCTCGCCGGTGGAGATGCCGCCCTCCACCCCGCCGGCCCGGGCCGAGGCCCGGCGGATGCCGGCCGGGGTGGGCACGATCTCGTCGTGCGCCTGCGAACCGGGCAGCCGGGCCAGGTCGAAGCCGTCGCCGACCTCCACCCCCTTGATCGCCTGAATGCCCATCAGCGCGGCGGCCAGCCGGGCGTCGAGGCGGCGGTCCCAGTGCACGTGCGAACCGAGGCCGACCGGCAGGCCGTAGGCCAGCACCTCGACCACGCCCCCGAGGGTGTCGCCGTCCTTGTGCGCCCGGTCGATCTCGTCCACCATCCGGGCCGAGCTCTCCGGGTCCAGGCAGCGGACCGGATCGGCGTCCAGGTACGGCTGGTCCTCCGGTTTGGGGGTCAGCCAGGACGGGGCGCCGGCCCGGCCGAGGCCGACCACGTGGGAGACGATCTCGATCCCGGCGGCCGCCCGCAGGAAGGACTTGGCCACCGCGCCGAGCGCCACCCGGGCCGCGGTCTCCCGCGCCGAGGCCCGCTCCAGCACCGGCCGCGCCTCGTCGAAGCCGTACTTCTGCATGCCCGCCAGATCGGCGTGGCCCGGGCGGGGCCGGGTCAGCGGCTCGTTCCTGCCCAGCCCGGCCAGGATCTCCGGGTCCACCGGGTCGGCGGCCATCACCTGGTCCCACTTGGGCCACTCGGTGTTGCCCACCAGGACGGCCACCGGGCTGCCCATGGACTCGCCGTGCCGGACCCCGCCGAGCAGGCTGACCTCGTCCCGCTCGAACTTCATCCGGGCGCCCCGGCCGTGGCCGAGCCGGCGACGGGCCAGCTCGTCCGTCACCGCCCCGGTGGTCACCGGCACCCCGGCGGGCAGGCCCTCCAGGGTGGCCAGCAGGGCCGGACCGTGCGATTCGCCCGCGGTCAGCCAGCGCAGCCCGCCCACGGTCACCGGCCCTCGTCGACGGCCTGACGGCCGATCACCGGAGGCTCGACGACGATGTCGGCGCCGACCCGGGTGCCGTGCAGCCACTCCACCTTGTCGTGCAGCTGCTCCGGCGTGAGCGAGGCGAGCATCGCGTTGCGGGCCTTGGCGGCCTCGCCGACCGGGTGGTAGAGCTGCTTGCCCATCTCGCGGGCGACCAGCTGGGTGGCGGCGGTGCGCTCGCGCCGCTCGCCGTTGAACTTCTCGAAGCGCTGCGGGAACTCGCAGGCCTCGGTGCCGATCAGCCGGCCGAGCACCACCGCGTCCTCGACCGCCTGGCAGGCGCCCTGGGCGGCGTACTGCAGCATCGGGTGCGCGGCGTCGCCGATCAGCACCACCCGGCCGTCGGTCCAGGTCTCGATCGGGTCCCGGTCGCAGAGCACCCAGGCCTTCCAGTCCTCGCCGAGCTCCAGCAGCCGGCGCGGGATCTCGCCCAGGTCGGGGAACTCGTTGAGCACGAAGTCCTTCTCGGCCGGGGCGCCGATCACCGCCTCCTGGGCGTTGTCGTCCCGGGTGGCGGCCAGGTTGAAGTACTTGCCGCCGCCGATCGGGTAGTGGACGAAGTGCCACTTGGGGCCGGCCCAGAGGGTCACGGTGTTCCAGCGCAGCTCCTCGGGCACCTTCTCCATCGGGATGACGGAGCGGTAGATGGTGTGCCCGGAGACCTTCGGGAAGCCGTCGCCGACCAGCTGCTTGCGGACGAAGGAGTTGATGCCGTCGGCGCCGATCAGCGCCTCGCCGTGCACCTCCTCGCCGGAGGCCAGCACCGCGGTGACGCCGTCGGCGTCCTGACGGTAGCTCAGCAGCTGGGAGTCGGTCCGCAGCTCGATCGCCTCGGAGGCGCGGGCCGCGTCCAGCAGCGGTGCGTAGATGTCGATGCGGTGCACCACCGCGTACGGGTTGCCGAAGCGCTCCCGGTAGGTGCCGGTCAGCGGCATGGTGGCCACCAGCTCGGAGGTGGTGCCGTCCATGAACCGCAGTTCGTCGATGTGCACGGCCCGGGCCCGGACCTCGTCGCCGACGCCCAGCGCGTCCAGCGCGTGGAAGGCGTTCGGGCCGAGCTGGATGCCGGCGCCGAGTTCGGTGAAGGTGTCACGGGCCTCCAGCACCACCACCTGGTGGCCCTGGCGGGAGACGCTCAGCGCGGTCGCCAGACCGCCGATGCCTCCGCCGGCTATCAGGATCTTCGCCATCTGGCTGTTCTGCCTTTCGGGTTGGTCGGGATGATGGTCCGTCGGATCCCGGTCAGGGACCGAACAGCCGGGAGAGCTCCCGGTGGAAGCCGGGGAAGGTACGGTCCACGCAGGACGGGTGGTCCAGGGTGGTTCCGGGTGCCCGCAGGGCGAGCACCGCGAAGGCCATCGCGATCCGGTGGTCCCGGTGGGTGGCGACGGCGGTGGGGCGGAAGGTGCCGGGGTGGACGGTGATCCAGTCGGCGCCCTCCTCGACCCGGACGCCGCCCGCGCGGAGGTTCTCCGCGACGACGGCGATCCGGTCGCAGTCCTTGAGCCGGGCGTGGCCGATCCCGGTGACGGTCACCGGTCCGTCGGCCAGCGGGGCGATCACGGCCAGCGCCGGGAAGGTGTCGGCGAGGTCGCGCAGGTCGACCTCGAAGCCTCCGGCGAGCCGGCCGGTGCCGGTCACCGTGGTGGCCCGCTCGGTGACCGAGACCTCGGCCCCGGCCCGGGCCAGCACCTCGACGAACCACAGGTCGCCCTGCGGGCTGTCGAAGCCCAGGCCCTCGACGGTGACCGAGCCGCCGGTCGCCGCGGCGGCCGCGAACAGGTACGCGGCGCCGGTGGCGTCCGGCTCGATCCGCAGCCCGGTCGCGGTGTAACCCCCGGTCCCGGCGCGGACGGTGCAGTCCGGGCCCGCGCTCACCGCGGCCCCGAAGCGGCGCATCAGCGCCATGGTGGTCTCCACGTACGGGCGGCTGACCAGCCTCGGCACCGAGACGGTCAGCGGCGCCCGCATCAGCGGGGCGGAGAGCAGCAGCCCGGTCAGGTACTGGCTGCTGATCGCCGAGTCCAGCCGCAGGTCGCCGCCGCTCAGCCCGGAGGCCTCGATCCGCAGCGGCAGCCCGCCGCCCGGGCCCGGTTCGACCCGGGCGCCGAGCGCGGTCAGCGCCGAGACCAGCGGCCGCAGCGGACGGGCCGTCAGCTGCGCCGAGCCCTCGAAGCGGAACTCGCCGCGGCCCGCCGCGGCGAGCACCGGCAGGAAGCGGGCCGCGGTGCCCGCGTCGCCGCAGCGGAGCAGCGCCGGTCCGACCGGGGCCCGGCCGAGGCCGTGCACCAGCCAGTCCGCGCCGTCCTGCTCCACCCCGACCCCGAGCCCGGCCAGCGCGGCCCGGAAGGCCAGGGTGTCGGCGCCCGAGGAGGGGGCGGTGAGCCGGCTGGTGCCGGTGGCCACCGCCGCCAGCAGCAGCGCCCGGTTGGTGATGCTCTTGGAGCCGGGCACCCGGGCGGTCCGCGCGGTGGCGGTCCGCGCGGTGGCGGTCCGCGCGGTGGCGGTCCGCGCCGGGGCGGCGGCGGTGAGGGTGGGCGGGGTCACCGTCGTGCCTCCGCGGCCCGGGGGCCGAGGGTGCCGTCCGACGCCCCGTCAGGACCGGTCCCGTCCGCGGCGGGACCGGCCTGGGAGGCCCTGGCCTCGGTGAGCCGTGCCAGTACCGACTCCAGGAGTTCGGTCCGGGTCCGGCGCAGGCCGGCCAGGGCCTCCCGCTCCAGTTCGGTGAGCAGCTCGGCCAGGTCCAGGCCGAACCACTCCAGGTAGCCCAGCACCCGCTCGGCGTCGGCGTACCCGTCGGCGAACCGGGCGGCCGGAGCCGGCCGGCCGTGGTCCCGGACGGCGGCCAGGGTCGCCTCGGTGACCGCGGTCACCGAGTTGGGCGCGACCAGCTCGTCGACGTACCGGGTGTCCTGCGGCCCGGGGCCGCCCCGCACC
>NZ_JBVJLD010000085.1:0-22448 GCF_055584905.1 Kitasatospora sp. NPDC088742 | reverse complement strand
CGCACCCGCGCCCCGCACCGGGCCGCTCGGGTCGGCAGGGCACAGGGGCCGGCGCGGTTGTGCGACCTCGTGACGACGGGACGGGCCGCTAGACGGCCCTCGACCGGGCACGGGGCTGCCACGCCGCCTCTCTCGCTCTCGGCCCACCCACATGGAAGAGGCAGCACCCTGTCCACCACCGTTGAACCCACCAAGACCACCTTCCGGGACCTGGGCATCCTGGCCGAGACCGCCGAGGCCCTGGAGGCCGTCGGGATCGTCCACCCCTTCCCGATCCAGGAGATGACCCTCCCGGTCGCGCTGACCGGCCACGACGTCATCGGCCAGGCCAAGACCGGCACCGGCAAGACCCTCGGCTTCGGCCTCCCGCTGATCGAGCGGGTCGTCGTCAAGGCCGACGTGGACGCCGGCCGGGCCACTCCCGAGCAGCTCACCGAGAGCCCGCAGGCGCTCATCGTGGTCCCCACCCGCGAGCTCTGCACCCAGGTCACCAACGACCTGCAGACCGCCGGCAAGGTCCGCAACGTCCGCGTCCTCGCCATCTACGGCGGCCGGGCCTACGAGCCGCAGGTCGAGGCGCTCAAGAAGGGCGTCGACATCATCGTCGGCACCCCGGGCCGTCTGCTCGACCTGGCCGGCCAGCGCAAGCTGGACCTCTCCAAGGTCCGCGCGCTGGTCCTCGACGAGGCCGACGAGATGCTCGACCTGGGCTTCCTGCCGGACGTCGAGAAGATCATCACCATGCTGCCCGCCAAGCGGCAGACCCTGCTCTTCTCGGCCACCATGCCCGGCCAGGTCATCTCGCTTGCCCGCCGGTACATGAGCCAGCCGACCCACATCCGGGCCGCCGCCCCGGACGACACCGGCGCCACCGTCGCCAACATCGAGCAGCACGTCTTCCGCGCGCACTCGCTCGACAAGGTCGAGATGGTCGCCCGCATCCTCCAGGCCGACGGCCGGGGCCTGGCGATGATCTTCTGCCGCACCAAGCGCACCGCCGCCGACGTCGCCGACCAGCTGACCCAGCGCGGCTTCGCCGCCGGCGCGGTCCACGGCGACCTCGGCCAGGGCGCCCGCGAGCAGGCGCTGCGCGCCTTCCGCTCCGGCAAGGTCGACGTGCTGGTCTGCACCGACGTCGCGGCCCGCGGCATCGACGTCGAGGGCGTCACGCACGTCATCAACTACCAGTGCACCGAGGACGAGAAGACCTACCTGCACCGGATCGGCCGCACCGGCCGCGCCGGCGCTTCGGGCACCGCCGTCACCCTGGTCGACTGGGACGACATCCCGCGCTGGCAGCTCATCAACAAGGCGCTGGAGCTGCCGTTCCCCGACCCGGAGGAGACCTACTCCACCTCGCCGCACCTCTACGAGCTGCTCAAGATCGCGCCCGGCATCACCGGTGTCCTGCCGCGCTCCGAGCGGACCAGGGCCGGCCTGAAGGCGGAGGAGATCGAGGACCTCGGCGAGACCGGCGGCCGCGGCGCCCGCCCCCGCACCGGCGCCCGTCGCGGTGCCCCCGCCGAGGCGGCTCCCGTCGCCACCGAGAAGCCGGCCCGCAAGCCGCGCGAGCGCCGCCGCACCCGCGCCGGCCTGACCGCCGACGGCCAGCCCCTCACCGAGGCCACCCCGGTGATCCCGGCCCAGGCCGGCGAGGCCACCCCGGCCGTCGACGGCGAGGCCCCCAAGCGCCGCCGTCGCCGCCCCCGCGCGGCCGCCGCCTCCACCGACGCCGTCGCCGAGGCCCCCGCCACCACCGAGGCCGCCCCGGCCGCCGACGGCGAGGCCCCCAAGCGCCGCACCCGCACGCGCACCCGCCGCCCCGCCGCGGAGGCCCCGGCCTCGGAGTAACCGCCCTCGGACCGCCCGGAGGGCGGTCAGGGGCGCGGGGAACTGCGCGAATCGGAAGACACGGACCCGTGTGCCGGGTACGGACAGCCACTTGCAAGTGCGCCTCCGTACCCGGCACACGGGTCACTTTCTTCCGCCTCGCGCAGTTCCGCCCCCGGTGTGACCACTACCAACGCAGCGCCGCAGGCCCCCGCGCCCCCGAGGTGTAACCACCACCAACCCGTGCCGCAGGCCCCGGGGTGCAACTACCGACGCTGCGCCGCAGGCTGTGGCCTACGCTCTGCTGCGTGAGCACTCCCCCGTTCCTGAAGCTGCCCGTCTGTGCCAGTGCCGTCCGGCTGGCCACCTCCAGGGGGAGCTTCGCCGCCTTCGTGGGGGAACCGGCCGGGCCGGTCCGCGGCACCGCCCTGCTGGTACCGGGTTTCACCGGCAGCAAGGAGGACTTCATCGCCCTCCTGGAGCCGCTCGCCGCGCGCGGCTACCGCACCGTGGCGATCGACCAGCGCGGCCAGTTCGAGACCGGGGGCCCGGCCGGCACCGCCGCCTACGCGATCGGCGAGCTGGCGCTGGACGTGCTGGCGCTGACCGCCGCGCTGCCCACCGACGCCCCGTGCCACCTGCTGGGGCACTCCTTCGGCGGTCAGGTCGCCCGCGAGGCGGTGCTGACGGCCACTCGGCAACCGCTCCCGTGGAGTTCGCTGACCCTGCTCTCGACCGGCCCCGGGGCGATCGACCCGTCGGAGGCGGCCCGTACCGGGCTGCTCACCGACGCGCTGGCCGGCGGTCTGACGCTGGAGGAGATCTGGCAGCTGATGCGGGAGATGGACAAGGAGAAGGACCGGCCCTCCCCGGATCCCGAGATCGGTGCCTTCCTGCACCGCCGCTGGCTGGCCAACCGCCCGGAGGCGCTGATCGCGATGGGCGGCCACCTGGTCGCCGCGCCGGACCGGGTGGCGGAGCTGGCCGCCGTCGGACTGCCGGCCCAGGTGGTCTCCGGGGAGCAGGACTACGCCTGGCCGGTGGCGGAGCAGGTCGCGATGGCCGCCCGCCTCGGCGCCCCGCACACCACCGTCCCGGGGGCGCTGCACTCCCCCAACGCGGAGCAGCCCGCCGCCACCGCCGCGGTACTCGCCGGTTTCTGGGACCTGACCTGACGGAATGCCCCCACGCCGTCCACGGCGCGGGGGCAGCACGGGCACAATTTCTTTAGTTCAGGTAATCTTTGATTCTGTCCGGGAATCACCGAGCCCGGCGCCTGGTTGTAGAGCACGAAGCACACCGGCGCCGATGCGCCGAAACCGGGACTTAACGGGCGGGCAATCGCCCGGATTCAGCAGTGCGAGACCGTACGTAGCAGGACAGCACCACACCCGGACGACGAAGACCGAGCTGTCACAACAGCCCCGCCACGAGCGGGGCACCGAAGGGAGCGACCCATGCGTTTCGAGATCCTCCGCCTGGACGACATCCAGGGCGCCGCCACCGACCGTCTGATCGCCGACGCGGACACCGTCCGCGAGTACGTGGAGCGCGCCGCCCGCACCGGCGAGCGCATCTACATCCGCCCGTGCAAGACGGCCTGACCGGCGGCGGGCCGGCCGAGGCCGCGTCCCACGTCCCGAGGCTCGCTGACGCCCCGTCACCCCCAACCGGGTGACGGGGCGTCAGTGCGTTCCCGCACGACCCCGCGTGGCCCCCGCGCACGTTTGCCGCGCCCCCGCACGGGACATCCCCCAACGGGGCAGCCCTTCACCCCCGGCGGAGCGGCACTCCATCCGGGTGATCGTCCTTGACGCGGCGCTCCGGGAGGAGGACCGTTGTCCGTCATGAGGGGCGAGCCAAGCTGCCCGAGGTGTGGTGCCCGGGTCCGCGCACCCGGTCTCTTCTCCGACACCTGGCAGTGTGACCAGCACGGCGCGGTCCATCCGATGCAGCCCGTGCTGCCGCCGAGCGTCGAGGCGCTCGGGGTGGCCGTCGCCCGGTCCCAGGTGCCCGTCTGGCTGCCCTGGCCACTGCCGGTCGGCTGGCTGTTCACCGGGATCGCGCACGCGGGTGACGACGTGTCAGGCGCCCGCGCCACCGCCGTGGCCTGTTCAGGACCGGCCCCGCTCGGCGGCTTCGGCGAGCTGGTGCTGGTGGCCGAGGAGCTGGGCGTCGGGCTCGGTGCCCGGTACGCGGGGCTGCCCGGCCCCGATCCGGGTGACTCGGTCTCGCTCTACAAGCCCGCCGACGCCAAGCTGACCGCGGCCGGCCGGCCCACCCCGATGTTCCACGTCCCCGACGCCCCGGACGACCGCGCGGTGTACGTCGGCGAGGCGCGCGGGCTCTGGCTCTGGGCGATCGCCTGGCCCGAGCAGTCGGCGCTGATGATGCACGACGAGCTGGTCCTGACCGACCTGCGGGACGCCGGGGCCGAGCTCAGCCTGCTGCCCTGCGGGGCACCCTCCCCGCGCCTGCTGGGGTAGCACCGGTACCGGGGGTGACGGGTCGTAGGCTGAGCGCCCACGACACCCGGCCCCGAGGAGCGACCAGCCCGTGCGCATCGACCTGCACGCCCACAGCAACGCCTCGGACGGCACCGACTCCCCCGCCGAGCTGGTGGCCGCCGCCGTGGCGGCCGGGCTGGACGTGGTGGCGCTGACCGACCACGACACGGTGGCCGGGTACGGCGAGGCGGCCGCGGCGGTGCGCGGCACGGGGCTGACGCTGGTGCCCGGCGCGGAGCTGTCCTGCCGGACCGGCGGGATCTCGATGCACCTGCTGGCCTACCTCTTCGACCCGGCCGAGCCGGAGTTCGCGGCCGAGCGCGAACTGGTCCGCACCGACCGCTTCCGCCGGGGCCGGGCGGTGGTGGAGAAGTGCGTGGAGCTCGGGGCGCCGATCAGCTGGGAGCAGGTCGAGCGGATCGCCGGGGCGGGGAGCGTCGGGCGGCCGCACATCGCCAGCGCGCTGGTTGAGGCCGGGGTGGTGCCGGACGTCTCGGCGGCCTTCACCGCCGACTGGCTGGCCAACGGCGGCCGGGCCGACGTGCCCAAGCACGAGACCGACCCGGTGACGGCCGTCCGGCTGGTCCGGGCGGCCGGCGGGGTGCCGGTCTTCGCCCACCCGGGCGCGGTGAAGCGCGGCCGCACGGTCTCCGACCAGACCATCCGGGAGCTGGCCGAGGCGGGTCTCGGCGGCCTGGAGGTCGACCACATGGACCACGACCCCGAGACCCGGGACCGGCTGCGCGCCCTGGCGGCCGAGCTGGGCCTGCTGGCTACCGGCTCCAGCGACTACCACGGCAGCCGCAAGACCGTCCGGCTCGGCGAGCACACCACCGCCCCGGCGGTCTACGAGGCGCTGCTCGCACAGGCGAAGGGCGCGGCGCCGATCACCGGCTGACCTGGCGTCATGGCTCGACGAATCGGACAATTCGTCACATGAGCCGCGCACCAGCCCCGTTCACGGGCATTCGCCGATGAGCTTCTTCGACCTGACCACCTTCGGATCGCTCTTCGTCACCCTGTTCGTGATCATGGACCCGCCGGGGACCATCCCGATCTTCCTGGCCCTGACCTCCGGCCGGGCGGCCAAGGTGCAGCGGAAGATGGCCTGGCAGGCCGCCGCCGTGGCGCTCGGGGTGATCACCTGCTTCGGGCTGTTCGGCCAGCAGATCCTGGACTACCTGCACGTGTCGATCCCGGCGCTCCAGGTCTCCGGCGGCATCCTGCTGCTGCTGATCGCGCTGGACCTGCTCACCGGGAAGATCGAGGAGCCGACCCAGACCAAGGACGTGAACGTCGCCCTGGTCCCGCTCGGCACCCCGCTGCTGGCCGGGCCCGGGGCGATCGTTGCGGTGATCCTGGCGGTGCAGGGGGCGGACGGCGCGGCCCAGGAGTTCTCGGTCTGGACCGCGATCGTGGCCATGCACGTGGTGATGTGGCTGACCATGCGGTTCTCGCTGGTGATCATCCGGTTGATCAAGGAGGGCGGCGTCGTCCTGATCACCCGGCTCTCCGGGCTGCTGCTCTCGGCCATCGCGGTGCAGCTGGTGGCCAGCGGCGTCTACGGCTTCGTCAAGGACTACCAGTAGGACCTGACCCCGCCTCAGTCCAGCGGTACGCCGCGCCGCTCCGGGTCCCGCAGGTCGGTGCCGTGCCGCAGCCAGCGCTCCTCCAGCTCGGCCGCGCCGTGCACCCGCTTGTGCGCCGCCTCGTTGGGCGTCATCGGCAGCAGCGGCAGGAAGCGGACCGGCTCGGCCGGTTCCGCCAGCTCCAGGTCGGGCACCAGCCCGCCGGGCTCACCGGTCAGCACCGAGGTGAACGGGGCGCCGGCCCAGAGCGGGGAGCCGAGGTCCAGCGAGGCGCCGGGGGCCACCACCAGGCCCTCGACCTGAGGGGTGGCGGCGAAGGTGGCCAGCGTGCGGAGCACGTCGTCGCGCCCCCCACGGACCGTCAGCACCAGTTCGGTGCGCGGCCCGCGGACCGGATCGGCCACCACCGCGGTGGGGTCGGTCATCGGGGCAGCTGACATTCCGAGCGTGACGTACCTCACCAGTCCGGCCTCGTCCGGGCCGAAGCGCAGCACCTCGATCCGGTCCGCGCCGAGGAAGGTGACGGCGGCCCGGCCGCTCGGTTCGCCGAAAGTCGCCAGCAAGCGGGCCTCGACGGCGGCCAGCACGGCCGTGCGGGAGAGCTCGGCGGGGTCGTGGAAGTCGTGCGCCATGGGCTGACCCTAACGCCCTGTTGACAACCGGGACGTGCGGACCCCCAGCGCTGGCGGCCCGTCAACTGTTAGGGTATGGAGCTGGCCACTGGGGCATCACACCTACAGGGCCACGACGTGAAGGAGGTGGTTGTGGTGGATACCAGCCGACCATGCAGTACCGGCAGCTCTGCCCGGCCGCGTCGCCTCCGCTCCGTCCTCGTCACCCTCGCCTGAGGCCCCTCTTCGCAGGGCCCCTCCGCACAGGGCACCGTCCGATCGCCCCACTGATCGGCCGAACGAGCACCTGAGGCAGCGTCACGTCCGGCCGGGAGAGCACCTTCCCCGGAGTCGGGACGTCCAAACCGCGCCCCAGCAAGGCAGCAGGACTTCTTCCCCGGCTCCGGAAACACGGCCTCGGCCGCTTCGAACGTGCCGCCCCGCCCCGCCGCACCACGGCCTGTCATCCGCGCGCCGCCGTGCGACGGTTCCTGCCCGAGGAGCCCGTCATGTCGATGATCGACAACCTCCGTGCCGTCGTCCGCCCACGCCCGCGCCGGGCCGTCCCGAAGTACGACGCCGCCACCGGCGACCAGAGCGCCTCCGCCGTGGTCGACTGCGCCGTCTACCTGGACGGCAAGCGGGCCGGCGCCCGGTGCAGCCCCCGCGAGGCGGCCCGTCAGGTCCGCGCGGCCCGGGAGACGGATGCAGGATCGTTCAGCTGGATCGGCCTGCACGAGCCCACCGAGGCCGAGTTCGAGGGCATCGCCCAGCGCTTCGGCCTGCACCCGCTGGCGGTGGAGGACGCGGTGCACGCGCACCAGCGCCCCAAGGTGGAGCGCTACGACGACGTGCTGTTCGCGGTCTTCAAGACCATCCGCTACGTGGAGCACGACGCGCTCACCCCGACCAGCGAGGTGATCGAGAGCGGCGAGCTGATGGTCTTCGTCGGCCCCGACTTCGTGATCACCGTCCGGCACGGCGGCCACAGCTCGCTCACCCAGCTGCGCCACCGGCTGGAGAGCGACGGCGGCGGCGAGCTGCTGGCCAAGGGCCCGTCCGCCGTGCTGCACGCCATCGCCGACCAGGTGGTGGACCAGTACCTGCTGGTGGCCGACCGGCTCCAGGCCGACGTGGACGACATCGAGTTCGACGTCTTCGCCAACAAGGGCGGGCGCGGCGCCGACGTCGGCCGGGTCTACCAACTCAAGCGCGAGGTCCTGGAGTTCAAGCGCGCGGTCACCCCGCTGCTGCGCCCGATGCAGCAGCTCTCCGAGCCGGGCCAGCGGCTGGTCGACCCGGACATCCGCAAGTACTTCCGCGACGTGGCGGACCACCTGACCCGGGTGGTCGAGCAGGTGCACGGCTTCGACGAGTTGCTCAACTCGCTGCTCCAGGCCAACCTGGCCCAGGTCTCGGTGGCGCAGAACGAGGACATGCGCAAGATCACCGCCTGGGCGGCCATCTTCGCCGTCTCCACCATGGTCACCGGCGTCTACGGGATGAACTTCGACTACATGCCGGAGCTGCACACCAAGTACGGCTACCCGATCGTGATGGCCTGCATCGGGGTGCTCTGCGTCGGCATGTACCGGGGCTTCCGGCGCAACGGCTGGCTCTGAGCCCCCGTCATCTGCCGCTCTGGCCCCGGACCACCAGGGCCAGGCCGGCCAGGATCACCAGCAGCGCCGGGTAGGCGGCCACCGGGGGCAGCTGGCCCAGCCAGAGGGCGGCGATCAGCGCCGCACCCGGGGTCTCCAGCAGGATCGCGGTCGAGGTGACGGTGGGGCCGAGGGTGCGCACCACCCGGTTGCTCAGCGAGTGGCCGAGCAGTTGGGCGGCCACCATCAGCAGCGCGATCTGCCACCAGACCCCGGCGTCCCACCCGCTCATCGGGGTGCCGGCGGCCAGGCAGATGACCAGCAGCACCACCGCGGTGGTGGTGTAGCAGACCAGCGTGTACGCCGTGGTGCTGACGGTCCGTCGGACCTCGGCACCGAGCAGCATGTACCCGGCGGCGGCCAGCCCGGCGCCGAGCGCCAGCGCGTCCCCGAGCAGGGCGCGCGGGGAGAGCGACATGTCGACCCCGGTCAGCACCAGCACCCCGGCGAAGGCCACGCAGGTGCCGGCCCAGACCAGCCGGGGCGCGCGGTGGCCGAGCAGCCGCATCAGCAGGATGGTCCAGAGCGGGGTGGTGGTGACCAGCGCGGTGGCCGAGGCCACCGAGGTCATCCGCAGGCTGGGCATCCAGAGCGCGAAGTGCAGCCCCAGCAGCACGCCGGCCGCGACCGCCAGCAGCAGCGCCCGGCGGCCGATCCCGCGCAGCTCGGCGCGGTGCCGCAGCAGCGCGTACGGGCCGAGCACGCCCACCGACATGACGTTGCGCCAGAACGCGATGGCCAGCGCGGGGGCGGCGGTCGCGGTGATCAGCGGCGCGGAGAGCGAGATGCCGGTGATCGAGACGGCCAGCAGCACCAGGTCCGTCCTCGGCAACGCGGCCCGGACGGGCGCGGCGGCGGCACCGTCGGCGGGCGCCTGGGCGGCGGTGGCGGTCTCGGACCGGGCGGCGGGCACGGCTCTCCTCGGGGTGGTGCTCGGGCTTCGGCTCTTACGGTAAGGGCTGTGACGGTCGGACGGAACTGTCGTCCTGCCTGCTGGGACATCCGGCGGACGGCAAGCCTTACGCTGTCCGCCATGGAGCCCACGATCGCCGCCGACGACCTGCTGGACCGTGCCCTGCTGGAGGAGGCCGCCAAGAAGTCCGGTCTGCTCTGGGTGCGCGCCGACGGGCAGCCGCAGGCCCGGCCGGTCTGGCACGCCTGGCACGACGGCGCGGTGGTGGTGGTCGGCGACGGTGCCGAGCAGCCGCTGCACGGCCTGACGGCCGGTCAGGGCGCCGAGGTCACGGTGCGCAGCAAGGACAAGTGGGGCCGGCTGACCGCCTGGCCGGCCCGGGTCAGCGAGCTGGCCCCCGGCAGCGAGGCCTGGACGGGCGCGGTCGAGGAGCTCAAGGGCAAGCGCCTGAACGCCCCGGACACCGACACCATCGGGGACCGCTGGGCCCGCGAGTGCCGGGTGCTCCGCCTGGAGCCGGCGGGCCCCCTCTCCGAGAAGCCCGGCGCCATGCCCGACACCTCCCACCAGGCCGTCCCGCTGCCCACCCCCGCCACCACCCGCAAGCCCATCCCGGCCGGCCTCCCCAAGCTCCTCTTCAAGCGCTCCCGCTGACCGGAAGGGCAGTGCCCAGGGGCGCGGGGAACTGCGCGAGGCGGAAGACCCGAACCCATGTGCCGGGTACGGAGAACCACTTGCAAGTGAGCGTCCGTACCCGGCACACGGGTCGCTTTCTCCCGATTCGCGCAGTTCCCCGCGCCCCTGGCCGGCCGGCCTGCGGTTGACCCTGACACCGTGTCAGGCCTTGGAGTAGCCCTCGTCATGTTCAGCATCGGAGACTTCGCGAAGCACGGCCGGGTGTCGGTCCGGATGCTCCGCCACTACGACGCCATCGGCCTGCTCGCCCCGGCCCGGGTGGACCCGTTCACGGGCTACCGGGGCTACGAGGCGGCCCAGCTCGCCCGGCTCAACCGGATCATCGCGCTCAAGGACCTCGGCTTCACCCTGCAACAGGTGGCGGCCGTGATCGACGAGCAGGTGACCCCGGACGAGCTGCGCGGCATGCTGCGCCTGCGCAGGGCCGAGCTGGCGGCGGCGGTGGCGGAGGCCGAGAGCCGCCTCACCCGGGTGGAGTCGCGGCTCCGGTCGATCGAGAGCGAGGGGCACATGCCCACCGAGGACATCGTGGTGAAGAGCCTCCCGGCGGTCCGGGTGGCCCGGCTGTCCGCCGTGGCGGAGAGCTTCGGGCCGGAGCACATCGGCCCGGTGATCGGCCCGCTGTTCGGCCGGCTCTGCGCGCTGGTCGAGCAGGCCGGCCTCACCGTGGCGGGCCCTGGTCTGGCGTACTACGAGGAGGACCGGCCGGGCTCCGAGCGGGTCCGGGCCTACGCCGCACTGCCGGTGAACACCGCGCCCGACCCGGCGTACGACTTCGAGATCGCCGACCTGCCCGCCGTGGCGCGGGCCGCCACCGTCGTCCACCGGGGCGCGCTGGACCAGGTCCTGCCGATCGAGCAGCTGCTGGCCCGCTGGGCGGACGCCACCGGCGAGCGGGCCGTCGGGTACGTCCGCGAGCTCTACCTGGAGTGCGAGGGCCGGCAGTCCACCTGGGTCACCGAGCTCCAGCAGGTCCTGGCCTGACGCCTGCTCAGGCGGTGCCGAGCGCCGCCGCGTTCGACCACTCGCGGGTGGAGAGCACCAGCCGGTAGCCGTCCGGGTCCTCGACCGTCACGCCCCACTGGTCCCAGTAGGGGTTGTGCGCGGGGACCCGCCGGCCGCCGTGCGCCTCCAGCCGCTCCACCAGCTCGGGCGGGACCTCCCCGCCCAGGTAGACCACCAGCAGGTCCTCCGCGGTCGGCCGCGGCTTGACCTCCCCCGCGTCCACCAGCTCCAGGTGCCAGGCGGCGTCCGGCCAGCCGGCCATCAGCAGGGCGTGCTCCGCCGAACCGGGCTCCGGCTCCGATCGCCAGAGCACGCTCAGCCCGAGGCCCCCGACCCAGAACCGCTCCGCCGCCGCCAGGTCCTCGCTGGGCCTGGCGATCCGTACGTGTGCCGCACCGTTCATGTGCAATCCCCTCCCGTGACAGCTGACGACCACTCCGTCTGACGGATGATCAAGTCTCCGACCGTACCGCGCCGCCGCCGGTCGGCGGGCTGCGGTCCTCCCGGGCGGGTAGCCTGGGCCGCGGATCGTCGCGAGGAGGAAGCCAATGGCAGGGCCGGGCACCCGGGTCTTCATCTCGCACCTCTCGGGGGTGGCGGTCTTCGACCCGAACGGCGACCAGGTCGGGCGGGTCCGCGACGTGGTGGTCTCGCTGCGGATCGGCGGGCGCCCGCCCCGGGTCCTCGGGCTGGTGGTCGAGGTGGTCGGCCGGCGCCGGATCTTCCTGCCGATGACCAGGGTGACCAGCCTGGAGTCCGGCCAGGTGCTCACCACCGGCGTGATCAACATGCGGCGGTTCGAGCAGCGCCCCTCCGAGACCCTGGTGCTGGCCGAGCTGCTGGACCGCACCGTCACCCGCACCAAGACCTCCGACGAGGTCACCGTGCTGGACGTGGCCATGGTGCAGACCCGGGTCCGCGAGTGGGAGATCACCAAGGTCTTCGTCCAGGTCGGCAAGGTCTCCCGGCTGCGCAAGGCCAAGGGCGAGACGCTGACCCTGGACTGGTCCGCCGTCAGCGGCTTCTCGCTGGCCGAGGAGGGCCAGGGCGCGGCCAACCTGCTGGCCACCTTCGAGCAGCTCCGCCCGGCCGACCTGGCCAACGTGATGCACCACCTCTCCCCCAAGCGCCGCGCCGAGGTGGCCGCCGCCCTCGACGACGACCGGCTGGCCGACGTGCTGGAGGAGCTGCCGGAGGACGACCAGGTCGAGATCATCGGCAAGCTCCAGGAGGAGCGGGCCGCCGACGTGCTGGAGGCGATGGACCCGGACGACGCCGCCGACCTGCTCTCCGACCTCCCCGAGGAAGCGGCCGAGCGGCTGCTGCGGCTGATGGAGCCGGACGACGCCGCCTCCGTCCGACGCCTGCTCAGCTACGAGGAGAACACCGCCGGCGGTCTGATGACCACCGAGCCGATCGTGCTGGAGCCGGACGCCACGGTGGCCGAGGCGCTGGCGAGGGTCCGGGTCTCCGACCACAAGCCGGCCCTGGCCGCCCAGGTCTACGTCTGCCGCCCGCCGAACGAGACGCCGACCGGCAAGTACCTGGGCACCATCCACTTCCAGCGGCTGCTCCGCGAGCCCCCGTACACCCTGGTCGGCTCGCTGGTCGACGACGACCTCGACCCGCTGCCGCCGGACACCCCGCTGCACCTGGTGACCAGTTACCTGGCCGCCTACAACATGGTGGCCGCGCCCGTGGTGGACGAGGCCGACCACCTGCTCGGCGCCGTCACGGTCGACGACGTGCTGGACCACCTGCTGCCGGACGACTGGCGCGAGGAGGCGCTGCACCCGGGCGAGGCCCACGACCCGCACGACCACGAGAGCGAGGTGACCACCGGTGGACGGTGACCGGAAGAACCGCCGGGACGAGTCCCCGCGCCAGCGCCTCCAGGGCGAGCTGCGCGAGCTCCGCCAACTGCGCGAGCTGCGCGCCCGCGAGGGCACCCAGCGCAGCACCAACCGCTCGGAGTCCACCGGCTCCTCGGCCCGGCCCCGGCTGGACCAGCCGCGCACCGGCCGCCCCGGGCTGTTCGCGCTGCCCGCCTACGACCCCGAGGCCTTCGGCAAGCTCTCCGAGCGGATCGCCCGCTTCCTCGGCACCGGCCGGTTCATCGTCTGGATGACGGTGGTGATCATCGCCTGGGTGGTCTGGAACACCCTGGGGCCGGCGAGTTGGCGCTTCGACAACTACCCGTTCATCTTCCTCACCCTGATGCTCTCGCTCCAGGCCTCCTACGCCGCCCCGCTGATCCTGCTCGCGCAGAACCGCCAGGACGACCGGGACCGGGTCAACATGGAGCAGGACCGGGCCCGCAGCGACCGCAACATCGCCGACACCGAGTACCTCACCCGCGAGGTCGCCGCGCTGCGGCACGGCCTCGGCGAGGTCGCCACCCGCGACTTCGTCCGCTCCGAACTCCAGGCGCTGCTCAAGGAACTGGACGAACGCCGGGACCACGCCGACACGTTGTGACCCTCCGCACGTTACCGTCCGGTCGGCCGGGTGTCGCCGGGCCTTACCATCAAGGCATGGCGAACGAGACTGAGGTCACGGCAGGCGTCACGGAGGACTCCGTACGCACCGCGCTGGCGACCGTCAACGACCCGGAGATCAACCGGCCGATCACCGAGATCGGCATGGTGAAGTCGGTCGAGATCGAGGCCGGCGGCGCGGTGAAGGTGGCGGTCTACCTGACCGTCTCCGGCTGCCCGATGCGCGAGACCATCACCGAGCGGGTCACCACCGCCGTCGCCGCCGTGCCCGGGGTGACGGAGGTTCAGGTCGAGCTGGACGTGATGAGCGACGAGCAGCGGCGCGAGCTCTCCTCCCTGCTGCGCGGCGGCGCCCCCGAGCGCGAGATCCCCTTCGCCAAGCCCGGCACCCTCACCCGGGTCTACGCCGTGGCCTCCGGCAAGGGCGGCGTCGGCAAGTCCTCGGTCACCGTCAACCTGGCCGCCGCGATGGCCGCCGACGGCCTCAAGGTCGCCGTGGTCGACGCCGACATCTACGGCCACAGCGTGCCGCGCATGCTCGGCGTCGAGGGCCGGCCGACCCAGGTCGAGGACATGATCATGCCGCCGTCCTCGCACGGCGTGAAGGTCATCTCGATCGGCATGTTCACCCCCGGCAACGCGCCGGTGGTCTGGCGCGGCCCGATGCTCCACCGCGCCCTCCAGCAGTTCCTGGCCGACGTCTACTGGGGCGACCTCGACGTCCTCCTGCTGGACCTCCCGCCCGGCACCGGCGACATCGCCATCTCGGTCGCCCAGCTGGTCCCGAACGCCGAGATCCTGATCGTCACCACCCCGCAGATGGCCGCCGCCGAGGTGGCCGAGCGGGCCGGCACCATCGCGCTGCAGACCCACCAGAAGATCGTCGGCGTGATCGAGAACATGTCGGGCATGCCCTGCCCGCACTGCGACGAGATGATCGACGTCTTCGGCACCGGCGGCGGCCAGACCGTCGCCGACGCCCTCACCCGCTCGGTCGGCGCCACCGTCCCGGTCCTCGGCTCCATCCCGATCGACGTCCGCCTGCGCGAGGGCGGCGACGACGGCCGCCCGGTCGTCCTCTCCAACCCCGAGTCCCCCGCCGGCGCCGCCCTGCGCACCATCGCCGGCAAGCTCGGCGGCCGCCAGCGCGGCCTCTCCGGCCTCTCCCTCGGCCTCACCCCGAAGAACAAGTTCTGACGCGGAGCCGGCCACCGGCCTCGACGGCCCCAGGACCACCTGTCCTGGGGCCGTCCCCGTCCGGTGCCGGCCCGGAGGGCCTCAGACGGTGGCGTCGCGCCCCTCGGCGGGCTGGTCCAGCTGCTGCTGCCGCTTGCGCTGTTCCAGCCGGAGGAACTCGACCCGCTCGGTGAACTCGCTCATCGCGGCCTCGTCCTCCTTCCCGGCGTACGTGCCGATGCCCAACTCGACCGCGGTGAGCTCCTGTTCGATCGAGTCGGCGGTCTGCTGGAGGTAGAAGCTGCGCTCGCGGAACTTGAAGTAGCCGGTGAAGCCGGCCGCGACGCCGACGGCGAAGCTGATCCCGACCGTGGGCCAGCGCAGGGCCGGGTACCCGTCGGCCAGCGCCGCGACGGTGGAGGTGCCGATCGAGCCGACGATGATCACCGACTGGAGGGCGTTGTGGATCCTCCGGTAGTGGCCGCCGTCCTGACGCAGCGCCAGGACGTCCTTCGGCACCGAGTCCCGGTAGGCGAAGCGCCGCGCGTGCACCCCGAGGTCCAGGGTCGCCGCGTAGAGGCGGCGCCGTTCCTCCGCGACCGCGAGGTCCAGTTCGAGCACCGGCACCGAGCGGTCGCCGCTGCCGCGCAGTCCCTGCGCCAGCTTCGCCAGGCCCAGGCCGCAGAGCCCCAGCACGATCAGGCAGGGCAGGTTGACGGCCCACAGGTCCACCCGGCGCCAGGTGAGCACGGTGGCCGTGTAGCAGCCGCCCACGATCAGCAGGGCGAGCGCCGCCAGCCCCGTGAACGCGCGGCGCTTCAACCGGACGACGCGGATCTCCGTCTGCAGCGCCAGCACCTCGCGGTTGAGGTCCAGCAGCCGCTCCACCGGGCCGGTGCCCGTCATGTCTTCCATCCCCCCGGACACGAGCTCAGCGGCCGTCGTAGACCGTCAGGTCGGGGACGGTGGAGAAGCCGGCGCCGTACGCGCTGACGCCGCGGCCGTAGGCGCCGATGAGGACACCGGGGGCCTCGCCGGCCAGGACCCAGCCGTACTCGGACTCGCGGTAGCGGAAGGGCTGGGGAAGGCCGTTGACGGGGAGGGTGAGGGGGGACCAGCCGGGGCCGTCGAGGTCGTCGGCGAGGTCCCAGGCGAGGGCGGTCTGCTGGTCGAGCCAGTCCTGGCGCAGGGCGCGGTCGAGCTGGCCGGGCCAGGTGCCGGCGAGCAGGCCGGAGCCGGCCAGCCAGGCGGCGGAGGAGGCGGAGGTGGCCTCCAGCGTGCCGGTGTTGTCGGCGCTGCGCCGGGAGTCGCGGCGGGCCACGGTGACCACCACGGCGAACTTGCGGACGTCCCGGGGCTCGTAGGACCTGGCGGGCTCGTCCCCGTGGCCGAGGGTGCCGTAGTCGACGGGGGCGCCGTCACGGCCGCCCGCGCCGGCCTGCATCAGCCAGCGGCGCCCCGTCCAGCCGTCGTCCAGGCCGTACCAGGGGAAGTCGGCGGACCGGTACGGCGCCAACGGGTCGGCGGCGGGGCGCTTCTGCGCGCCGACCGGGGCCCCCACCGTCGTGCTGCTCGCGTCCATCCCGCTCCTCCTTGGTCACACCGCTGATTTGCACTCAGCACAGTAGCGGGCGGTGGACGCCGACGCCCCGCGCAGCGGGGCTGGCGGGGCGGCGGAGGGGAGTGCGGCCTGACGGTGGGTCAGGTGGCGTCCGGGTCGAAGGGCGGGCGCTCGCCGACCTTGAGCGGCTCGACGGTGACCGGCGGTGCGGACTTGGTCAGGTCGGCGACGGCGCGGTTGGGCGCGGGCTCGTCGTTCAGCACCGACTTGATGTCCAGGCCGTCCCGGATCTCCTTGAAGCCGAGCGGGTCCTCGTTCCCCCCGAGCAGCTGCTTGCGGACGAAGGTCTTGGGGTTCAGGTCCTCGAAGTCGAAGTCCTTGAAGTCCGGGCCGAGCTCGCTGCGGATGTCCTCCTTGGCGTTGTCGGCGAAGGAGCGCACCTTGCGGATGAAGCCCATCACGTCCTGGATCAGCTTCGGCAGCTTGTCCGGACCGAAGATCACGATGGCCAGCACGACGATCGTCAGCAACTCAAGTGGGCCTATGTCAGTGAACACCCGAGCTCCCGGCGCTGAAAAAAGAGGTCTGGACAGCAGTCAGTACAGAGTAAACGGCCCCGGCGCCGGCCAGGGATGCCCCCGGATGAAGCTGTGGCAAAAAAGCGTCCCCGCCGCGGCCCGGGCGGGCCTTCGGCGGGGACGGTGGTGCTCAACGGAAGTAGTGCTGCGGCCCGGAGGGCGACCCGTCGGGTGTGGCCGAGGGGCGCGCGCCCCGGGCCGGCTGGACAGCGCGGTCGCTCTGGAAGTCCACCGGGAGCACGGCCGCCCCGCCGGAGCCGGAGCCGCTGACCGGGGAGATCCGGGTGGGCACCGGCTGGCCGGAGACGGTGCCGACGCCGCCCAGGGTGACGGCCGCGACCGAGAAGGCCCCGGCCGCCGCGAAGACGAAGCGGCGCCCGCGCGGGGCCGACGCCCGGACCGCCGGGGGCAGTTCGGCCAGCGCGGCCAGCGGGCGGACGGCGGCGGCGACCGGACGGACCGCGGCCGCCAGCGGGCGCACCGCGGCGGCCCGGCGGGCCCTCGGGTCGAGCCCGGGCAGCGGGCTGCCGGCTCCGAGCGCACCGCCGCCGAAGGAGGACCCGGCGCCGCGGCCGAAGGAGCCGCCGGTCAGCCGGCTGCCGCCGAAGGTGCTGGGGCCCGGGTCGGGCAGCGGCGCGGAGACCGGCAGGACGGCCAACGGCCCGCCGGGGCCGCCCGGCAGGTCCTCGTCGTCGGGCAGGGCCGCCACCGCGAGCAGACGGGCCATCAGCAGGCCGGAGGGCTCGGGGCCCGCGGTGCGGGTGAGGAGCTGCTTGGCCGCCCGGCTCTCGTCCGCCTCGGCGAGGCAGTCGGGGCAGGTGGCCAGGTGCGACTGGACCCGCTCGCGGTCGTCGTGGTCGAGCTCGCCGTCGACGAAGGCGGCCAGCCGGTCACCCAGGTGGTGCTGGACCGGGGCCGGGGCCTCGGCGAGCCCGGGGTGAAGCTCCGTCAGGGGCTCGGCGCGGCGGCCGAGTGCGGCCCGGACGCTGCCGCGCCGGGACCTCCCGGTGGCGTCGGCGGAACTCACGCCGGCCCCCGTTCGCCCCCGGACCCGGCGGCCACCGCCACCTGCTCGGCCCCGCCGCGCCGGACCCGGCCCGGCACGCTGCCGGGGGCACGGTGCTTGAGCGCGGCCCGCAGGTGCGAGCGGCCACGGTGGATCCGCGAGCGCACGGTGCCGAGCTTCACGCCCAGCGTCGCGGCGATCTCCTCGTAGGAGAGGCCCTCGATGTCGCAGAGCACCACGGCCGCCCGGAACTCGGGTGCCAGGGTGTCCAGCGCCTGCTGGACGTCGGCGTCGAAGTGGGTGTCGCTGAAGTGCTGGGCCGGGCTCGGCTCCTTGGACGGCAGCCGCTCGGCGGCGTCCTCGCCCAGCGCGTCGAAGCGGATCCGCTGGCGGCGGCGGACCATGTCCAGGAACAGGTTGGTGGTGATCCGGTGCAGCCAGCCCTCGAAGGTGCCGGGCGTGTACGTGGAGAGCGAGCGGAACACCCGGACGAAGACCTCCTGGGTCAGGTCCTCGGCGTCGTGCTGATTGCCCGTCAGGCGGTAGGCCAGTCGGTACACCCGGGCGCTGTGCGCCTCGACGATCTCCGCCCAACTCGGCGGCGTCCAGGTCTGCGCGTCGGGGCCCTCGGCGAAGGTCGCGAGCGGGGCGGGGTCCGCCACCACGGTTTCGGCTGCGGTCGACGTGTCCAGGGGGGAGTGCGCAGGCTGGTTCATCACGGGCTTCGGCGTACGGATCGACGCGGTGCCGTAGGAGTGCCACGGCATCGGGGCGTCGCCCTCGGCCACACCTCCTCGGTCGGCTCTTCTGCCCAGCAGGGCCACCACCATATCCACCTCACCCGTCAGATCCGGATAAAGCACCGATTCCGGCTGCATCCACGGTGCTCCGTGCGCCGATCACCGGCCGTCTCCCGTAACAACGGCCCGTCTTCGAACGCGGTTCCCGCTCGGCCAGTAACCTGTGGCTGGAAATATCGACATCCGGCGCTCCGGAAGAGGCAGCCATCACCGACTTCGGGCCCGCGCGAGCGGCACTCGCCGACAGCTACGTCGGCGAGGACGCGGTGCTGACCTACGCCCGGGCGCACTCCGCCCGGACCGGGGTCCAGGCGATCGGGCCCGGCGGCGGGGCCGCGCTGCGGCTGCTGGCGGCGGCACTGGACGCCAAGGCGGTCGCCGAGATCGGCACCGGCACCGGTGTGTCCGGGGTCTACCTGCTGCGCGGGATGCGGCCGGACGGCGTGCTCACCACCGTCGACCTGGAGCCGGTGCTCCAGCAGTACGCCCGCGAGGCCTACCAGGCGGCGGGCTTCGCGGCGAACCGGGCCCGGTTCATCCCCGGCCGGGCGCTGGACGTGCTGCCGAGGCTCGCGGACGGCCAGTACGACCTGGTGTTCTGCGACGGCGACCCGGCCGAGTCCCGGGCCTACCTTGCAGAATCGTTGCGCCTGCTGCGGCCCGGCGGGATGGTCTGCTTCGAAGGCGTCTTCCAGCAGGGCCGGCTGGCCGAGCCCGGCCTCGACGACCCGGCCACCCACGCGGTGCGCGAACTGGTCCGGGACGTCCGGGAGAGCGAACTGTTGCTGCCCGCCCTGCTGCCGGTCAGCGACGGGCTGCTCTGCGCCGTGAAGCGCTGACGGCCCGTCCGCCCCGGGACAACGCGAAGCCCGGTTCCGGAGGACCGGAACCGGGCTCAGGTCTGCGGTCTCCGAGGAGAACGCGGCAGCACCCGCTGTGTCAGCCGGTGACGTTCTTCAGAGCCTCACCGAGGGCGCTCGCCTCATCGGGCGTGAGCTCCACCACCAGGCGTCCGCCGCCTTCGAGTGGGACGCGCATGATGATGCCCCGCCCCTCTTTGGTGACCTCGAGCGGGCCGTCACCCGTCCGCGGCTTCATGGCCGCCATGCTCGTTCCCCTTCCTGCAAACCGCTCAACAACGTCCCGGCAGTCCGTCCACCGCCGGTATCGAACGCATTGATCGGAAGCCATTATCCCGCATCCGGAGCCCGGATGACCAACGTCACTCTCTCCGCACCACCCACCACACCCCTGCGAGGTGCCCGGTGAACGGCCGGAAGCCCCGGTGGCACCAGGTGTACGGCGCCGCGAAAAGGTGCCCGAGCTCACACTCCCCCATGCCACTGACAGTCGGGCATCCTGGCACCGTCCCACCCTCAGACACCGGGAGCTGCGGTCCATGTCGGACTCCGTGCTGTACGAAATCGACGGCGGCCTGGCCGTCATCACCATCAACCGCCCCGAGGCGATGAACGCCCTGGACACGGCCACCAAGGTGGCCCTGCGGGACACCGTGACCGCCGCCGCGGCGGACTCGGCCGTCCGGGCGGTGCTGCTCACCGGAGCGGGCGGCAAGGCCTTCTGCGTCGGCCAGGACCTCAAGGAGCACCTGGGCCTGCTCAAGGCCGCCGAGGAGGGCGGGGCCCCGGCCCTGCGGACCGTCGCCGAGCACTACAACCCGCTGGTGCGGGCGCTGGCCGGGATGAACAAGCCCACGGTGGCGGCGGTCGGCGGCGTGGCGGCCGGGGCGGGCGCCTCGCTGGCCTTCGCCTGCGACTTCCGGATCGTGGCCGACACGGCCGGCTTCAACACCTCCTTCGCGGGCGTGGCGCTGACCGCCGACTCCGGGGCCTCCTGGACCCTCCCCCGGCTGGTCGGGCACGCCCGGGCGACCGAGCTGCTGATGTTCCCGCGCACCGTGAAGGCGGCCGAGGCGGCCGAACTCGGCCTGGCCACCAAGGTGGTCCCCTCCGAGGAACTCGCCACCGTGGCCCGGGAGTTCGCCCAGCGGCTGGCCGAGGGGCCGACGGTGGCACTGGGCGCGATCAAGACCGCCCTGGCCTACGGCGCGACCCACTCCCTGAGCGAGCTGCTCGACAAGGAGGACGAACTGCAGACCCTGGCCGGAGCCAGCGAGGACCACCGCATCGCGGTGGCCGCCTTCCTCGCCAAGGAACAGCCCAAGTACCTCGGCCGCTGACGCACACGGCTGCACCTCGGGGCCGAAGGCCCCAGGGGCGCGGGGAACTGCGCGAGTCGGAAGGCGGCCCACCTGCAACTGAGGCTCCGTCAGCCAGTTGCACGTGCCGCCGTTCCCCCGCGCGCCCCGCGGCGGAGCCGCAGATCAGCAGAGCCTCGCGCCCCCGGTGTGACCACTTTCGCCAGCCCCCCACCGTGCTGCCGTTCCCCCGCGCGCCCCGCGGCGGAGCCGCAGATCAGCAGAGCCTCGCCCCCCAGCGGCGTAGCCGATTTCCTAGTAGGGCTTTGTTAGGTGCCCCGGTTCTTCAAGCAGGGGTAGGGTTGTGATCTTCTTTCAGGTGTGACACCTGAGGAGATGGAAGAGGTCCGTCCGCGCCTGGAGGCGTTCGCGGCCCAGATGTTGGGTTCGCTGGCCCGTCGGGACCAGCGGGCCAAGGGCGAGCTGTACCTGCGCGGGCTGATGCTGGACGGCAAGCGCAAGTCGATGCAGCCGATGGCCGAGCGTCTGGGCGTGGACCATCAGCAGCTCCAGCAGTTCGTCTCCTCCTCCACCTGGGACTACTCCAAGGTCCGTGAGCGGCTGGCCCGTTGGGCCGCGGCTCATATCTCTCCCGAGGCGTATGCCATCGACGATGTCGGTTTCCCCAAGGACGGCTACGACTCGCCGGGCGTGGCGCGGATGTACTGCGGCGCACTGGGCAAACGCGGAAACTGCCAGATCGGCGTCAGCGTCAACCTGGTCAGCGACCGCGCGTCCTCGGCCGTCGACTGGCGCCTGTTCCTGCCCGAAAGCTGGGACGACGCCAAGCGGGGCGAGGACGCGCCGCTGGCCGAGGCGATCCAGCGCCGCCGTGCCAAGGCCGGCATCCCCGATGCGGCACGGCACCGGGAGAAGTGGCGCCTGGCCCTGGACATGCTCGACGAGGTGCGCGGGGACTGGGAGTTGCCCGACCTGCCGGTCGTCGCCGATGCCGGATACGGCGACGCCACCGGCTTTCGCGAGGGCCTGACCGAGCGCGGCCTGACCTACGCGGTCGCGGTCAAGGCCACCACCACCGCGCACCCGGGCGACGCGACGCCCGAGCGCCCGCCGTACTCCGGGCAGGGCCGCCCTCCCGTGTCCGCCTACCCCCAGCCGCACACCACCCTGCGCGCGCTGGCCCTGACAGCCGGACAAGCGGCCACCCGCACCGTCACCTGGCGCCAGGGCAGCAAGGCCACCAAGCGCAACCCGAACGCCGAGATGCGCTCGCGGTTCCTGTCCCTGCGGGTTCGCCCGGCCAACCGACACATCCGTCGAAGCGCCGACGGGGCACTGCCCGACTGCTGGCTGCTCGTCGAGTGGCCACCCGACTCCGCCGAGCCGACCGACTACTGGCTCTCGACGCTGCCCGCCGACACCCCACTGCGCGAGCTGGTCCGAATCGCCAAGATCCGCTGGCGAGTTGAGCACGACTACCGCGAGCTCAAGGACGCTCTCGGCCTGGACCACTTCGAGGGCCGCAACTACCTCGGCTGGCACCGCCACGTCACCCTCACCGCCCTCGCCCAGGCCTTCTGCACCCTGCTGCGGCTCGACCCAAAAGCCCCTGCGCCGGCCTGACCCTCTACACGGTCCTCCGCGAACTCCAGGCCCTCCTGGCCACCTGGACCGGCGCCTGCTCGATATGCGGCCAACCCACACCGACACCCGAACCCCACCACAGGACCTAACAAAGCCCTACTAGTGCCGTGCCCGGCAAGGTTTGCCCCGTCGCGTCGTTCGGTGCGTGCTGTCGGCGTGCCGGGCGAAGGCCCGTCGTAGCGGAGCTACCCGGG
>NZ_JBVJLD010000084.1:0-23069 GCF_055584905.1 Kitasatospora sp. NPDC088742 | reverse complement strand
TTAACCCCCGTTCCGCCCCCCCCCTGCTTTTCCGCCGGCCCACCCCTCTGCCGCCCCCCGCCCGGGTGTTTTTTTTCAACCCACCGGCGCGGGGTGGGGGGGGGGGGGGGCGCCCGCCCCCCCCCCCCCCCCCCGCCCCAGGAGCCTCAGGGGGCTCAGGAGGTCAGCGAGGACTTCCGGGTGGAGATGATCTGGTCGATCAGGCCGTACTCGAGGGCCTCCTCGGCCGTCAGGATCTTGTCCCGCTCGATGTCCTCACGGACCTGCTCGACCGGCTTGTTGGAGTGCTTCGACAGCATCTCCTCCAGCTGCTCGCGCATCCGGAAGATCTCCCTGGCCTGGATCTCCAGGTCGGAGACCTGGCCGCGGCCGGTCTCCGTGTACGGCTGGTGGATCAGGATGCGGGCGTTCGGCAGCGCCATCCGCTTGCCGGGGGTGCCCGCGGCCAGCAGCACGGCCGCCGCGGAGGCCGCCTGGCCCATGCAGACGGTGGTGATGTCCGGCTTCACGTACTGCATGGTGTCGTAGATCGCGGTGAGCGCCGTGAAGGAGCCGCCGGGCGAGTTGATGTACATCTGGATCTCGCGGTCCGGGTCCATCGACTCCAGGCAGAGCAGCTGCGCCATGATGTCGTTGGCCGAGACGTCGTCCACCTGGGAGCCGAGGAAGATGATGCGCTCCTCGAACAGCTTGGCGTACGGGTCGTACTCGCGGATGCCCTGCGAGGTGCGCTCGACGAAGCGCGGAACGATGTAACGGCCCTCGGCCCGGGGGGCGGTGAGCTCGGTGCGCGCGTTGTACATGGGGTCTTCTGTCCTCCGAAGCGTGACGGTCGGTTGGGTCTGCTGCCGGTGCCGGGTCAGGCGCCGGTGCCGCCGCCGCCGGGGACGTCCGCGGCGCTGTGCATGATCGAGTCGATCAGGCCGTACTCCTTGGCCTCCTCCGGGGTGAACCAGCGGTCCCGGTCGGAGTCCGCGGTGACCCGCTCGAAGGACTGGCCGCTGTGCGCGGCGATCAGCTCGGACATGCGCTTCTTGGTGCGGAGCAGCTGCTCGGCCTGGATCCGGATGTCGGTGGCCGAGCCACCGAGACCGGCCGAGGGCTGGTGCATCAGGATGTTGGCGTTCGGCAGCGAGAAGCGCTTGCCCTTGGCGCCGGCCGTCAGCAGGAACTGGCCCATCGAGGCCGCCATGCCCATCGCGATGGTGACCACGTCGTTCTTGATGTACTGCATGGTGTCGTAGATCGCCATGCCCGCCGTGATCGAGCCGCCCGGCGAGTTGATGTACAGGTAGATGTCCTTCTCCGGGTCTGCGGCCAGGAGGAGGAGCTGGGCGGTGATCTTGTTGGCGATGTCGTCGTCGACCTGCTGGCCGAGGAAGATGATGCGCTCGTTGAGCAGCCGGTTGTAGACCTGGTCCCCCAAGCCGCCGAGCACGTCACCAGCGGCGGCGTGCGGCGCCATCAGGCCAGGCATCTGCATCTGCGGGAACGTCACTTAGCCACCTGCTCAGTCGAATTGTCGCTGTCTATGGACCCTAACGCGCAGGCCCCGCCTCGGAATCCCCCGCGCGGAACTGTTCGCTGTGAGCGCAGGGTCCGGAGCCGGTCACGGGAACGGCCCGGACCCCCCTCGCGGGGCGTCCGGGCCGTTCCCTGACGGTACGTCAGACCGTGCCGAAAGCTCAGGCCTCGGTGGTCTCCGCCGACTCCTCGGTCTCCTCGTCGTCCTCGAAGGAGACGACCTCACCGTTGGTGTCGGTGACCTTGGCCTGCTCGACGACCAGGGCCAGCGCCTTGCCGCGGGCGACCTCGCCGACCAGCAGCGGGACCTGGTTGGCCTGGACGACCTGCTGGGCGAACTGGTCCGGGGTCATGCCGGAGCCGGCCGCGCGGCGGACCAGGTGCTCGGTGAGCTCGTCCTGGTTGACGCCCAGCTTCTCCTTGTCGACGATCTCGTCGAGCACGAACTGGGTCTTGATGCCCTTCTTGGCCTGCTCCTCGGTCTCCTTGGCGTAGTCCTCGAGGGACTTGTCCTGGGTGGCGAGGTAGGTCTCGAGGGTGAGGCCCATCGGCTCGAGCTGGTGGTGCTCGAGGTTGTGCTTGCGGGTCTCGACCTCGTCCTTGAGGAGCTTCTCCGGGTACTCCATCTCGACCAGCTTCAGCAGCTCGTCGAGGACCCGCTCCTGGGCCTGGGTGGCCTGGTCGAACTCACGCATGCGCTCCAGGCGCTTGACGGAGTCGGCCTTCAGGTCCTCCAGGGTGTCGAACTCGCTCGCCAGCTGCGCGAACTCGTCGTCCAGCTCCGGGAGTTCCTTCTCCTGGACGGCGGTGACGGTGACGGTCACCTCGGAGCTCTTGCCGGCCTGGGTGCCGCCCTTGAGCTCGGTGGTGAAGGTCTTGGTCTCGCCGGCCGACAGGCCGACGACGGCCTCGTCGATGCCGTCCAGCAGGCGGCCCGAGCCGATCTCGTAGCTCACGCCGGTGGCGGTGCCGTCCTCCGGCACCTCACCGTCGACCTTGGCCTCCAGGTCGACGATCACGACGTCGCCCTCGGCGGCGGCGCGCTCGACGTCCTTGACCGACGAGAAGCGCTCGCGCAGCTGCTCCAGCGACTTCTCCACGTCGGCGTCCTCGACCACGATCGGGTCGACGGTCACCTCGATGCCGGCGAAGTCGGGCAGGGTGATCTCCGGACGGACGTCGACCTCGGCGATGAAGGTGAGGTCACCGCCGTCGGCCAGGCTCTCGACACCCTGGATGTCGGTGATCTCGGGCTGGCCGAGAACCTCGATCTTGCCCTCGTCGACGGCCTGCGTGTAGAAGCGCGGCAGCGCGTCGTTGACGGCCTCCTCGAGCACGGCGGCACGGCCGAAGCGCTGGTCGATGACCTTGGCCGGGATCTTGCCCTTGCGGAAGCCCGGGACCGAGACCTGCGAGTTGATCTTCTTGTAGGCCGCGTCGAGGCTCGGCTTGAGCTCCTCGAAGGGCACCTCGACGGTGAGTCGAACCCGAGTCGGGTTCAGAGTCTCGACGGCGCTCTTCACGGTTGGGTCTCCTATGGGCTTGCGGTCAGGTTGTCTCCGCCCTTGCCGGCCGGCCTGCGGGCCGGGCGGTGCGGGCGAGACGGGCGATGGGCGGTTGGAGCTGCATCTCCCGTACAGGGGTGGACGGTGAGCTTGACTCCTCGCCCTCGGGCGGTTGACCTGCACGTATCCGCGCAGGGACTACCGCCAGCCGCCCATCCTACCGGTAGCACGAAAGGCGGACGCCAGGGTGCTGCCGCAGGTGCTGCCACACGGATGACGAGGCCCCTCGCGGGAGCCCCCGGACGGCCCCGGGACGCCAACAGGGCCCCGCCCACCGACGAGACCCTGCCGCACTGTCGGGGTGGCCGGATTCGAACCGACGGCCTTCCGCTCCCAAAGCGGACGCGCTACCAAACTGCGCCACACCCCGTGGTGCCGAGAGGAAGCGTACACGCCACCCCCCACCCCCCACGGCCGTTCACCCGGGCGGCCGTTGACCACCTCGGCGGGCCGTCCCGACGTGCCGGAGCGTCAAAGCGGTGTGCGAGCAGGCGATCCGACCAGGTACGCTGACCCTGTTCTCGCGACCGCGTCATGCGGCCGCGTGGCGTCCTGTGCGGGTGTAGCTCAATGGTAGAGCCCCAGTCTTCCAAACTGGTCACGCGAGTTCGATTCTCGTCACCCGCTCCGCAAAGGCTCCGGCCCCCGGTCACTGACCGGGGGCCGGAGCCTTTTGACGTCGTCTCGGACCGTCGGACCGTCAGACGGCTCAGACGTTCACGCCGTGGGCGCGCAGGTAGGAGACCGGGTCGATGTCGGAGCCGTAGGAGGCGCCGGTGCGGATCTCGAAGTGCAGGTGCGGGCCGGTCACGTTGCCGGTGGCACCGGAGAGGCCGATCTGCTGGCCGGCCGAGACGGTCTGGCCGGCCCGGACGCCGATCGAGGAGAGGTGGGCGTACTCGGAGTACTTGCCGTCCGCGTGGCGGATGACGACCTCGTTGCCGTAGGCGCCGCCGTTGCCGGCCGAGACCACGGTGCCGGCCGTGACGGCCTTCACGCTGGTGCCGGTCGAGGCGCGGAAGTCGACACCGGTGTGGTAGCCGCTGGACCAGGAGGAGCCGGAGGCGTGGTACGCGGTGGAGGTGCCGCCGCTGACCGGGGCCACGTAACCGCCGGAGACGACGGTGGCGGAGGTCTCGGCCTTCGGCGCGGCGGCCTTGGGGGCGGCGGCCTTCGGGGTCGCGGCCTTCGGGGTCGCGGCCTGCGGGGCGGCGGCCTTGGGGGCGGCAGCCTTCGGGGCCGGGGTGGAGGCCTTGGAGCGGGACGCCTTGGTGGTGTCCGACTCGGTGCTCTTGGACTGCTGCGGGGCCGGGGTCTGCGCCGGGGCCGGAGCCGGGGTGGCGACGGCGGCCTTGCCCGAGAGGGAGAGGTTCTGGCCCGGGAAGATCAGGTTCGGGTTGCCGCCGACGACGGCCCGGTTGTCCTGGTAGAGCTTCTCCCAGCCGCCCTCGACCTGCTGGGCGGAGGCGATCTTCGAGAGGGTGTCCCCGCTGACCACCTGGTAGGCCTTGACCTCGGCGGCCGGGGCGGCGGCCGGAACCGCGGCGGGCACGACGGCCGGGGCGGCCTCGGTCACCACGGAGGCGACGGCGGCGGCCTCGGGGGCGGCGGCCGGGGTGTGGCTCTGGTGCGCGCTGGCGGCGCTGACCGGGACGGCGAAGGCGGCGCCGACCACACCGGTGGCGACCGCGATGCGGGTCAGACGGGACAGCTGGACGCGACGGTGCTTGCCCTTGACGGACATGGGGCTGGTCCTCTCCGACGCCTGTGAGGTGAGCTGTCGGGTTCGGGCTGGAGATGCCCGGCCGCTGACGCGGCTTCACCCCTAGCCGGACCGGCGTACCGGTACGGCGACTTACCTGTGGGTCCCCCACTCCTGCCATTGCGGTGCTGGTTCGAGGCTCCGGGTGATGGCAGGACTCGGCGTTCCACCCGGTGGGCCCGTCCGGTCGATCCGCCGGACTGGATCCGCAGCTAAGCCCATCGCCCCCGACGCTGGCAACCCCGGGTTGAACGATCAACGACGATCGGGCGGGACCAAAGTCACTCCGGGGTCGGGACCTCCGCCTCAAGCGCCCATGATCGCTGACCCTGAGCCGATCGTCCGTGCACGCAGGGTGTCGAATGCCACGGTCCGGATACGGCTCCGTGCGCTCCGTCGGCAGGCGCCGTGACACCGGTCACGCCGGGCCGATACGCTCGCCGTTCGAGGTTCCCGTTCGAGAACAGAGCGCCGCCGTCCGGGTGGCTGCGAGGAGATCCGCCCGTGCCCCACGAGGAGCGGCTGGCCGTCATACGGCGCGGAGTGGTCCGCGAGATGGCCCGCTTGGGCCTGGAGTTCACCGTGGACGGCGCGGTGGTCCGGGGGCCCGGCACCACCGCGGTGGCGGTCCGCGACCACGCCGAGCGGGGCACCAGCGGGCACGTGGACCTCGGCTACGTCCTCCAACTCGGCCGGGGCGACGGCCCGGTGGTCTGGGACTGCGCGGCCGGCTTCGGCGGCGACGACACCGAGCAGCTCGACAACGCGGTGATGATCTGGGCCGGCACCACCGCCACCGCCGTGCTCCAACTGCTCTCCGGCGACCACGCGTTCAGCACGCCCGAGTTCCCCGGCTGGCGGGTGGTGCAGAGCCCGGCGGCCACCTTCGGCACCGGCTCGGAGCTGCTCGCCGACTGGCTCGCCGGGCAGCACTCCTCCCCCGCCCTGGCCGCCGCCGTGCTGCCGGAGCTGGTGCCCGGTCAGGTGAACGGCGTGAAGCTGTTCTTCGGCGGCAAGGCCGGCCACGACGTGGCCGAGGTGCGGGTGAACGGCCGGGTCAGCAGTGCGGCCTCGCGGGCGCTGCGGGCGCAGGACTGGCCGCGCGGCGAACGGCTCTGCTGGGCGCGGCTGTTCCTGGTGTTCGCGCCCGAGCCCGAGGCACTGCCGGAGCGCATGACTGTCCCCGCACCACCGCGCGGCAGACTCGCGCGCTGGTGGCGTGGGCGGCGCTGACCCGCCGTCGGGCGGGCGCACCGTCGGGCGATCCCGGTCAGCCGGCCACCGAGGAGATGGTTTTGGCGAGCTGACTGAGGAACTCCTGGATGGGCCCGGCCGCCGTGGACTGGCTCAGCATGAAGCCGAACAGCGCGGCGATGATGGCATGACTGGTCTTCAACTGCTTGTTGCGGATGAAGATCACGCAGATGATGCCGAACAGGACCAGGGCTGAGACGGAGAAGGCCACCCGGACTCACTTCCTCTTTCTACGTAGCGAGTGTCGTGGCGGGCCCAATCCCCCGAGCAATCCCCCGGACCCCCCGAGAACCGACCGTCCCACCCGGACTCAGTGTGGTCGTTCGTGCGGACTGCGTAAAGGACTTGCCGTGAGCAGGGCCCGAAGATCCTGCGATGTGAGACGAATTTCCGCCGACCGAGACGATAGCCGGAACGGCCTGACGGTCCGTCGGCAGGGCGGCCCCAGCAGGTAGTTGACCGCTCCCGCCAGTCCTAGATCCACTTGCTGGACTATGCCCCAGGAATGGCCGAAGATCGGCGCCCGGACTTGACATCCACCGGCCGGTCAGCCGCGCCAGAGCAGCAGGACCGCACGGTCGTCGTTGACGTCCTTGGCCACCGACTCGATGAGCTTCACCGCCGAGCCCCGGCCGCCGAGTTGGGCGAACGGCGCGCCGCCGACCAGCCGGTCCGCCTCCCCCATCAGCCGGTCCATGCCCTCCGTCAGGTCGCGGCCGGGCACCTCGACCATGCCGTCGGTGCAGAGCATCAGCACGTCGCCGCGGTCCAGCCGGCCGCGCACGCCCTCGAACTTGGCGCCGTCGTAGACCCCGAGCAGTCCGCCCTCGGGGGCCTCCATCACGTCCCAGCGGCCGGTGCCCGCGTGCCGCTGCATGCCGGGCAGGTGGCCCGCCGAGAGCAGCTCGTACTCCCCGGTGTCCAGGTCGAGCACCAGGTGGACGGCGGTGGCGAAGCCCTCGTCCCAGTCCTGGCGGAGCAGGTAACCGTTGGCCGCCGGGAGGAACTCGTGCGCCGGGAGCGAGCCCAGCAGGCCGCCGAACGCGCCGGAGAGCAGCAGGGCGCGCGAACCGGCGTCCATGCCCTTGCCGGAGACGTCCGCCAGCACCACCTCCAGCACCCGGCGGCCCGGCCCGGTGCGGGACGCCACCACGAAGTCGCCGGAGAAGGACTGGCCGCCGGCCGGGCGCAGCGCCATGTCCGCCGACCAGCCCTCGGGCAGCCCGGGCACCCGGCTCTGCACCCGCAGCCGCTCGCGCAGGTCGAAGAGCATCGAGCCGCCGCCGCGCCAGGGCACCCCGACCCGGCTGCGGAACTGGGCCAGCAGCAGCCCGGCCACCCCGACCGCGCCGACCACCAGCGCGGCACCGGGGGTCACGCCGAAGACATAGGTGTCGGGGTGGTCGCTGGCCACCCGCTCGCCGGTGTGGATCAGTGACTCGACCGAGAGGCCGAGGGCGGCGGCCGCGTAGAGCAGCACCAGCGTGCCCGGCCGCAGCAGCAGCGCCCCGGCCAGGATCGGCAGCACCAGCGCGGTGGGTGGGGCCCAGGCCGGGATCAGCACGTTGAGCAGCACCAACAGCGGGACGGCGGCGAACAGCACCCCGAAGGCGAGCCAGTCGGCCGCGTCCCCGCGGAAGTGGTCCACGGCGGTCCGGCGCAGCACTCGGCGGGCCCGGTACAGCCTGCTGCGCAACCGGGCCGTCCACGGGCCGTCGGCCGCCGATGCGGCCTGGCCCGTGCCAGTCGTCCGGGGCGCGGAGCCCGGCGTGCTGCCAGCCATGGGCCTTGACCTTATCCACCGGCACCGGGTGCCGTCGACGGGTGGGGCGGCGCCGGGCGCGTTCGCGGGTGCGGGTCCAACGGGTTTCGGCCGCCGGGCGGGTGCGGGTCGAGTGCCGGGCGGGTGCGAGGCGGGTGCGGGTGCGGGTGGTGACACTCCGGGGTTGGGTACCCGCCGAATGTCGGTCGCGCACGACGGATGCGGGGTGGTAGCTCTTGGCATATGACCGCCGAACGTACGACTTCTGACGACACGACAGGTGACGGCCTGACCGTCCGCACGCTCACCGCCGAGGATTGGGACCGCTGGTACCGCAACCTCGAGGTGGCCTTCGGCGGTGCCGAGGACCAGCCCGAGGACCGGGCGCTGTGGCGGGAGTTGACCGAACTGGACCGCTCGGTCGGGGTCTGGGACGGAGACCTGCCGGTCGGCGGCGCCGGCGCCTTCACCTTCCGCCTCTCGGTGCCCGGCGGCGCCGTCGTCCCGGCCGCCGGCGTCACCATGGTCGGCGTGCTGCCCACCCACCGGCGGCGCGGCATCCTCAGCCGGCTGATGCGGGACCAGCTCGACGAGGTCCGCGAGCGCGGCGAGGCGCTCGCGGTGCTCACCGCCTCGGAGTCCCCCATCTACGGCCGGTTCGGCTACGGCCTGGGCACCTGGCGGATGGGGGTCACCGTCCCCCGGCGGGTCAAGGTCCGGGCGCCGGTGGAGCGGACGGTCCGGCTGCGGCTGGTCGCACCGGAGTCCGTGCTGGCGGCGTGCGAGGAGCTGTACGCGGAGCTGGTGCCGAAGCGGCCCGGCATGCTGGCGCGGCGGCCCGGCTGGGAGAAGCTGCCGCTGAAGGACGCGCCCGGCGCGCGGGACGGGGCTTCGCCGCTCCAGTGCGTGGTGGCCGAGGACCGGGAGAGCGGGCAGTTGCTGGGCTACGCCCGGTACGCCGTGTCGATGGACTGGAGCAGCTCCGACATCGCCGACGGCACGGTCCGGGTCCGCGACGTGGAGGCCCGGACGCCGGGTGTCTACGCGGCGCTGTGGGAGTTCCTGCTCGACCAGGACCTCTGCGGGCGGGCCACCGTCCGGAACCGTCCGGTGGACGACGCGGTGCTCCATCTGGTCGACGACGCACGGCGGTTGGAGCCGTCGCTGGTGGACGGGATGTACGTGCGGCTGGTGGAGCTCGGGGCGGCGCTCTCGCAGCGGGGGTACGCGGCGGCGGTGGACGTGGTGCTGGAGGTCTCCGACGCGTTCTGTCCGTGGAACGCCGGGCGGTGGCGCCTGCACGGCGACGGGCCGGGCAAGGGCGCGAGCTGCGAGCGGACCTCGGCGCCGGCCGATCTCGTCGTCGACGTCCGGGAGTTGGGGGCGGCCTACCTGGGCGGGGTCCGGCTCTCGGCGCTGGCCTCGGCGGGCCTGGTCACGGAGCTGCGGGACGGCGCCCTGACGGAGGCGACGCGGGCCTTCGCCTCGGACGTCGCACCCTGGCTGCCGCACGGCTTCTGAGGTACGTGGCTGCGCCCCGCGGGGGCGCGGGGAACTGCGCGCAGGGGAAAGGCAGCAGGTGCAACTGGCCGACGGTGGGTCAGTTGCAGGTGAGCCGCCTTCCGATTCGCGCCGTTCCTCGCGCCCCCATTGCCATCACGTTCTCCGTCAGCCCTGCTGGGGGTGGTGGGCCGGGATCGGGGGGAGCTCGCCGGTGGTCTCGTAGTCGGAGAGCATCTCGATGCGGCGGGTGTGGCGCTCGGCGCCGCTGTAGGGGGTGTTGAGGAAGATCTCGACGAAGCGGGTGGACTCCTCGACGGTGTGCATCCGGCCGCCGATGCTGAGGACGTTGGCGTTGTTGTGCTCGCGGCCCAGCTCGGCGGTCTGCTCGCTCCAGGCGAGCGCCGCGCGCACGCCCTTCACCTTGTTGGCGGCGATCGCCTCGCCGTTGCCCGAGCCGCCGATCACGACGCCCAGCGCCTCGGGGTCGGCGGCGGTCCGCTCGGCCGCCCGGAGGCAGAACGGCGGGTAGTCGTCCTCGGCGTCGTAGACGTGCGGGCCGCAGTCGACCGGCTCGTGGCCGTTCTCCTGGAGCCACTTCACGAGGTGGTTCTTGAGGTCGTATCCGGCATGGTCGGAACCCAGGTACACGCGCATGCGTATGAGTGTGGCATGCGGGTGCACCCGGGTCGCCGTCGGTCCGTCAGCTCAGGAGGCGCGTCGCAGCAGCTTCCAGGCGAGCGGCAGGGCGCCCATCGCCAGCAGGACCTTCAGGCCGTCGCCCACCAGGTAGGGGTAGAGGCCGAGTTCGGCCGCGCGGGCCAGCGGGACGCCGAGCGAGACGGCCAGGTAGGGGACGCCGACGGCGTAGATGGCGAGGCTGCCGAGCACCATGGCGCCGGCGGTGCGCAGCGGGCTGCGGTCCGCGCCGCGGCGGGCCAGGGCGCCGACCAGTCCGGCGGCGAGCACGAAGCCGATCACGTAGCCGAGGCTGGGCATCGCGAAGCCGGAGCTGCCCTCGGCGAACCAGGGCATCCCGGCCATGCCGGCCAGCAGGTAGAGGCCGAGCGAGGCGACGCCGCGGCGGGTGCCGAGCGCGGTGCCGACCAGCAGGGCGGCGAAGGTCTGGCCGGTGACGGGGACGGGCGAGCCGGGGACCGGGACGGAGAGCTGGGCGGCCAGGCCGGTGAGGGCGGCGCCGCCGGCGACCAGGGCGAGCTCGCGGGCCTGGGCACCGAGGCGGGTGGCGGCCTGCGGGACGAGGTCGGCGAGGACCGGGGTTCGGCCGGGGAGGGTGGTGGCGGTGGCCATCGGCGGGGCTCCTGTCACTGTGGTGTGGTGATCACTTAGGAACCTATGCCGACCGGGCGGCCGGGGCCGGCGTCGGAACCGGCCAAGGGTGGGCGACCGTGCTTGTCGGAACCATCCTGACTACGACGGATGATGTAGGCGCTCGCTCACTTTCGGTCAGGAAGGTGTCCGGATCGCGGTCTTCGGGGCGCGCGTATTGGCATGTCCAGAAGACCTACCGAATAGTGGACGGATCGTCCCGCAATCCGTACACACGTCTGGACCCACCCTGATGCCGACCCCCTCCTCCCCGCCGACGGTGGAGCCCACCGAGCACGGCTCGGGCGCCACGCCGACCGGTCAGCTCTCGCACGGCCTGAAGCAGCGTCACCTCTCGATGATCGCGCTCGGCGGAGTGATCGGCGCCGGGCTGTTCGTCGGTTCGGGCGCGGGCATCGCGGCCGCCGGCCCCGCCATCGTGCTGGCCTTCGCGCTCTCCGGCCTGCTGGTCATGCTGGTGATGCGGATGCTCGGCGAGATGTCCGCCGCCCGCCCGGCCAGCGGCTCCTTCTCGGTGCACGCCGAGCGGGAGATCGGCCCCTGGGCCGGTCTGACGGTCGGTTGGATGTTCTGGACGCTGCTCTGCGTGGGCGTCGCGGCCGAGGCGATCGGCGCCGCCGGGATCATGGTCAAGTGGTTCCCCGGCTCGCCCAGTTGGGTCTGGGTGGCGCTCTTCATGGCCTTCTTCTGCCTCAGCAACCTGGCCGCGGTGAAGAACTTCGGCGAGTTCGAGTTCTGGTTCGCCGCCGTCAAGGTGCTGGCGATCTCCGCCTTCCTGGTGATCGGCGTGCTCGCCATCTGCGGTGTGCTGCCCGGCACTTCGGCCCCCGGCACGTCCAACCTCACCGGCCAGGGCGGCTTCTTCCCGAACGGCGCCGGCGGCCTGGTCACCGGCCTGCTCGCCTCGGTCTTCGCCTACGGCGGTCTGGAGACCGTCACCATCGCCGCCGCCGAGTCCGAGGACCCGCGGCGCAGCGTGGCCACCGCGGTCCGCACCGCGATGTGGCGGATCGCCCTCTTCTACGTCGGCTCGATGGCGGTCATCGTCACGCTGGTGCCGTGGAACGACCCCGAGGTGGTCTCCAGCGGCCCGTACGTCGCGGTGCTCGACGCGATCGGCTTCCCCGCGGCCGGGCAGGTCATGAACGTGGTGGTGCTGATCGCCCTGCTGTCGGCCATGAACGCCAACATCTACGGGTCCTCGCGGATGGTCTTCTCGCTGGTGCAGCGCGGGCAGGGGCCGAAGGCGCTGGCGCGGGTGCACGGCGGGGTGCCGCGGATCGCGGTGCTGGCCTCGTCGGCGTTCGGGTTCCTCGCGGTGCTGCTCAGCTTCTGGTGGCCGGAGACGATCTTCGCCTGGCTGCTGAACATGGTCGGCGCGGCGGTGCTGGTGGTGTGGGGGTTCATCGCGGTGGCGCAGCTGCGGATGCGGCGGCGGCTGGAGCGGGAGGCCCCGGAGCTGCTCACCGTCCGGATGTGGGCCTTCCCGTACCTCACCTGGGTCGCGCTCGCGGGGGTCGTCACGGTCCTCGGCCTGATGACGCTCGACGCCGACAACCGCACCCAGCTCTACTTCACGGCCGGCCTCGCGGTGGTCCTCTCGGTCATCGGCCTGGTCAAGCAGAAGACCTCAGCCATCACGGGGTCGCAGGGGTAATTGGTCATACCGGGGGCGCGAGGAACTGCGCGCAGGGGAACGGCAGCACCTGCCACCGGCTGACGGTGAGTCAGTTGCAGGTGAGCCGCCTTCCGAAGCGCGCAGGGCCTCGCGCCCCCGGGGCCTCCGGCCCCGAGGCGTCGCGCCTACTCGAACGAGGGGCCGGCCTTGCGGGTGCGCTTGATCTCGTAGAAGCCCGGGGTGGCGGCGACCAGGACGGTGCCGTCCCAGAGGCGGGCGGCGGCCTCGCCGCGGGGGGTGGGGGTGACGACCGGGCCGAAGAAGGCGACGCGGTCGCCGTCGGGGCCGTCGACGGCGATGACCGGGGTGCCGACGTCCTCGCCGACCAGGCCGATGCCCTCCGCGTGGGAGGCCCGCAGGGCGTCGTCGTACTCGGTGGAGTCGGCGGCGTCGGCCAGCTCGGCCGGGAGGCCGGCGGCGACCAGGGCGGCCTCGATGGTGGCGCGCTCGTTGGGCAGGCCCTGGTTGTGGAAGCGGGTGCCCATCTCGGTGTAGAGCGGGCCGAGGACCTTGTCCCCGTGCTGCTGGGCGGCGGCGATCAGGACCCGGACCGGGCCCCAGGCCTTGTCGAGGAACTCGCGGTACTGCTCGGGGAGGTCGCGGCCCTCGTTGAGGACGGCGAGGCTCATCACGTGCCAGCGGGTCTCGACCGGGCGGAGCTGCTCCACCTCGAGCATCCAGCGGGAGGTCATCCAGGCCCAGGGGCAGCCCGGGTCGAACCAGAAGTCGGCGATCTTCTTCGAGTCGGCGGTCGTCACGGAGGCATCCTTCGCAAGGTCGGGGACAGTTCCAACTGAACGCAACACGACGGGGTACCTCACTGATTCCGCCAGTCTGTGCAATAGCACAGGAGCGGGGCCGTGAAAGGATGCCCTCCGGGGCTGACCCCCCGACCGTCACCGTACGAGCGAGACAAAGGAGTACCGCCCGTGCCGGGCAAGAACCTGAGCCGCGAGGAAGCCCAGCAGCGGGCCGCGATCCTCTCCGTGGACAGCTACCGCGTCCACCTCGACCTCACCTCCGCCGTCGACCCGGCGGCCGTGACCTTCCGGTCCACCGCCACCATCGCCTTCCGGTGCTCCGAGCCGGGTGCGGCGAGCTTCGCCGACCTGCTCGCGCCGACGGTCCGCTCCGTCACCCTGAACGGGTCGGCGCTCGACCCGGCCGAGGTCTTCGACGGCACCCGGGTGCGGCTGGCCGGGCTGGCCGCCGAGAACCTGCTGGTGGTGGAGGCGGACTGCTCCTACAGCCGCACCGGCGAGGGCCTGCACCGCTTCGTCGACCCGGTGGACGGCGAGACGTACCTCTACACGCACTACGAGCCGGCCGACGCCCGGCGGGTGTTCGCGAACTTCGAACAGCCCGACCTGAAGGCCCCGTTCACCTTCACGGTGACCGCCCCGGCCGCCTGGGACGTGTACGCCAACGCCGTGCACACCGAGGTGACCGAGGAAGAGGCCGCCCGCACCTGGCGGTTCGCGCCGACGCAGCCGATCTCCACCTACCTGACCGCCGTGGTGGCCGGCCCGTACCACGTCGAACGGGACCACTACAGCCGGGAGTTGAAGGACGGCTCGACGCTGGAGATCCCGCTCGCGGCGACCTGCCGCAAGTCGCTGGCCAAGTACTTCGACGCGGACGAGATCTTCACCGTCACGAAGCAGGGCCTGGACTTCTTCCACACCGAGTTCGACTACCCGTACCCGTTCGGGAAGTACGACCAGTGCTTCGTGCCGGAGTACAACATCGGCGCGATGGAGAACCCGGGCTGCGTGACCTTCCGGGAGGAGTTCGTCTACCGGTCGAAGGTCACCGAGGCCGCGTACGAGAGCCGGGCCAACGTCATCCTGCACGAGATGGCGCACATGTGGTTCGGCGACCTGGTCACCATGAAGTGGTGGGACGACCTCTGGCTGAAGGAGTCCTTCGCGGACTTCATGGGCTCCTACGGCCTGATCGGCGCGGGCACCAAGTACACCGCCGCCTGGATCACCTTCGCCAACCGGCGCAAGGCCTGGGCGTACCGGCAGGACCAGTTCCCGACCACCCACCCGATCACGGCCGACATCCGTGACCTGGAGGACGCCAAGCTCAACTTCGACGGCATCACCTACGCCAAGGGCGCCTCGGTGCTCAAGCAGCTGGTGGCGTACGTCGGCGCGGAGGCGTTCTTCGAGGGCGCCCGCCAGTACTTCAAGCGGCACGCCTTCGGGAACACGGTGCTGGACGACCTGCTGGTGGCGCTGGAGGAGACCAGCGGACGGGACCTCAGGTCCTGGGCCGCCGCCTGGCTGCAGACCTCCGGGGTGAACGTGCTGACCCCGCAGCTCACCGTGGACGCCGAGGGCCGGATCACCGAGCTGGCCGTGCTCCAGGACGGCGAGCCGGCGCGTCCGCACCGGATCGCGGTCGGCCTCTACGAGCGGGACACCGACGGCGCGCTGGTGCGCACCGAGCGGGTCGAGCTGGACGTCACCGGCGCCCGCACCGTGGTGGCGGAGCTGGCCGGGAAGCCGCGCCCGGCGCTGGTGCTGCTGAACGACGACGACCTGACGTACTGCAAGGTCCGCTTCGACGACCGCTCGCTGGCCACCCTGCGCGAGGCCCTCGGCGAGATCGACCAGCCGCTGAGCCGGGCGCTGGCCTGGTCCGCGGTCTGGAACCTGACCCGGGACGGGCTGATGCCGGCCCGCGACTACCTCGGCCTGGTGGACCGCTTCGCCGGCAGCGAGTCGGACATCGGTGTGCTGCAGTCGCTGCACCAGCAGTCCCGGGCGGCGCTCGACCTGTACGCCGCGCCGGAGTACCGGGGCGAGGGCGGGCGCCTGCTGGCCGCCTGCGCGCTGCGCGAGCTGCGCGCCGCCGAGCCGGGCAGCGACCACCAGCTGGCCTGGGCCCGCTTCCTGGCGCTGACCGCCGACGGGGCCGAGCACCTCCAGCTGGTCGAGGGCCTGCTGGCCGGCAGCGCCCGGATCGACGGCCTGACGGTCGACCAGGAGCTGCGCTGGTCGCTCCGGTTGGCGCTGGCCTCGGCCGGCCGGGCCACCGAGGAGCAGCTGAACGGCGAGCTGGAGCTGGACAACACCGCCAGCGGGCGCCAGCACCTGACGCACTGTCTGGCCGCGCTGCCCACCCCGGCGGCCAAGGCCACCGCCTGGTCCGCCGTGCTGGACTCCGACGAGCTGCCGAACGCGCTGGTCGAGGCCCAGATCGCGGGCTTCGCGCAGGCCGGGCAGCGGGAGCTGACCGCCGGGTACGCCGCGCCGTACTTCGAGCGGATCGAGGGGGTCTGGGCGCAGCGCTCGATCGAGATCGCGATGCGGATCGTGAGCGGCTTCTTCCCGCGCTTCCAGACCGACGAGGCCACCCTGGCCGCCACCGACGCCTGGCTGGCCGGGCATCCGCAGGCCGCTCCGGCGCTGCGCCGCCTGGTGCTGGAGTGCCGGGACGACCTGGCCCGCGCGCTGCGGGCACAGGCCGCCGACCGGGGCTGACGGTACGCCGAGGGGCCCGGTCCGTTCCCGGACCGGGCCCCTCGGGTGTCGTTCGCGACTACTTCAGGGTGGCCGAGGTCAGACCGGCCTGCACCTGACGCTGGAAGGAGAGGTACACCACCAGCACCGGCAGCATGGCGATCGTCATGCCGGCGAACAGCGCCGGGGCGTCGCTCTTGTAGCCGGACTGCAGGGCCAGGTTGACCAGGCCCTGGGCCAGCATCGAGTGGTCGGCCTCGCCCGCGGTGGTGGGCTGCATCAGGGTGACCGGGAGGATGTACTGGTTCCACTGGCCCAGCACGTTGAAGATGCCGACGCTGATCAGGCCCGGCTTCGCCATCGGCACCATGACCTGGAAGAACGCCCGGGTGTGCGAGCAGCCGTCCAGCATCGCGGCCTCGTGCACCGCGCCCGGCAGGGTGCGGAAGAACGAGTACATGAAGAACACGGTGAACGGCAGCGAGTACGCGACGTACACCAGGATCAGGCCGGCGTAGCTGTTCAGGCCGAGGTACGGCGAGATCTCACCGAGGTTGCGGACCATGAAGAACAGCGGCACCAGGGCCAGGTAGACCGGGAACATCGAGCCGGCCACGAAGAAGTAGTAGATGACCCGGTTGCCCTTGAACTCGTACCGGGCCAGCACGTAGGCGGCCATCGAGCCGAACAGCATGGTCAGGGTGACCGAGCCGGCCAGCACGATGAGCGTGTTCACGAAGAACCCGCCGATGCCCTTCTCCCAGGCCCGGCCGAAGGCGTCGAAGCCGAAGGACTCGGGCCAGCTCCAGGCGGAGCCGTTGATCTGGGAGTCGGTCTTGAAGGAGCCGAGCACCACCCAGGCCAGCGGCAGGACGATCATGACCGCCCAGATCGCCAGGAAGCCGTGCGAGAAGACGTTCAGGACCTTGCCGTCCTCGCCGAAGCGCCGGCCACGGTCCGGGGCGGCCTTGCCGCCGGTGCGGAGCTGACCGGGAACCTTCGCGGTCTTGTCGAGAGTCGCCATCAGGGGTCCCCGCTCAGTACTCGATCTTGTCGCGCTTGGTGGCCCAGAGCGAGACGACGGTCAGGATCAGCGTGAAGAAGAAGATCACCACGCCCATGGCACACGCGTACCCGGCCTCGCCGTTGCGCAGGAAGCTGCGCATCAGGTAGGTCGAGATCAGCTCGGAGTGGTGGTCGGGGCCACCGCCGAAGTAGGCGCCGGGGGTGATCGAGGCGACCAGGGCGAAGGCGTCCATGGCGACGATCGCCAGGTAGACCCAGGCGGTCTGGACCGTCTCCCAGAGCAGCGGGAGGGTGATCCGGAAGAAGGTCTGGCCGCGCTTGGCGCCGTCCAGCAGGGCCGCCTCGTAGATGTCCCTCGGGATCGACTGCATCGAGGCGGAGAACAGCACCAGGTAGAAGCCGACGCCGGACCAGACCAGCACCGCGAGCACGCACCACATGACCATGTCCGGGTCGGACAGCCACTGCACCGGGTCGGCGGCGGTGGCCAGGCCCAGCTTGATCAGGATGCCGTTGGCCAGACCGCTCTTGTCGGTGCGGTAGACCGCGCCCCAGAGCACCGCGAGGATCGCGATGGAGAGCACCTGGGGGAAGAAGAAGACCACCTTGTAGAAGCCAGCGCCCTTCACCCCCTGGACGCCACCGGTGCCGCCCTTGCCGCCGACGTTGAGCATGAAGGCGAAGAACAGCGCGATCAGGATCGTCACGACGGGCAGCAGCACCAGCAGCATCAGGTTGTGCAGCAGGGCGTTGCCGAAGACCTCATCACCGAAGAGCTTCGTGTAGTTGTCCAGGCCGACGAAGTTCATCTCCTGGCTCGCCCCTGACCAGTCGGTCAGGGAGTATCCGAAGGTCTGCGCGTACGGCCAGAGCACGAGGCCCACGTACAGCAGGATCGGAAGAAAGAGGAACCCCACGATGAAGGGGTACTTGCCGTGACGCATCGTCACTTCTCCTGTCCGTCAGGCGGACGCCCCGGGGGAGGTTCGGGTCCCCCGGGGCGCTGTGGTGATACCGGCCGGTCAGGCGGTCTTGTTCTTGGTGGCCGACTCCTTGGCGCGCTTGATCCACTCCGCCGGAGTGATGCGCTTGGCCATCAGCTCGCCGGAGGCGTTCTGCAGGTCCTCGTCGAACTTGGAGGCGGTGTTCGGGTACTGGAAGTTGAAGGTGTTGTCACCGGCCGCCTTGAGCGCGACGACGGTCGAGGCGGTGCCCGGCTTCAGCTTGACCTCGGGGCCGACGCCGTCCTTGAGGCAGGTGAGGCTGTTGGCGGTCTGGGCGAAGCTCGCCGAGGCCTCCTTGGTCAGCATCTTGCGCAGGAACTCCAGGCCGCCGGCCACGTTCTTGGCCTTGGACGGGACGATGAAGGGCTCGCCGGAACCGGCCCGCATGGCCTCGAACGGCAGCTTGTCGCCGGGCAGCGACGGCATCGTCAGGAACTTCATGTCGAAGTCCGCCGGGGTGGTCGGCAGCTGCTCGTTCTCCAGCCAGGAGCCGGAGGGGATGAAGGCGGCCTTGTACTGGTTCCACGCGGTCTGCGACTCGGTGTGGGTCATGCCGTTGGTGCCGGGGAGCAGGAAGTCCTTGTCGACGATCTGGAAGAACGCGTCGACCACGGTCTTGACGGCCGGGTCGTCCCAGGCGGCGGCGTCGAGCGCGTCGATCCGCTTCATGAGGTCCAGGCCGCCCTGCTTGGCGATCATGTCCATCATGACGACGTTGATGTAGTACGGGTACTTGCCCTGGTGGGCGACCGGGGCGATGCCCTTGGCCTTGATCTGCTCGCACAGGGTGATGAACTCGGCCCAGGTCTTCGGGGCGGTCCAGCCGTTGTCCTTGAAGAGCTTGCCGGAGTACCAGAAGCCCCAGACGGTGTAGACGTAGGACAGGTTGTAGACCTTGCCCTTGACCGTGCCGGACTCGATCGTGCCGGGCATCAGCACGTCGCGGATCTTCTTGGACGGGTCGTCGATGTACGGCGAGTCCAGCAGCGGGGCCAGGTCGGTGAGCTGGTTGGACTCGGCGAGGACGTCCAGCTTCATCTGCTTGGCGCCCGAGTCGTCGATGACGTCCGGCGGGGAGCCGGCGTTGAAGCGCGGCTGGAGCTTGCCGGTGATGTCCTTGTCGGCCTGGTGGTTGATCTTCGCGCCCGGGAACGCCTTCGAGTACATCGTCTCGAAGGCCTTGGCGTACTCGTTGCCGTAGCCACCGTCGAAGATGAAGACCTCGAGGCCGTCCGCGTCCTTGACGCCGAACGGGTTCTTGGCGTCGGACAGGTTGAAGCCGCCGGCCGCCTTGGCGCCCTTGTCGGCGCTGCCGCCGGTGCCACCGGCACAGGCGGTGAGCAGCGAGCCGCTGCCGGCCGCGAGCACGGCCACGGCGGCCGCCCGCTTGAACAGATCGCGACGGTTGTACTCGGTTGCAGAGCCCATGAGTGCCCTAACCCCTCGGTGTCCAGAAGATGCGTGCAGGAGCTGACTGACCGTCAATTCCTGTCGGGTGAGGCGCGCCTAGCGGCCAAGGGGCCGGTCAGAGGCGGTTTCCGTGATGCGCAAAGGTATAGTCCACTGTTCATCTGGCGGCAATAGCCGGACCGCCCGATGTGACTCGTGGGAGCCAAAGCGTTGTCGGCGGTGCAGCATGTGCAATGTGCAGGGAGCCTGCATATTTGCCCGGGAGCCCCGTCGGCAAGCAGAAATCTAGCGCGCTTGTGTTCGTTTGAACATAGAAATGCGCAGCTTCGCGCATCACAGAACAGTGACGCGCGAAGCCGCGCGGTGGGCATCCCGACCCGGAATGACGCTACGTCAGTACTTCATGCCCTTGTCAAGGGCCTTCACCCGCCCCGATCGGTGAGCCGGGCGTGGGCGGACGCACGAGGGGCCCGGACCGCTTGTGCGGTCCGGGCCCCTCGGGGTCGGTCAGGTCAGCCGATCAGGCTGCGCAGCACGTACTGCAGGATGCCGCCGTTGCGGTAGTAGTCCGCCTCACCGGGGGTGTCGATGCGGACGACCGCGTCGAACTCCACGTCCCCCGCCTTGACCTTGACGGTCTTCGGGGTGCGGCCCTCGTTGAGCTCGGTCACGCCGGTGAAGGAGAAGGTCTCCTCGCCGGTCAGGCCGAGGGACTCGGCGTTCTGGCCCTCCGGGAACTGCAGCGGGAGGACGCCCATGCCGATCAGGTTCGAGCGGTGGATGCGCTCGTAGGACTCGGCGATGACGGCCTTGACGCCGAGCAGCGCGGTGCCCTTGGCGGCCCAGTCGCGGGACGAGCCCGAGCCGTACTCCTTGCCGGCCAGGACGACCAGCGGGATGCCGGCGGCCTGGTAGTTCTGCGAGGCGTCGTAGATGAACGACACCGGCGCGTCGGCCTGGGTGAAGTCGCGGGTGTAGCCGCCCTCGGTGCCCTCGGCGATCTGGTTCCGCAGGCGGATGTTGGCGAAGGTGCCGCGGATCATCACCTCGTGGTTGCCACGACGGGAACCGTACGAGTTGAAGTCGCGCTTCTCCACACCGTTCTCGGTGAGGTACTGCGCGGCCGGGGTGCCCGGCTTGATGTTGCCGGCCGGGGAGATGTGGTCGGTGGTGACCGAGTCGCCCAGCTTGGCCAGCACGCGGGCGCCGGCGATGTCGTTCACCGGGCTCGGGGTCTTGGCCATGCCCTCGAAGTACGGGGGCTTCCGGACGTAGGTGGACTCGGCGTCCCACTCGAAGGTGTTGCCGGTCGGGACCGGGAGCGACTGCCAGCGGTGGTCGCCGGCGAAGACGTCCTGGTAGCCGTTGGTGAACATCTCCTCGTCGATGGAGCCGGCGACGGTGTCGGCGACCTCCTGCTCGGACGGCCAGATGTCGGCGAGGAAGACGTCGTTGCCGTCGGCGTCCTGGCCCAGGGCGTCCCGGGTGATGTCGACGTTCATGTTGCCGGCGAGGGCGTAGGCGACCACCAGCGGCGGGGAGGCCAGGTAGTTCATCTTGACGTCCGGGTTGATCCGGCCCTCGAAGTTGCGGTTGCCCGAGAGCACCGAGACGACCGCGAGGTCGGCCTCGTTCACCGCGGCGGAGACCTCCTCGGGCAGCGGGCCCGAGTTGCCGATGCAGGTGACGCAGCCGTAGCCGACCAGGTTGAAGCCCAGCTTCTCCATGTAGGGGAGGACGCCGGCCTTCTCGTAGTAGTCCATGACGACCTTGGACCCGGGGGCCAGGGTGGTCTTGACCCACGGCTTGACCGTGAGGCCCTTCTCGACGGCCTTCTTCGCCAGCAGGGCGGCGCCCAGCATGACGGAGGGGTTCGAGGTGTTGGTGCAGGAGGTGATCGAGGCGATCACGACCGCGCCGTTGTCGATCTGGTACTGCGAGCCGTCGGGGGCGGTCACCGCGGTCGGCTTGCTGGCCTCGGCGGAGTACGCCGGGAGCGCCTCGGCGAACTTCGAGGCGGCCTCGGCCAGGACCACGCGGTCCTGAGGGCGCTTCGGGCCGGAGATCGACGGGACGACGGTGGAGACGTCCAGCTCGAGGTACTCGGAGTAGGCCGGCTCGTGGGCCGGGTTGTGCCAGAGACCCTGCTCCTTGGCGTACGCCTCGACCAGGGCGAGCTGCTGCTCGTCGCGGCCGGTGAGCTTCAGGTAGTTGATGGTCTCGGCGTCGATCGGGAAGATCGCACAGGTCGAGCCGAACTCCGGCGACATGTTGCCGATGGTGGCGCGGTTGGCCAGCGGGATGGAGCCGATGCCGTCGCCGTAGAACTCGACGAACTTGCCGACCACACCGTGCTTGCGCAGCATCTCGGTGATGGTGAGCACCAGGTCGGTGGCGGTGGTGCCGGCCGGCAGCTCACCGGTCAGCTTGAAGCCGACCACGCGCGGGATCAGCATGGAGACCGGCTGGCCGAGCATCGCGGCCTCGGCCTCGATGCCGCCGACGCCCCAGCCCAGCACGCCCAGGCCGTTGACCATGGTGGTGTGCGAGTCGGTGCCGACGCAGGTGTCGGGGTAGGCCTGGCCGTTGCGGACCATGACGGTGCGGGCCAGGTGCTCGATGTTCACCTGGTGCACGATGCCGGTGCCGGGCGGGACGACCTTGAACTCGTCGAACGCGGTCTGGCCCCAGCGCAGGAACTGGTAGCGCTCCTTGTTGCGGCCGTACTCGATCTCGACGTTCTGGACGAAGGCGTCCGGGGTGCCGAACTTGTCCGCGATGACGGAGTGGTCGATGACCAGCTCGGCCGGGGCGAGCGGGTTGATCTTCGCCGGGTCGCCGCCCAGCTCCTTCACGGCCTCGCGCATGGTGGCCAGGTCGACCACGCAGGGGACACCGGTGAAGTCCTGCATGATCACGCGGGCCGGCGTGAACTGGATCTCCTCGCTCGGCTGGGCGTTCTCGTCCCAGTTCCCGAGCGCACTGATGTGGTCGGCGGTGATGTTCGCGCCGTCCTCGGTGCGGAGCAGGTTCTCCAGCAGGACCTTGAGGCTGTACGGCAGCCGCTCGGAACCCTCGACGGCGGAGAGCTTGAAGATCTCGTACGACTCGTCGCCCACCTGCAGCGAGCTGCGGGCGTCGAAGCTGTTCGCGGACACGACTGACTCCTTCTGGTCCTTCTGGATCCACCCGGTGGTAAGGTGACCCTAACTTGGGCCTGGCCGCCACCTTGGGAGGCGTACGCCTCTCGGCAAGTATCTTGACGTCAAGATAGATCCTAGCGCGGAGTTATCTCGATGTCGAGATAAACCATAGTGCATGGGTGCGCCGTCTCCGCGTCAGGCATGCCCCTATCTGACAGCCGTCCGCGCGCGCCTGTCCAAAGTTCTGCTCCGACCGCCGTGACACAACATCAGGTCCCCCTCGTACGGGTGACTTCGGCGGGTCCCGGCTAGCGCCGGGCGGGGCGGGGCGCGATCAACTGGCAGCTTGGGGGCGGACGTCCGCCCCTAGAGCCGAGAGGCCCCGCCATGCCCGCCGCCCCCACCCTGGCCGCGCTCGCGCTGCTGCCCGCCACCGTCCTGCCGTGCACCACGGTGGAGGCGGCCTTCGACCGGCCCGACGGGATCGTGCCCGCCACCGCCGTGAGCTTCGCCCCGGAGGCCGTGCCCTACGGCGCGGCCGTGCGGGTCGTGGTGGAGCGCGCCGGCGGCACCACCACCGTCTCGATGGAGGTGGACGGGCTGACGCCCGGTCACACC